>CAZZKL010000007.1:0-3869 GCA_964655135.1 uncultured Roseovarius sp. | reverse complement strand
CAGGCGGCACAGGCGGCACGGGTGTTGGTGCTGACCGGGGCGGGCAAGGTTTTCTCAGCCGGGGCCGATCTTGAGGCAGCGCGTCAGGGGCTGGCCACCAGCCCGGAATGGGAGCGGCTTTCAGGGGCGATAGCGGCGTTGCCGGGGCTAAGCATTGCCGCCCTCAACGGTACGGTGGCGGGGGGCGCGATGGGCATGGCGCTGGCCTGTGATCTGCGCATCGCGGTGCCGGGGGCAAAGGCGTTTTACCCGGTGATGAAACTGGGGTTTTTGCCGCAGCCCAGTGATCCGCCCCGGTTGATACAACTGATTGGCCCGGCGCGGGCCAAGCTGATTTTGATGGCGGGATATAAGGTTGCCACCCAAGAGGCATTGGCGTGGGGCCTGTTTGACCATGTGGTTGAGGCGGATGTTTTGCTTGATCAGGTCCGGGCCATGGCGGCGGATACGCTGGCGTCTGATCCGGCACTGGCGCAGGCGATCAAAACGCTTTGCCGCTAATACCGATGGTTTGAGACTGTGGTAAGGCGGGCTTCAGCCCGCCACCCGTTGATGTACTTGAAGGGGGGGCGGGCTGAAGCCCGCCTTACCGATAGACTTCAAGTTTTAATCCTCTTCAAACGGGTCCCACTCATCATCAACCTCGGGCAGGGCTTCGGTTAGGGCTTTTGCGGCCTGATCTTCAGGCGTGCGGATGTTGGTGATGGCTGCCTTTGGGAAGGCCGAGATGACCGCCTGCACCAGAGGATGCGCCATTGCTTCAGCCTTAAGCGTCAACGCCGCCGCGTCGCGCTTTTCGGCAATCGTCCCGGCCCCGCCCTCATTGACCAGGGTCACGGCCCATCGGCTGCCGGTCCAGCGTTGCAATGCCGCCCCCAGCCGCTGAGCCAGATCGGCCGGGGCGCTATTCGTTGGCACAAATTCAATCCGCCCCGGTTGGTAAGCCGCAAGGCGCACGCCGCTTTCGACCTCAACCAAAAGCCGCACATCGCGATTTGAGCGGATCAGCTCAACCACATGTTCAAACGTGGGAAAACGCGCCAGCGCATCCAGCGCATCCACCGCCAAAGCCGTTGTCTGGCCCGCAGAGCCAGCCCCCCCTGATCGGCCCGCAGGGCCGCCTCCCTCATTCCGGCCCGTAGGGCCGCCCCCCTCATTGGGCGAGGCGATAGCCGAGCCCCTGCTGCCCCGAACAGGGGTAGCAGCGTTCCCTGCAGGGGGCGATGGGGGTGGGGGTGTGGTATCGCGCAGCTTGCGCACCAGCTCCTCAGGGCTGGGCAGATCGGCCACATGGGTGAGGCGGATCACCGCCATTTCCGCCGCCATCATGGCGTTTGGCGCTGCGGCCACCTCATCGAGCGCCTTCAGCAGCATCTGCCACATCCGGGTCATCACCCGCATTGGCAGGGCATCGGCCATGTCCCGGCCCCGGGCGCGTTCATCGGGGTTGATCGTCGGGTCATCCGCCGCGTCCGGGGTGATTTTGATCACCGAAATCCAATGGGTGATCTCGGCCAGATCGCGCAGCACCGCCATCGGATCAGCCCCATCGGCATATTGCCCGGATATTTCCGCCAAGGCCCCCGCCGCGTCGCCCTTCATGATCAGGTCAAACAAATCCAGCACCCGGCCCCGATCCGCCAGCCCCAGCATGGCGCGGACCTGATCCGCATCCGTCTCGCCCGCGCCGTGGCTGATGGCCTGATCCAAAAGCGATGTGGCATCGCGGGCCGAGCCTTCGGCGGCGCGGGTGATCAGGGCCAAAGCCTCATCCGAGATTTGCGCGCCTTCCGCCTTGGCGATGCGCTGCAACAGGGCGATCTGATCTTCCGGCTCAATCCGGCGCAGATCAAACCGCTGACAGCGTGACAGCACCGTCACCGGCACTTTGCGAATTTCCGTAGTGGCGAAGATGAATTTCACATGCTCGGGCGGCTCTTCCAGCGTCTTCAGCAAAGCATTGAAGGCGCTGGTTGAGAGCATATGCACCTCGTCGATGATATAAATCTTGTAGCGGGCCGAGGCGGCGCGGTAGTTCACCGAATCGATAATCTCGCGGATGTCGCCCACGCCGGTGCGGCTGGCCGCATCCATTTCCATCACATCCACATGGCGGCCCTGCATGATCGCGGTGCAATGCTCACATTTGCCACAAGGATCGGTGGTTGGCCCACCTTTGCCATCCGGCCCGATGCAGTTCATCCCCTTGGCGATGATCCGCGCGGTGGTGGTTTTGCCGGTGCCACGAATGCCGGTCATGATAAAGGCCTGCGCGATGCGGTCGGCCTCAAACGCATTTTTGAGGATGCGCACCATGGCCTCTTGCCCCACCAGATCGGCAAATGTCTCGGGCCGGTATTTCAGGGCAAGAACCTGATAGGCGGTTTGCGGGGTGTCGGTCATGTGGGGCCTGTCCGGATTCGGGAAATTTGCACCAGCCTAAAGCGCGCTGTGGGGGGCGTCCAGCTTGCTTTTGGGCGGCGATGCGGCAAGGATGCAGGTATTGGGATGGTTTTGTAACGAGAGGGGGATGTCACCATGCGTCTTAAAGGCATTCGCAGAAGTCGCAATATCGAGGACCGCCGCCGTGCCGGAGGGCGGCGTCAGGTGCGGCGGAGTGGCAAGGCCGGTGTTGGCGGCGTTGGCCTGCTGGTTATATTGGCGATTGGGTATTTTACGGGTGTTGATGTTACCCCATTCTTGGAGGGACAAGGCACGCTGACCCAAAGCAGCGCCCCGCGTGAGTTGAATGCCTCGGAGCAAAAGGCGGCAGAATTTTCCGCGCGGGTGCTGGCCACCACCGAACAGGTCTGGGGCAAGGTTTTTCCGCAGCAATTTGGCAAAGAGTATCAGCCGCCGGTGATGGTGCTGTTTTCAGGCGTCACCAGCAGCCCCTGTGGCGGGGCCTCGGGGGCGACCGGGCCGTTTTATTGCCCGGCAGACAAAAAGGCCTATCTCGATACCGAATTTTTCAGCACGCTGTCACGGCAGTTGGGGGCCAAGGGCGATTTCGCCGCCGCTTATGTGATTGCCCATGAGGTGGCGCATCATGTGCAAAATGAGCTGGGCATCCTGCCCGAGGTCAACCGCCGCCGCAAAGCTTTAAGCACGACCAAGGCCAACGCCCTCACCGTGCGGCTGGAATTGCAGGCCGATTGCCTGTCGGGCGTCTGGGCCAGTGCTGTGAACGGGCTGCTGGAGCCGGGCGACCTTGAAGAGGCACTGAATGCGGCGCGCAAGATTGGCGATGACACCTTGCAAAAGCGCGCGGGCCGGGTGCCGCAACCGCACAGCTTTACCCATGGCACATCCAAGCAACGCGCGCGCTGGTTTGCGCGCGGCTATGACAGCGGTGACGCCAATCAGTGTGATACGTTCAATGCCAGACGGCTGTAACCGGTGATGCCGGAATTTGTAATTCATGCCTTACCTATGGCGGGCGGCATTCTGGCGCTGGCCCCATTGCCGGGGCGGGGTGGCAGCTATGAGGATGATCTGATGCATCTGGGCGATTGGCAACCAGCTTTGGTGATCAGCCTGACAACCCTGGCCGAGATGGACTCTGAAGGCGTGGCGCATCTGGGCGCGGATATTCAGGGCATGGGCACGCGCTGGGCGCATCTGCCGATTAAGGATTTTGGGGTGCCCGAGCTTGCGATTGAGATACTTTGGCCCGCCACCAGCACCGCCGCCCGCGCCGCCCTTGATGGCGGCGGGCGGGTGTTGATCCATTGCAAGGGGGGCTGTGGCCGCTCGGGCATGGTGGCGTTGCGGCTGATGATTGAAGGCGGTGAGGCCCCGGACAAGGCCCTCACCCGCCTGCGCGGCGTGCGGCCCTGTGCGGTGGAAACCGAGGCACAAATGGATTG
>CAZZKL010000006.1:4262-41551 GCA_964655135.1 uncultured Roseovarius sp. | reverse complement strand
CGTTCAACCCCGGCGCGGTTGTACCATGAGCGGTCAAAAATGGTGATCTCGCCCGCCGCTGGAAGATGCGGGATATAGCGCTGGAAATACCATTGGGTTTTTTCGCGCTCGGTGGGCGCAGGCAGTGCCACAACCCGCGCCACCCGAGGGCTAAGCGATTGCGTCAGGCGCTTGATGGTGCCGCCCTTGCCCGCCGCATCGCGGCCCTCAAAGATCAGCGCCACCCGCAGGCCCTCTTGTTTGACCCATTCTTGCAGCTTGACCAGCTCAACCTGCAAATCCGCCATCGCGGCCTCATATTTCTTCTTGGATATTTTGCGGGATTTCTTTCGGGTATCTTCGGCAAATTCGGTAGTCATCGCACTCTCCCTATTGGCACAAATTTGGTGTCTCTTATTGTAGCGGACACGGGGTTGCGCCGATTGAACACCATCCCCGGCCCATCATTCAAGCCTGATCGCCACATTCTTGGTCTGAACATAGTTCCACAGCGCCTCACGGCCCTTTTCGCGGCCATAGCCGGATTTGCCATAGCCGCCAAACGGGGTTTCAACGCCGCCGGCAAACCATTGATTGACAAAAATCTGCCCGGCCTTCAGGTGCCGCGCCGCGCGGGTGGCGCGGGTCAGATCACGGGTAAACACCCCGGCCACCAGCCCGTATTGCGTACCATTGGCAATTTCTATCGCCTCATCCTCATCAGAAAATTTCAGCACGCTGAGGACCGGGCCAAACACCTCATCCTGCGCAATCGCCATATCCGGCGTGACATCGGCCAGCACCGTCGGCTGCAAAAACGCGCCGGGGATGTTCATCTTGTGGCCGCCAGTGACCACTCTGGCCCCGGCTTTCTCCGCCGCGCGCACCATATCCACCGCTCGGTCGCGCTGTGCCTCAGACGCCATCGCGCCCATATTCAGCCCCGCCTCACCCCGGTCAATCCCCGGCCCGACCGATAGCGAACGGGCCACCGAGGCGGCACGCTCCAGCAGTTCATCATGGATGCTTTCATGCACGATCACCCGGCTCATGGCAGAACAAACCTGCCCGGCATTGGTAAAAATACCCCGGCGGATATCGCCCTCAAACGCCTGTAAATCCGCGTCCTGATGCACAATCGCCGCCGATTTGCCGCCCAGTTCCAGCACGCAAGGCACCACATTTGCCGCCGCCGCTTGGGCGATTGCAATGCCGGTGGCGACCGAGCCGGTGAACACAATCTGCCCCACCTCCGGGTGCGACGCCAAGGCCGCCCCGGCCTGCGCGCCCAGACCGCTTAGAATATTCACCGTGCCTTTGGGCCAGCCGACAGCCTCAGCTGCGCGGGCCAGCCAAGAGCTGCTTAATGGCGTCATCTCAGAGGTCTTGATCACAACCGCATTGCCGGTGGCCAGCCCCGCCGACAGCGACCGCGCGGCAATTTCAACCGGAAAATTCCACGGAATAATCTGCGCCGAGACGCCGTAAGGCTCATTTTCAGTGAAGTCAAAAAACCCCGCGCCAAGCGGGATTGAGCGGCCCTCAAGGGTTTCCGCCTGATTGCCGTAATATTCAAAATACCGCGCCGCACCAGTGATTTCACCGCGCGCCTCCCACAGGGGTTTGCCCTGCTCCAGCGTCAAAATCCGCGCTATTTCTTCAATGTTATCAAGAAGGTAACGCCCCATCGCCTGCACCATCCGGCCGCGCTCAACCGGGCGCATGGCAGTCAGGGCACCGCTATCATGCACCCGCTTGGCGGCCAAAACCGCACGGTCAATATCCGCCGCGTCGGCCAGCGCCTGCATGGCAAGTTTTTCGCCGCTGCCGGGGTTGATCACATCAATCCACCCGGCCCCGCCCTCAGCCCATTCACCGTCTATATAATTCTGCCACTTGGGTTTGAGCGCCGCCATGAATTTCCCCTCTGCCTGTGAAAATCTGCTATACTGCTGGTCATAAAGCGGTTTCGCCCACCGGTAAACCTGCTGCGTTTGCGGCATTTATTTGCCGTTTCCGAAACAGATCAGATGCCTTTTCAATCCCATCATGGGGAAAACAATCGGAGACCGTTGATGCCTGACCGCTGGCAAACCCTTCTGCAACTGGCCCGTGCGGCCCATGCCGAGCATCCTGATCTGCAGGCCTTTTGCGATTTCCCCGATGACCTGAGCCGCCTGCCCGCCAACACGCACCGGATACCGGCCACCAATCTGCTTGAGGCCGAGACCGGCCTGACCTCGGATCAGCGGCACAGCGAATTTCGGGATGGCTTCATCGCCTGCGCACCGCTGGCCGACTGGCGGCAAACCTACCAAGACACCAACATTGGCGCGGATTTCCTCAACCGCTTTGGCTGTTATGAGTTGATCGGGCTTGAGGGCACTTTTCACAGCCACCAAATGCGCAGTTTTGTGGTCTATGCGCCCGCAGGGCTGCACTATCCCTGGCACCACCACCCGGCGGAAGAGCTGTATCTGGTGCTGGCCGGTGAGGCCGAATTTGCGCTGCACGGCGAATCCCCCCGTATATTGCGCCCCGGCGATACCGCCTATCATGCCTCAATGAAGCCCCATGCCATGACAACCCACGACCATCCGGTGATGGCCTATGTGCTGTGGCGCGGCAATCTGACGGGCCTGCCGGTATGGTCGCCTACGGAAATGACGGCCTGAATCTGACCCGTTCGGGCCGTCTTGGGGAAAACAAAACCCGTGCAAATACAAAATCCTTGTTGCTTTTTTGGAATAATTTATTACTGTGGATAAACACGGCGCGCGTTGCGCCATTCACACGCTCGGCTTTTTTTGTGAAAAAAGAGTCGAGGAAATAAATTTTTGGTGTAACATCGGTCTGGATGGCAGACCAATAATATACCAATCTAAAGGGCCAAATTTTTAAAAGAGCCTGTTCAACGACAATAATTGTCCAAATGGGAGGACATCAAAATGGATACCGATATTGGTGCGTTAACGGTGATATTCACCGAGTTTTATTACTGGGCGACGATACCGCTCATGTTCCTGATCCACGTCGGATTTTGCATGTATGAGGTGGGGGCGACCCGCCACAAAAACCACATGCACACGCTGATGAAGAACACAATGCTGATCCCGCTGGTCACCATAACGTTCTTCTTCTTTGGCTGGTGGATTTACTTTGCCTTTCCAAATGGTCCGGGCATAACCGGCGGCATCGTCCAAAGTGATAATGCTGTGCCATGGTCTGAGTTGATGGGCACCCATCTGGGCGGTTCAACCGAAACACTTCCATCGGCACAAGGCTATGGCGCGGATCTGGGCAACGGCTTCTGGGCGCGCCTGAATGGCGTGTTCTGGGCGGCATTCCTGCTGTTTAGCTGGACGGCGGCCTCGATTGTCTCAGGCGCTACGATTGAGCGGATCAAGCCGTCGGCCTTCTGGATTTTGGCCGTTGTCATCGGTTCGTTCACCTGGATCATTGATGCATCCTGGGGCTGGCACCCGGATGGCTGGATGGTTGTAAAACTGGGCTATCATGATGCCTATGCCTCGGGTGTGATCCACGCGATTGCGGGCGGTTTCGCGCTTGGCGTGATCATGGTCCTGGGGCCCCGGATCGGCAAATTTGCCCCCGATGGCACCCCGCGCAACATCAATCCGCATAATAAGTGGCTGGTCTCGATCGGGCTGTTCCTGATCTATGCCGGTTTCTGGGGATTCTATGTGGCCTGTAACGTGCCGATCATCGCCTCAGAGGCCATTGGCGCCGCACCTGGCACCTTTACGGCAACAACGATCTACCTCACGCCAACCACGCTTTCAGCCATAACATTCAACTTCCTGATGTCACTGTCGGGCGGTATGATCGTGGGCTATCTCGTGTCCAAGGGTGATGCGTTCTGGACCTATTCCGCTGGTCTGGCCGGGATTATCACAGCCTCTGCCGGTAATGACCTTTACCAGCCGATACAGGCGATGATCATTGGTGGCATTGGTGCCTTTTGTGCCTATAAACTGCATTTCTGGGTCGAGAATAAGTTCAAAATCGACGATCCAGTTGGCGCGGTTGCGGTGCATGGGTATGCCGGTTTCATCGGCGTGGTCATCGCAGGCTTTGTGCTTTGGGGTCATCCGGCAACGGCGGGTTATTATGATCCGGCGACGCCGATCACTCCTTGGGGTCAGTTAGCGGGTGCCTTGATCATGTTCGGTTTCCTTGGCTTCCTGCCTGCCTTTATCGTCTCAAGCCTTCTCAAGAAGATGGGAATGCTGCGGGTGCCGGTCGCGGTTGAACTTGTCGGCTTGGATTTGAGCGAGGAGATCGCAGATGAGATGGATGCCATTGAGGTGTCTGAAGCCGATATAGCCGAGGCCAAACGCCTTGGCCTGCTAACATAAGGAGGAATGAAGCATGTCTACAACACCGATAGAAACCTGGGTTGGGGCTGATCTGTCACAAATCGGGCCAATTTACCCCTTTGTCGGATCAGAGTTTGCTCTCTTCATCATCGGCCTTGTAATCTGGATCGGCTTTCATGTCATTCAGCTCAAGATCGAGAAGAAAGAGTTCGAAGCCGACGAGGCTGCGGCCCGGTCGCCTGAGCGATTACAAAAGGTATTTGCCGAGGAAGCGGCTGAATAGATCGCGGACTTACCCTTAAAACCAACGCCGGCCCTATAAACGGGCCGGCGTTTTGTTTGCGTGCAAGGGTCTGTTGACAGTGCTCGACTGTTTCACCCGGACCGCCGGGTGTTTCGCGGTGTCTTTGGTTGTTTTGAACACCATAAATCTTTTAAAAAAAGATTTGGAAAAAGTTTTTTGAAAACTTTTGTGACCTGTCTAGGATTGGAAGACGGCTCCAACCTCGGCCCGGATGATGGATGAAATCAAGGCGCAATCCTCAAGGCTGAAGGTCAAGGGCAAACGCATATCAAGAATGCCTTTAAGAATACGGTCGGTTTTGGGCATGGCATCACTTGGCGCATATCGCCAACTGTCATAGCGCGAGGTAAAACCCGTGGGCGCGGCCCCGCCAAACCATTTCAACTCAACCCCGCGCGTCAGGCAGCGCTCCTGCACCTTGGCAATCGCCGCGTCGCTCCAATCCAGCAATAGAAACTGAATGGAAGAGCCGACATAGGTTTCCTCAGGTGGCCGGTCCACCACGCGCAGGCCCGGCGTGCCGCGCAGGCCCTCTTCAACCACACGGTAGCGCGCATTCCAGGCGGCGCATTGGCTCTGCAAGGCTCTCAACTGTGGCCGCAATATTGCCGCGCGCAGGTTATCCATCCGGCCTGATATATTCGGGGTGTCGTATTTCACCCGCTCAAACACCTCTTCAGGCGGCACCGTGCCGTGGCGATTATAGAGCATATAGGAGCCTGACAGGATCACCGCGCGCGCCATCACCTCCTCATCATCAGTGGCCATAAATCCGCCTTCGCCTGAATTCATGTGTTTATAAGTTTGCGTGGAATAACAACCGATTATCCCATGCCGCCCCGAGGGCACGCTGCGCCACGCGGCCCCCAAAGTATGGGCGCAATCCTCGATCACACGCACCCCCGCCGCGCCGCAAACCGCCATCAAAGCGTCCATATCACACAGATGCCCGCGCATATGGCTGAGCATCAAAACGTTGGCCTGACCGGCTTTGGCGCGCAAATCTTCAAGGTCAATCGTCAGGCTTTCCGTCACGCCGACAAACACCGGCACCGCACCAACGCTGGCAATCGCCCCCGGCACCGGGGCCAAGGTAAAGGCATTGGTCAGCACCCTTTCGCCGGGTTTCACGCCAACCGCGCGCAGCGCCGTGGCCATGGCATAACCGCCCGAGGCCACCGCCAAGACAAATGCAGCACCGGTATATGCGGCAAATTCCCGCTCCAGCAGCGCCGCCTCACTGGTCTCACCCTCCGCCAGATTATAGCGGTGCAAACGCCCGTGACGCATCACCTCAAGCGCGGCGGCAATGCCTTCATCGGGGATCGGCTCTTGCTGGGTGAAACTGCCTTTGAAGTTATCGGTCATGGGGTGTTTTTGCGGGTCTTGGCGCGTCAGGTCAATGGGGCATGGGTATTTCAGCCAATTAGCCGCTGCACCACGCCTGCCAGCTCGTCAAAATGGTCAATCGTGGCCTCGGGTGCCAAATCAACAACCGCGCCCGCATTGGGGCCGAATGTCACCAAAATAGACGGCACCCCGGCCGCGCGGGATGTTTCGCGGTCTGTCACCGTGTCGCCCACCAGCAGGCAATGCGCCGGGTCGCCCCCCGCCAAGCGCACGGTCTCAAACAGATGCTCGGGGTCCGGTTTGCGCACGGGCAAGGTATCGGCCCCGGTGAGGCTGTCGAAATCCTCCAGCACGCCCAGCCGGGTCAGCAGCAATCGCGCCAGATGCTCGGGCTTGTTGGTGCAAACGGCCACGTTATAGCCCGCGCCGCTTAGGTGTCTGACCGCCTGCATCGCCCCGGGATAGAGGAAGGAATGCACATCAATAGCGGCGCCGTAAGCCTCAATAAACGGCTGGTAATAGGCATCCACCTGCCGCTCATCGACGCGCCCCCGCCGCTCAAGCCCCAGCCGCAACATCGCCCGCGCACCAAAAAACGCCGTGCCTGAATCGGCGATGGGATCAAGCTGATCGCCAAGGCCCATTTGGCGAAAACAATTATTTGCCGCCGCAATTAGATCACCACTGGTATCGGCCAGAGTGCCGTCAAGATCAAAAACCACAGTCCGTTTATCAGTCCGTTTATCAGTCCGTTTAACCGTCTGCTTTGCCGTCTGCTTTGCCGTCCGCATTTGCGCTGCACTCCGTTTTGCCCCATAGGCATGTTATCGCGTATACCAGCCCCCAGCCAACCAAAGATAACGCATTCCCGGCCTTGCACGCGCGTCCCAACCGGATAAAACGGACACGAGCCGATTACAAAGAGAAAAACCAAATGAGCACAGCCCTGATCATCCTTGCAGCCGGACAAGGCACCCGGATGAACTCTGACATCCCCAAGGTTTTGCACCAGATTGGCAATGCGCCGATGCTGGTCCATGCGATGCGCGCGGGGCAGGTTCTTGCGCCGGATCACACGGTTATTGTGGTTGGCCAAAAGGAGGATGCGGTGGCAAAGGCCGCCCTTGCCCAGGATGAGACCGCCCAGATCGTGCAACAGATTGAGCAGCTTGGCACCGCCCACGCGGTGGCGCAGGCCGCCCCGGCATTGGCCGGGCACAAGGGCGATGCGGTGGTGCTTTATGGCGACACGCCGTTTATTCAGCCGCAAACACTGGCCCGCATGGCAGAGGCCCGCAAGACCCATGATATTGTGGTTTTGGGCTTCACCGCGGATGATCCGGGCCGCTATGGCCGTCTGGTTATGCAGGGCGAAAGCCTTGAAAAGATTGTGGAATTCAAAGATGCCGATGCGGATGAACGCCGCATAGATTTTTGCAACTCCGGCGTCATCATGGCCAATTCCGGCAGGTTGTTTGACCTGATCACAGCGGTTGATTGCAGCAATGCCGCCGGGGAATATTACCTGACCGACATCATCGCCATCGCCCGGGCGCGCGGGCTTACGGCCACCGCGGTATCGTGCGATGAGGCCGAAACGATGGGCATCAATTCGCGCGCTGATCTGGCCGCTGCCGAAGCGGCGTTTCAGCATCATGCGCGCGCTCAGGCTCTGGCGGATGGCATCACAATGCCCGCCCCTGAGACGGTGTTTTTCGCCTATGATACGGTGATTGGTCGCGACGCTGTGATTGAACAAAACGTGGTGTTTGGCCCAGATGTAACCATTGAAAGCGGCGCGCATATCCGGGCTTTTTCGCATCTTGAGGGCTGTCATGTGTCACGCGGGGCCGTTGTTGGCCCGTTTGCGCGCCTGCGTCCGGGGGCGGAACTGGCAGAAGACAGCCGCGTTGGCAATTTTGTTGAAATCAAAAACGCGGTGATTGATGAGGGCGCTAAAATCAATCACCTCAGCTATATTGGTGATGCTTTTGTGGGTGCGGCCAGCAATATCGGCGCGGGCACCATCACCTGTAATTATGACGGTGTGATGAAGCACCGCACAGAGATCGGCGCGCGCGCTTTCATTGGCTCCAACACTATGTTGATTGCGCCGGTTAACGTGGGCGATGAGGCGATGACCGCAAGTGGCTCGGTGATCAATAAAGATGTGCCCGAGGGGGCCATGGCCGTGGCGCGTGCGCCGCAGGTTAACAAACCCGGGTTTGCGCGTAAATTGTTCGAAATGTTAAAGTCTAAAAAGGCTAAACGCGATAAAGGAGCAGGATAATGTGCGGAATTGTAGGTGTTCTGGGCCATCACGAAGCCGCCCCCATTCTGGTGGAGGCCCTCAAACGGCTGGAATATCGCGGCTATGACAGCGCCGGGATTGCCACCATAAATGGCAGCGATCTGGATCGTCGCCGCGCGGTTGGAAAGTTGGTTAATCTCTCGGATTTACTGGTGCATGAACCGCTCGCGGGCAAGGCTGGCATTGGCCACACCCGTTGGGCCACCCACGGCGCGCCGAACCTCGCGAATGCCCACCCCCATCGTGCCGGGCGGGTGGCGGTTGTGCATAATGGCATTATCGAAAATTACCGCGACTTACGCGCTGAACTGACGGAAAATGGAATTGGCCATGAAACCGACACGGATACGGAAACGATTGCTCTTTTAGTTCAATATTATATCTCAAATGGCGACAATCCGCGCGCTGCCGCTACCAAAACCATCGCCCGGCTGGAAGGGGCCTATGCCTTGTGTTTTTTGTTTGAGGGGGAAGCCGATCTTCTGATTGCCGCTCGCAAAGGCAGCCCGCTGGCCATCGGCCATGGGGAGGGCGAGATGTATGTCGGATCAGACGCCATCGCGCTGGCGACTTTAACCAACCGCATCACCTATCTGGAAGAAGGCGATTGCGCCATTGTTACCCGTGAAGGCGTTGAGATTACCGATGCAAATGGCGAGCTTGCTAATCGTGAAATCAAAACGGTTCAGATCGACAGCACCCGCGTGGATAAGGCCGGGCATAAGCATTATATGGCCAAGGAAATCGCCGAGCAACCTGCAGTCATCAGTGATGCCTTGGGTCATTATCTGTCTTCCGACGGTCGCGATATTACCCTGCCCAATAGCGGCCTTGATTTTACCGAGGTTGACCGCATCGTCATGGTGGCCTGCGGCTCCGCCTATATCGCCTGTCTCACGGCGAAATATTGGTTTGAACAGTTGGCGGGGATACCGGTTGAGGTCGATATCGCCTCGGAATTCCGCTATCGAGAGCCGCCGGTCAGCGGGCGCACTCTGGCAATTTTCGTCAGCCAGTCAGGCGAAACCGCCGATACGCTGGCAGCGCTGCGCTATTGCGAGGGCAAGGCGGCCAAGATCGTATCCGTTGTCAATGTGTCTGAAAGCTCGGTCGCGCGTGAAAGCGATCTGGCCCTGCCGATCCATGCCGGGATCGAGATTGGCGTGGCCTCGACCAAGGCGTTCACCTGCACATTGACGGTGCTGTTGCTGATCGCCCTGAAGGCCGCCCGGGATTGCGGTAAAATGACCGGTGAACAGCTTGCCGATACCCTTTCGGCCCTGCGTGGCCTGCCGGCCATTCTCAATCTGGTGCTGGCGCAGGACAAGGATTTTCAAAATGCGGCCCGGCACTTGTCAGAGGCTGATAGCATATTGTTTCTGGGCCGGGGCCTGATGTATCCACTGGCTCAAGAAGGGGCCTTAAAGCTTAAGGAAATCAGTTATATACATGCCGAAGCTTACGCATCAGGTGAACTCAAGCACGGGCCCATTGCCTTGATTGACAAAAAGATGCCGGTGGTGGTCATGGCCCCGCGTGACGGATTATTCGACAAAACCGTCTCCAACATGCAAGAGGTCATGGCGCGCGGTGGCAAGGTCATGCTGATCTCGGATCCGGCAGGCGCAAAACAGGCCGGAGACGGCGTCTGGCAGCATCTGACAATGCCGGAAGTTGATCCAATTCTTACGCCAATTCTCTATGCCCTTCCGGCGCAACTTTTGGCTTATCACACCGCCATTGCCAAAGGCACCGACGCCGATCAGCCGCGCAATCTGGCGAAATCTGTGACGGTGGAATGAGACGACAGGGGGGTGGGATTCTCCCACCCTACGAGCGCCTCACGGATGCCAGATGCACCAGCCGCACGCCGGCCTCGTAGAAAACAGATTTCAGGCCACAAAAGCCCTCGTGATACGCCGCCACGGGGGCAATCGGCAGGTTAGTTTCATCCCCCCCACTCAGTGCCTCGGCCATGGCCCGGCCAAACAGGGTGCCCGGCCCGATGCCGCGCCCGGAATAGCCGAAAATCGCATAACCTTGCGGCCCCAGCCGCAGGATGCGCGGCAGGTGATCCGCTGTCATGGAAATGCGCCCGCTCCAGCTATGGGTGATTTTAGCATCCCTGAGATGCGGGAAAATGCGGGCCAGTTTGCGCTCGGCCCAGTTGGTTTGAATGTTCAGGCTATCGGCGTCGCCAATGCCGCCCAGAATGACCCGGCCCGCCGTGTCGCGGCGCAGCGACGTCATGATCATGGCACTATCCCAACAGCCCTCGCCGCCGGGCAGGATGTTTGCCGCCTGCGCCGCGTCCAAAGGCTCGGTAGCGAGTTGAAAATAATTCACCATTGTCACCGCAGGCATCGGCAGATCAGCCGGGCCATGTTGATAGGCATTGCTGGCCAGCAGCAGCATTTTTGCCGTCAGGGGGCCATTTTGAGTGTTAATCACCCAATCACCGCCGCGATGTTCAATCGACATCGCCGGGCTGTGTTCATAGAGCCTTGCCCCGGCTTTTTCAGCCGCGCGGGCCAGACCACGGGCGTAGGAAAGCGGCTGAATTGTGCCCGCTCGGGGATCATGCAATGCGCCGTGAAAAACCGCCGTGCCGGTGCGGGCGCGGGTCTCATCGGCGCTGAGCAAGGCCACCGGCGCGCCGCGCTTTTGCATCTGTGCCAGACGGCCCTTTAGCCCGGCTAACCCCTTGACAGAATGTGCTAAATTCAAGGTGCCGGCGCGGCGGGCCTCACATTGAATGCCGTGTTGTTCAATCAGCTCAAGCACCAAATCAGGCGCGCCCGCCAGCACCTGATTGAGCCGCTCTCCGGGGCCATCGCCAAGGGTGTTGCACACCGTATCCGGCGGCAGCCAAAGCCCGGCATTGACCAGCCCAACATTGCGACCTGAACCGCCATGGCCGATGGTTTCAGCCTCAAGCAGGGTTACATTCAGCCCCTGCCCGGCCGCCCGCAAAGCCGCAGAACAGCCGGTAAAGCCACCGCCGATAATCGCCAGATCAGCAGATTTTCCGCCGGGGTAAACCGGCGCTTCAACCCGTTCACAGGCCGTTTCCTGCCAGAGATTGCCAAGTCCGACCATGGGGGTTTAGAAAAACGCCTGTAGCCCGGTTTGTGCCCGGCCAAGGATCAGCGCGTGCACATCATGGGTGCCTTCATAGGTGTTAACGGTTTCCAGATTCATCATATGGCGGATCACCTGAAATTCCTGAGCGATGCCATTGCCGCCATGCATATCGCGGGCATGACGGGCAATTTCCAAGGCCTTGCCGCAATTATTGCGTTTGATCAGGCTGATCATCTCAGGCGCCGCGTTGGCCTCATCCATCAGCCGCCCCACCCGAAGTGCGGCTTGCAGGCCGAGGGTGATTTCGGTCTGCATATCCGCCAGTTTTTTCTGAAAAAGCTGGGTTTGCGCCAGTGGCCGGTTGAATTGCTGCCGGTCCAGCCCGTATTGCCGGGCGCCGTGCCAGCAGGCCTCAGCCGCGCCCATCACGCCCCATGCGATGCCATAGCGCGCCCGGTTGAGACAGCCAAACGGGCCTTTAAGCCCTTGAACATTCGGCAGTAATGCGTCTTCAGGCACTTCCACACCCTGCATCACGATCTCGCCGGTGATGGACGCGCGCAGGCTCAGCTTGCCCTCAATTTTCGGCGCGCTGAGGCCCTTCAGACCTTTCTCAAGCACAAAGCCACGGATTTTGCCGTCATGGGCGTCGGATTTGGCCCAGATCACAAATACATCCGCAATCGGGCTGTTGGAAATCCACATTTTAGAGCCGGTCAGGCGATAGCCGCCATCAATTTTTTCCGCCCGGGTTTTGAGGCTGCCGGGGTCACTGCCCGCGTCCGGCTCGGTCAGGCCAAAGCAGCCGATCAGCGCGCCGGTTGCCAGCCCCGGCAGGTATTTTTGCCGCTGTTCTTCGCTGCCGTAAGCATAAATCGGATACATCACCAGCGACGATTGCACCGACATCATCGAGCGATAGCCGCTGTCAACACGCTCAACCTCACGCGCCACAAGGCCATAGCTGACATAGCCGGCACCAAGCCCGCCATATTCCTCGGGGATGGTGGTGCCCAAGAGGCCCATCTCGCCCATTTCGCGAAAAATATCCGGGTCGGTCACCTCATTGGCATAGGCCTCAATCACCCTTGGTTGCAGTTTCTCAGCCGCATAGGCGCGGGCGCTGTCGGTGATCATGCGCTCTTCGTCCGAGAGCTGATCATGCAGGCGGAAGGGGTCCTGCCAATCAAAATCTGACAGGTCGGGGGCGTCTTTGCGGCGAATGCTGGGGGTGTCTAGGGTCATTTTTGGTATCCTGAACATGGCATGTATGCGTCATCACCGCCATAGTATTGAAGTGCTACAGGTATGAACACCGCTTTTTTGTCTTATCCCCGCGCCCCGGCTACCGCGCCGGGGCCTCTCTTTCAACCATGAGGCCCCGGCACAGGAATTGTAAATGCGGCCGGGCGTGGGGGAGATGTAAAACATCTGTTGGGAAATAAAAAAGGGCACCCATGTGGATGCCCTTTTCTCAATATATATAAAGGGTTAGCCTTGAACGGCCTTGGCCACTTCGGCGGCAAAATCTTCTTTTATCACTTCGATGCCTTCGCCCACTTCGAGGCGCACGAAACCGGTAATCTCGGCACCAGCCTCTTTGGCGGCGGCCTCAACCGTCAGGTCCGGGTTCATCACAAAGGCCTGCCCCATCAGGGTGGCCTCGGCGATGAATTTTTTCATCCGGCCAATGATCATTTTCTCAATCACCTGCTCGGGCTTGCCGGATTCGCGGGCGATCTCAATCTGAACCTGCTTTTCCTTCTCAACCACAGCCGGATCAAGCGAGGCTTCATTCAAAGCCGCCGGATTAGTAGCGGCAATATGCATCGCAATCTGCTTACCAAAACCCGCGTCGCCCTTGAGCGCCACAAGCACGCCGATTTTGCCCATGCCCTCAGCGGCGGCGTTGTGAACGTAAGACACAACCGTATCGCCCTCAACGGATGCCATCCGGCGCAGTGACATATTTTCGCCGATGGTAGCCACCTTGGCAGTGATCGTCTCTGCCACGGTTTTGCCGCCCATATCAGTTGCGGCCAGCGCTTCGGTATCTGCGGCGCCAATGGCCACATCGGCAACCGCCGCGACCATGCCCTGAAAATCGGCGTTTTTGGCGACAAAGTCGGTTTCCGAGTTGATCTCAATCGCGATACCACGAGTGCCGTCAACCTTCACCGCAACCAGCCCTTCGGCGGCTGTCCGGCCTGATTTCTTGGCAGCTTTGGCCAGGCCCTTGGTGCGCAGCCAATCCACGGCGGCTTCCATGTCGCCCTCGTTTTCGGTCAGCGCTTTTTTCGCGTCCATCATGCCTGCGCCCGTGCTGTCGCGCAGTTCTTTCACCATTGCAGCAGTAATCGCCATCATTGGGTCTCCTTATAAAGGTCGTAAAACTCATGGGGTGCAGACCCTGCCGCACCCCGCATATCTTAGGTTATAAGCGCCAGCTTATTCGGTGGCGTCGGCCTTTTTGGCGTCCGCTTTCTTGGCCGGAGCCTTTTTAGCCGCAGCCTTCTTGGCCGGAGCCTTCTTGGCAGGTTCGTCCTTTGCAGGTTCGTCCTTGGCTGCCGCTTTCTTGGCCGGGGCCTTGGCGGTTTTCTTGGCTGGTGCCTTTTTGGCCGCCGTTTTCTTGGCGGGCTTCTTGGCTTCTTCCTCGGCTGGCGCTTCTTCTGCCTTGGCTTCTTCTGCCTTGGCTTCTTCTGCTGGCGCTTCTACGGCTGGCGCTTCTACGGCTGGCGCTTCTTCTGCCACCTCTACAACAACCACTTCTTCCACCACGGTTTCAATCGGAGCCTCTTCCATTGCCCCAATATCAACCCCTGCGGCACCCATTTGGGCCGACATGCCGTCAAGTGCAGCGCGCGACACCAGATCACAATAAAGCGCAATCGCCCGCGCCGCGTCATCATTGCCCGGGATCATGTAATCAATGCCTTCGGGCGGGCAGTTGGTATCAACCACAGCCACAACCGGAATACCCAGCTTGTTGGCTTCGGCCACGGCCAGCGCCTCTTTGCGCACGTCGATGACAAACACCAGATCCGGCACACCACCCATTTCGCGGATACCGCCAAGCGAGGCCTGCAATTTGCCCTGATCGCGTTCAACACCCAAGCGCTCTTTCTTGGTCAGGCCATCTGAACCTTCTTCCAGCGCCTCATCAATCTGTTTCAGACGGGTGATGGATTTTGAAATGGTCTGCCAGTTGGTCAGGGTGCCACCCAGCCAGCGGTGATTCATATAATACTGCGCGCATTTTTCAGCCGCTTCCGCAACCGGCGTCGCCGCCTGCCGCTTGGTGCCTACAAACAAAACCCGACCGCCCTTGGCGGTGGTTTCGCGCACAGCATTAAGCGCCGCATCAAGCATCGGCACGGTCTGGGTCAGATCAAAGATGTGAATGCCATTGCGCGCGCCATAGATGTACTGACCCATGCGGGGGTTCCAGCGCTGCGTTTGGTGACCAAAGTGAACGCCAGCTTCCAATAGCTGACGCATTGTGAACTCGGGAAGAGCCATATCCGTTTTCCTTTTCCGGTTTTCGCCTCGGTAAGGGATGAGAAGCGGGATGCTTCAACCGGTGGACATGAACGGGGATTTCTCCCCCGTCAGCCCGCCCTTACCTGCGGATTTAATGGCGCGCGTATAGCTGCTTGTTATACGGCGCGCAACCCCAGCTTTACTTCAGGCAACAGATACCCTGATTATCAGGAAAATAACCGGTATAATGCGGCCAAATTCCAATGCCCCATTGTCGTCGCGCTGAATCTTGCTTAGATAGCCTTCTGAATTCATAAACTGACCGGAAAATGAACACACCCTTCGACGAAGATCCACCGCCGCCGCGCAAATCAGGCCTGTTTTCAAGCCTGCGCGCCAGCTTCCTGACCGGGCTGGTGGTGATTGCGCCTGTGGCTTTGACCCTTTGGCTGATGTGGTCGTTCATTGGCTGGGTGGATGGCGTCGTGCTGCCGTTTGTGCCCTATGATTTCAACCCTGAAACCTATATCGGCATCAACCTGCGCGGCGTTGGGGTGATCATCTTTTTGGTCTTCACCATCATTGTGGGGTGGATTGCCAAAGGGCTGCTTGGCCGGGCGATGATTGATTATGCCGAGTCTTTGGTTGAGCGTATGCCAGTGGTGCGCACGATCTATTCCGCCGTCAAACAGATTGCCGAAACCGTCTTTGCCCAATCCGAGCGCAGCTTTGAGAAGGCCTGCCTGATCGAATATCCGCGCAAGGGCATCTGGGCCATCGGCTTTATCTCAACCTCCGCCAAGGGTGAAATATCAACCCGCTCTGGCGGTGACAGCCCGATGATGAGCATCTTCCTTCCCACCACCCCAAACCCGACCTCGGGCTTTTTGCTGTTCTTGCCAAAAGAAGACGTGATCGAGCTTGATATGAGCGTCGAAGAAGCCGCCAAACTGGTGATCTCGGCCGGGCTGGTCTATCCGCAGGAAAACGGCAATGGCCAGAATAAACCCGACAATAGCGAGGCAGCTGGTCAGGGCTGACGCGCGCGCCGCCTCAAAGCGCCGTCCATCCCCCATCCACGCTGATTGTAGTGCCGGTGATTTGCTCGGCGGCATCGGAACATAAAAACAACGTTGTGCCACCGATTTGCTCAACCGTGGCAAATTCTTTCGACGGCTGGCGTTGCAACATCACCTCACGGATCACCTCTTCACGCCCCATCCCGTATTCCTTCATGGTGGCGGGGATCTGCGCCTCAACCAGCGGCGTCAGCACATAACCGGGACAGATCGCATTGGCGGTAATCGCCTCCTGCGCGGTTTCCAAAGCGATGGTTTTTGTCAGCCCCACAACCCCGTGCTTGGCCGCAATATAGGCCGCTTTATAGGGCGACGCCGTCAGCCCATGGGCCGAAGCGATATTCACCACCCTGCCCCAACCCGCCGCGCGCATCTTGGGCAAGGCGGCGGCGGTGGTGTGGAACGCCGACGACATATTGATGGCGATTATCGCATCCCATTTTTCAACCGGAAACTGATCAATCGGGGCGACATGCTGAATCCCCGCATTATTCACCAAAATGTCACAGCGCCCGGCGCCTTCAATCAGCGCCCGGCATTGCGTGGGGTCCGACATATCCGCCCGGCTATAACGCACCTCAACGCCAAATTCTGCGGCCATGGCCTCGGCCAGCGCATGATCCTCCAGCGAATCGGTGAACGAATTCAGCACCACATTCACCCCGGCCTTGGCCATTGAGCGCGCGATGCCCAGCCCGATACCCGAGGTTGATCCGGTGATGATGGCGGTTTTCCCGGCGTATGACATGGCGATGCTCCTGTTGATTGAATCGCCTTATCATGCTGTATATTCTGACCATAGCGCAATGGCTCAGCTTGATATAAAACCCACGAAATATACTCGGAATAGTCGCCCAAAAAAAACGCCCGCACGAAGCGGGCGTTAAGTTATTGAGGCAGGTTTCATACAGGCAAGAAACCTATCGAGCAGTAAGCCCTTTATAAGCAATCGCGCGCCGTCATCCAAGCTAAAAGTTTGAAAAGGTTGAAATGCCTCACTAGAAATCATTGGTAAGACAGATGAATTTTGTTAGGATTGGCCGGAATATGACCCTTCACATTTATCAGATCATACGCCCGTTTTTATTGGGTCTGGCGCTGGTCTTCAACATCCTGCCCGCCTTTGCCGATGGGCCGCATGGCATAGCTATGTATGGCGATCCCGCCCTACCACAGGATTTTGTGTCTCTCCCTTATGCCAACCCTGATGCCCCCAAAGGCGGCCGCGTTGTGACCGGCAATGTCGGCGGGTACGATTCGCTCAATCCCTTCATCCTCAAAGGCAGTGTGCCGTGGCAACTGAAATTTTTCACCCACGAGGCGCTGATGGGCCGATCCTGGGACGAGCCGTTCACGCTTTACGGCCTATTGGCCGAATCGGTCCGAACCGGACCAAACCGCGAATGGGTCGAATTCACCCTGCGCCCCGAGGCAAAATTTTCCGATGGCAGCCCGGTCACGATCGAGGATGTCATCTGGTCTTACAAGACCCTCGGCACCATAGGCCACCCGCGTTATCGCGGTGTCTGGAGCAAGGTGGACAAGATTGAGGCCACCGGCCCACGCAGCGTCCGCATCAGTTTCAACACCGAAGACCGCGAGCTGGCGCTTATCATCGGCCTGCGTCCGATCCTGAAAAAATCGCAATGGGAGGGCAAGGATTTTGCCGAAGCGGCCGGCACTGACATCCCGCTGGGTTCCGGCCCTTATGTGATCGACAGCTATGAGATCAACCGCAATGTGGTGCTGCGGCGCAACCCTGAATACTGGGGCGCTGATCTGCCGCTGCGCCGGGGCACCGATAATTTTGATGAAATACGCATTGAATTTTACGGTGATACCACGGTGCTGAACGAGGCGTTCAAGGCCGGGGCCATCAGTTATCTGCGTGAATTCAACGCCGAGAAATGGGAAACCCAATATGATTTTCCCGCCGTCACCCGGGGCGACATTGTTAAATCCGAGATTCCACATCAAAAACCCTCGGGCATGACCGGTTTTGTGATGAACACACGGCACCCGCCGCTGGATGACTGGCGGGTACGCGAGGCGCTGATCTATGCCTTCAACTTTGAATATATCAACGACACTCTCACGGGCGGGCGGCAACCGCGCATCACCTCGTATTTTTCCAATTCTGAGCTGGGCATGGCCCACGGCCCCGCCACCGGTGCCGTGGCGGCCCTGCTGGAGCCTTATAAGGATCAACTCCTGCCCGGCGCGCTAGAGGGCTATGCCCTGCCTGTCAGCGACGGCAGCAAACGCAACCGCCGCAATATCCGCCATGCCATGAAACTGTTGAATGAGGCGGGCTGGCGCGTGCAGGACGGGGTGCTGAAAAACGCCGGTGGCGACCCGCTTGAACTGACGGTCTTGCTTAAACAAGACGGGCTGATCTCTCAGGCCACGACGATGATGGACATCTACGCGCGGGCGCTGGAAAGATTGGGCATCACCCTGAGCATCGAAACCACCGACAAGGCGCAGTACGGCGAGCGCGAAAAGACCTATGATTTTGATCTGACATTCTTTCGCCGCGCGCTGTCGCTCAGCCCCGGCAATGAGCAGATGTTTTACTGGGGCTCGGATGGTGTGGATCAGCCCGGCAGCCGCAACCTGATGGGAATGAACTCGCCCGCCGCCGAGGCCATGATCCGAACCATGCTTCAGGCTAAAACCCGCTCGGATTTCATCAATGCCACCCGCGCCCTTGACCGCATACTGACCAGTGGCCGATATGTTATCCCAATTCATCAATATGCCGTGGGGCGTATTGCCCATGTGAAAGAGTTGAAGTATCCTGAGGATAATCTACCGATCTACGGCGATGGCATCGGCTTTTTGCCTACGGTTTGGTGGTATGAAGCAGATGAATAAACGAGGCACCGCATGAAAAAGCTGATTGCAATCGCGCTGATAACCCTGATCTCAGGCTGCGCCACGGTTGATGGCTTTGGCCGCGATGTATCCGGTGCTGCGCGCGGCGTGCAAAGCTGGTTCTAAGGGTATATTGAAAAACCTCTTGCCAGCCGTCGCGTAAAATTTTTCAAAAAAATTTTGGCAAGAATTTTACTTAAAATTCTTTGGGCCTGCCACAAAAACCTGTGGCTATAGACGCACCATTGGCTTTTGCACCCAAAAGCGCGATCGCGCTTCGGGCGGTCAGGCCCGCCGGTGTGCATGGCGCAGCCATGTACGGGCCATTACGTCGGAGGCGCTATGCGCTGTGAGACAGAAAATGGTGCTGCAGGGGAGGATTGAACTCCCGACCTCGTCCTTACCAAGGACGCGCTCTGCCACTGAGCTACTGCAGCACGCTTGTGGCGCGGTGATTAGCCTCAATCGTGGCGTGGCGCAAGGGCTATCTGGACCCTTATTGCCGCCTGATGTAGAGAATGATCATGGATAAAAAAACAGCCGGGCAAAAGCCGGATAAAACAGGTGACACGCGCGAAGATCGGCTGAAACAGGCGTTGAAGGCCAATCTGGCAAAGCGTAAGGCACAGGCAAAGGCGCGCAATGCCAATGCCGGTGGGCAGGACAAGGAAAAAGGGTAAGCAATGGATTCAATTATTGTCACCGGCGGTGGCCCTCTGAAGGGGGAAATCCCCATTGCGGGCGCGAAAAATGCCTGTCTCACGCTGATGCCGGCCACTTTGCTCAGCGAAGAGCCGCTGACCCTGACCAATGCGCCGCGCCTGTCGGATATTAAGACCATGTCTGAATTGCTGGTCTCGCTTGGGGCCGAGGTGACCAGCCTTCAGGATGGTCAGGTGCTGGCAATGTCGTCTCATGCGCTGGACAATCATGTGGCCGATTATGACATCGTGCGCAAAATGCGGGCGTCGATTTTGGTGCTGGGGCCGATGCTGGCGCGCCATGGTCATGCGGTGGTCTCATTGCCCGGTGGTTGCGCCATCGGGGCGCGGCCGGTTGATCTGCATTTGAAGGCGCTAGAGGCGATGGGTGCCGAGCTTGAACTGAAAGAGGGCTATGTGCACGCCCGCGCGCCCGGCGGGCTGAAGGGCGGGATTGTGGATTTTCCGTTTGTAACGGTCGGGGCCACGGAAAACGCCTTGATGGCGGCGACACTGGCCAAGGGCACAACCGTTCTCAACAATGCCGCGCGCGAGCCTGAGATCGTTGATCTGGCGGTTTGCCTGCGCCGGATGGGGGCGCAGATTGAGGGCGAAGGCACCAGCACAATCACCATTCAGGGGGTTGAGCGCCTGCACGGCGCGACGCATCCGGTTGTCACCGACCGGATTGAGCTGGGCACTTATATGCTGGCCCCGGCCATTTGCGGCGGTGAGGTGGAATGCCTTGGCGGCCGGATTGATCTGGTGGGGGCGTTTTGCGAAAAATTACATGCCGCCGGGATTGAGGTGTCTGAGACCAAACGCGGCCTTAAAGTGACGCGCAATGGTGGACCGGTAAGGGCGGTGGATGTGATCACCGCGCCCTTCCCCGGCTTTCCCACCGATTTGCAGGCGCAGATGATGGCGCTGATGTGTACCGCTGAGGGCACCAGCGTGCTGGAGGAGCGGATATTTGAGAACCGTTTCATGCACGCGCCCGAGCTGATGCGGATGGGCGCGGATATTGATGTGCAGGGCGGCACCGCCACGGTGCGCGGGGTGGAACGCCTGAAGGGCGCGCCGGTGATGGCCACGGATTTACGCGCGTCGGTGTCGCTGATCCTTGCCGGGCTGGCAGCAGAGGGCGAGACGATTGTAAGCCGGGTCTATCATCTTGACCGCGGTTATGAACATGTGGTGCGCAAGCTGCAAAGCGTTGGCGCGAAAATTGAACGGGTATCAGGGCAATGACCGAAGACGCAACATTTGAAGAGGGAAATGAGGCGCCGCTGAACCTTGGGGCGCTGGACGTGGATGATCTGCAAGTGATCGCGGCGCTGGTTCAGGATGCGGTTTTGCCGATGTCCGAGATGACATGGCGCGCGCAGGACCGCCGGTTTGCCATGCTGATCAACCGGTTTCGCTGGGAGGATGAGGGGCGCACCCGCCACGGGCCTGAGCGGGTGCAATCGCTTTTGGTGGTGGATAATGTGCTGGGCATTGCCAGTCAGGGCATTGACCGGACGGACAAGGATATGATCCTGTCGCTACTGGATATGACGTTTCATGCCGGGGAAGATGGGGCGGGTCAGGTTGAACTGACATTAGCCGGGGACGGGGTGATCCGGCTTGAGGTTGAAGCGCTTGAGGTGTCGTTGAAGGATGTGACACGCCCCTATAAAGCGCCGTCTAAAAAGGCTCCGGGGCACGATATTTAAAGCGTTTCGAGTTTAAGCTGTGTCTCAACTTAAATTCGAAACGTTTTAAGACTGGTTAAGGTGTTGCGCCGCGCCTTGCGCGCGTCGCCCGGGGGGGCGCGGCCCTGCGGGCCGCGCCTTGGGGGGGGGCAAGCAGCCCTATTTCAACGAGCTGTCGATCCCCTTGCAGGCCTCAACCAGCCCTTTGACCGCCTTGACCGAGCTGTCAAACATCGCCTGCTCATCCTTGTTCATCGAAATGGCCACAACCCGCTCAATCCCGCCGGCACCGATCACCGTGGGCACGCCGACATAAAAACCGTTAAGGCCGTAAGCGCCGTCCACATAAGCGGCACAAGGCAGCACACGTTTTTGATCTTTGAGATAGGCCTCGGCCATTTCAATGGCGCTGGTAGCGGGGGCATAAAACGCCGAGCCGGTTTTCAAAAGGCCAACGATTTCTGCGCCGCCATCGCGGGTGCGCTGTACGATAGCATCCAGCTTATCCTGCGTGGTCCACCCCATTTTAACCAGATCCGGCAGGGGGATGCCCGCAACGGTGGAATAGCGCGCGAGCGGCACCATGGTATCGCCGTGGCCCCCCAGAACAAACGCCGTGACGTCGCGCATCGAGACGCCAAATTCCTGGCTCAGGAAATGCCGAAAGCGGGCGCTGTCCAGAACCCCCGCCATGCCACAAACTTTTTCATGCGGCAGGCCGGAAAATTCGCGCAAGGCCCAGACCATCGCATCCAGCGGGTTGGTGATGCAGATCACAAAGGCGTTCGGCGCGTGATCGCGGATGCCCTCGCCCACGGATTTCATTACTTTGAGGTTGATGCCCAGCAAATCATCGCGGCTCATCCCCGGTTTGCGGGCGACGCCAGCGGTGACGATACACACATCCGCCCCGGAAATATCGGCATAAGATTGCGTGCCCGACATGGCGGCGTCAAACTTGGCCGCAGGGCCAGCCTCGGCAATATCAAGCGCCTTGCCTTCGGGGATGCCTTCAGCGATGTCAAACATGACAACATCGCCAAGTTCTTTCATTGCTGCGAGATGGGCAAGGGTGCCACCGATCTGTCCTGCGCCGATTAGCGCGATCTTTGGTCTGGCCATTGGATTGTTCTCCGGATGGTTGAAATTTCGGGGTTTGGACTAGTCCTAATCTGCGCCGCCCGCAAGGGGGGCATGACGCAATGGCTGGTAAATCTATGTCAAATTTGGCAGCTTACCCCTGCCCCGGTTGGAATTTTACCGGCAAGAAAATACCTTGAACATCGTTCAAAGGTGATTATATAATTATGAACGTTGTTCAAAGGGGGAGTGCAGTATGGAATATCTGGCCAATACCGATCAGTTGGTGCGCGATGGGGTTTTGTCCGAGGATCAGGCGTCTGAAATTCAGGCGCGCTCGCGTGAGACAATGATGACGCTGGCGATCAACGCGCTGTTGGTGGGCGGGATCATTACCGCCACGCTGGGGCTGATTTTCTGGCTGGCCGAGCCGGTGCCGGTGGCGATTGCCGGGCTTTTGGCGCTGATTGCGGGCGCGTTGGTGCTGCGACGGGGCAATGAGAAATACCGCATATTTGGCAATGCCTCGGCGCTGATTGGCGCGGGGATGCTGCTGGGAGGGGCCAGTATTGAGCTGGTGAAGCGGCTAGAGGACGGCGCGGCGATTTATCTGTTTTTGACCGGCGGCGCGGTGACGGCGGCGGCCGCATATGCCTACCAGCGCGGCGGTGAGGGGTTGCAGTTTCTCACCGGGTCGATTGCGCTGATGGGCGGCGCGGTGCACCTTGCGGGGCTGATCATGTTTGAGCCAAGCGGGTTGGGCGCGACCCTTGCCTATGGCTATAGTGCGGCGCTGATTTTTGCGCTGGGGATGCTGGTGGATGTGCGGCTGATCTCGGCGCTGGCGATTGTGCCTTTGGCGCAGATGCTGGATACCTCAACCGGTTATTTCCATGCGGCTTATGTGTTTTATTCGCCCGAACCGGCGCTTTCGATCCTGCAAATGGCGGCGATTATTGCCCTTTGCCTGTGGGCCAGCGCCCGGTTTGCGCCGCGTATTGCGCGGCATTTCGGGGTGTTGATGATGCTGGCCTTTGTGGTGTTGAACCTGTGCTTTCTGGTGGGCAGCCTGTGGGGCGACACGCCCGGCGATACGCTTTGGGGCATCTCGCGCTACAGCCGCAGTGATTATGCCGATTATGAGGCTTATAATGCGGCTTACGAGGCGTTCCGTGCCAGTGCCTTCACCATTTCAGCCGGGGTATTTTCAATCATATGGGCGCTGGTGCTGGCGGCGGTGGTGCTGTGGGCCGCGATAAATATCCGCCGGGGGCCGCTGAATGCGGCGCTGACATTTGCCGCGATTCACGCCTATACGCAAGCGTTTGAGACCTTCGGGGCCGAGCCATTGGTCTTTGCCCTTGGCGGGCTGGCGGCCATCCCGGTGGCCTGGGGGCTGATGCAGGTGAATACCAGTATGAAGGCGCGTGAGGCGACGCAAAGCCAGGCGTTGGATTTGCAAAATGCGTCGCATAATTAGGCCCCTCATGAACAAGCACGCACCCCACGCCCCACGGCTATTTCCATAGATCACCCCCTTGGGTGTTTTACAAAGGCGCGGTTTATGTGGCGGGCCTCAAATCGCTGTTTGCCATTGCAGCCTGCCCGCCGTATGAGGCAGAAAACCGCAGGGGATACATGCGGGATCAATCGGGGGCGGCAGATGGCGCATATAATAGTTGTCGGCAATGAAAAGGGCGGCGCGGGTAAATCCACCGTGTCGATGCATGTGGCCACGGCGCTGGCGCGGTTGGGCCACCGGGTTGGCGCGTTTGATCTTGATCTGCGGCAGCAAAGCTTTCGCCGCTACGGCGATAATCGCGGGCGATTTTTGCAACAAACCGGGCAAGCGTTGCCCGGCGCGGTTTTTGCCGACTTGCCCGCTGTGCCACCCAATGCCGATGAACAAAGCTCGGCCCTGCTGCTTCAGGGCGCGGTGGCGGCAATTGCCCCGGATTTGGATTTTATCGTGATGGATTGCCCCGGCGCGCATACCGGGCTTTCTCAGGCGGCCCATAGCATGGCCGACACGCTGATCACGCCGCTCAATGACAGTTTTATTGATTTTGATCTGCTGGCGCGGATTGACGGGGATGGCGTTAAAATCCTTGGCCCGTCGGTCTATTCCGAAATGGTCTGGGGCGCGCGACAGCGGCGGGCGGCGGCGGGACAGCGCCCGATTGACTGGATCGTGGTGCGCAACCGGCTGGGGACGCAGCAGATGCGCAACAAGCAAAAGATGGGCGCGGCGCTTGAGGCATTGGCCAAGCGCATCGGGTTTCGCGTGGCCCCGGGATTTAGTGAGCGGGTGATTTTCCGCGAGCTGTTTCCAAAGGGCCTGACATTGCTGGACCTGAGGGATGTGGGCATCACCCGGTTGAGCGTGTCCAACATCGCCGCCCGGCAGGAGCTGCGCGCGCTGATCCGGGCTTTGAGACTGCCCGGTGTGGCGGCGGATTTCTGAGCATTGGCCGCGCCGTCGCGGGCACGGGAAAACCGGTTGTGACAGCCGGTTATTTATTCTGATAATGATGGGCAGATGATTCCAGTAAGGCGGGGATGCCATGAGCAAGGCTACTGAAGATTTTGAAACCCAGTTGAATACCGACAGAAACAAGATGACCGACGCACAGCTATTGGTGCACGCGAGCCGGAAAAGTGGTAAATCCGTCGGCAAGATCACCCGGGATTGGTGGCGGCTGCGCCGGGGGAAAGGCAAGCTCAGCTTGCTGGAATATGTGACTTGGCAGGTTTATGACGACCGTTTCAGCCAAGAAGAAAAAGAGCGCTTCATCTCAACTGCCGTGCATTGGCCGCTGACCTCGGATAGCTGTGACAGAACCTGGGATGCGGCGACGGAAGATAAATTTCTGGCCGATACCATTTTGCGCGCTCATGGCCTGCCGGTGCCCACAACCGTGGCGGTGATCGACCGGACCATTCGCATTTTTGGCGACACACCAAAGCTTGCCACCCCTGATGAACTGCGTGCGTTTTTGACAAAAGACGGAAACCTGCCGCTGTTTGGCAAGGCTCTGCGCGGCATTGGCAGTTTTGGCGTCATCCATATCAGCGGCGCCGACGAGACCCATATCCATTTGAAAAGCATGGACTCGGTAACCTATGAGGATTTTCTGAAAACGGTGATCGGTGACACCTCTTATGTGTTGCAGCGCGTGGTGCAAAACCATTCTATGATTGATGATTTCTGCTGTGCCACCGCCACCGTCAGGCTGGTCACGCTGGTGCGGGAGAATGATGTGCGGTTCCCGTTTGCCGCCTTCAGCATCCCCGGCGGCGGCAATATTGCCGATGCGTTTTTCTGGAGGTCCGGCAATGCCTGCTGCAATCTGGACCCGACAAATGGCGAGATCCAGAACATCATCACCAGTGACGGGCCGGACCTTATTTCAAATGACACCCACCCCGAAACCGGGGCTGATATAATCGGGATGAAACTGCCGCATTGGGATAAATTGCTGGAGATTGCCACCTTCTCGGCAAAGCTTTTTGCACCGGTGCGGTATCAATCATATGATATTGCGCTAACCGATGAGGGGCCGGTGATCATTGAGATCAATACCGGGGGCGGCTTTGGCCTGCCACAAAATGCCAGCGGTGTGGGGTTGCTGACAGATGAGGTGCGGCAGTTTTTCCGCGATTGCGGTAGTAAGCTGGTTTAGATGGCGTTTTTATAACCGAGCGGGCCGCTGATGTGGGCGGGGTATTATTGAGTATTTATAGAAAAATGAAAGGCTCAGGAGCGGTGTCTTAACGCGATCACGTTGGAGACGAATACCGCGCTGATGACCATTGCGCCGCCGGTTAAGGCCCAGATGCCAGGGTATTCGCCGATGATCGCCCAGACAAGGAGCGGGGCGAGGACGGATTCGAGTAAAATCAGCAAGGTCACTTCGGCTGAGCTGATGTAGCGCGGGCCGAGGGTGAGAAGGCAGGTGGCGATGGCGATGAAGCTGCCATGGCCGATATAGAGCGGGTATTGGGTTTCAAACGCGCTCAGTGGCGTGGCCCATGGCAATAGCACAAGCGCCGCGCCGATATAGGCGAAGGGAATCGCCGGGATCATTGGCGTGGCCTTGAGTTTGCGCACCATTGTCAGCGCCGCCGCATAGGCAATGGAGACATAAAGCGCCATCAGATCGCCCTGCCACGAGGCGATGGTGGAGCGGCCCGAGCCATAGGCGATAAGGCCAAGGCCCGGCAATACCGCGGCCATGGTCCACAGGATACGGCGGTTGATTGGCTCGCCAAGGAAGACCCGGCTGAAAAGCGCGGCAAAGAGCGGGATTGAGGCAAAGATGAACACCACATTGGCCACGCTTGTCAGGGTCACCGCCAGCACAAAACCCGGCGCGGTTGTGCCCATCAACCCGATATAGACAGCCCCCGGCCAGCCGGTTTGCAGCACTGCGCGAAAGCCCTTTGGCCCCTGTATGGTGAGGATCAGCAGAAGGATAATACTGCCCGAAGTTAAACTGCGCCAAAAGGCCGTTGTGATCGGGTCGGCGGCAATCAGGCGCACAAAAAGCGCGTCGGGCACGATAAAGAGCACGCCAAACATGGTGATCAGAAGGCCTTTGGCGTGATCGTTCACCGGCCCCGTCTCACAAAGCCGCCTGCCAGTCGCGGATCAGATCGAGCGGCCATAAAAGCATGATCACATTCAGCGTCAGGCCATCGCGGATGATGATAAATGTCAGCGCCTCAAACCCAATCACGATGGCGACGCTCAGCCACACCGGCAACACCCGCGCCAGCATGAACCCCAACACCATGGTCAGCATATCCGACAGCGAATTCAGCACAGAATCGCCGTAGTAATCCAACGAGATCGTCACCGCGCGGTAGCGCTCGATCACCGCTGGGGAGTTCTCGGATATTTCCCAGGCCGCCTCGATCACTGTGGCAATCAGCAGCCGCCAGCCAATCGGCACCCGGCGCGCGACAAGCCACAGGAGGGCAAAGAAGATAAACCCGTGCAGCAGGTGGCTGGGCGTGTACCAGTCAAACAGTTGTTGCGAGCCTTCAGAGGTGTTGATCGTGCCCCACAGATCAATATAGCCACAGGCACACCACGGCTCGCGGCCCATCACCAGCAGGGTGATCACCGCCATGAGGATTACCATAGTGGTCAGGAACCACGGGGCCGAAGACGTTTTTCTCATGGGGGATATGTGGAGCACATTGCATTGCGTCTGTCCAGAAATATCAGTTCACCCTACAAGGCCAGAGCGGCCCGGATATACACCGGATGCAAGAATGCGACTGTAACTGTTAACCTAGAGCGCCTCAGAACATCGTATTATCATTTTTCGCCTGCGCTGGTACGGTTTGCAAGACGTCCCAATGCTCAACAATTTTACCGCTGGTATCAAAGCGAAAAATATCAATGCCGGCGTAATCAGCCAAGCCCGGCCATTGTTGGTGGCAATGCAGGATAACGTGATCTCCATCGGCAAAAGCGCGTTTAAACACCACCTTTTTGCCGGGATAGTCCCGCGCCATTTTCTCAAAATAGGCAATGAAGGCATCCTTACCATCGGCCACTTCCGGATTGTGCTGAATATAGTGATCGCCCACATAGGTCTCGATCGCTTTGCGCGGCTGACATTGGTTGAACATCAGGTCATAAAAAGCGATGGCGCTGTCTTTGTTATGCGTAAGAGTCATGGCGTCCCCGATTGGCGCAAATGGCCTGTTTGTGGTTTGGTTTTGCATATCACCACATCAGATTGATTGCCATGCTACAGGCCCTTTTGAGTGCTGCAATATTTGACTCGCTTGCGTGTGGTATGGTGATACTCAACAGACTATGGACCATAGCAACAACCGTGTTGATTGAAGGAACCCGACCATGCCAGCCCCCCTCAACAAATTCAAATCCGCCCTCGCCAAGGGCAAGATGCAATATGGCTGTTGGGCCGGGTTTGCCGATGCCTATGCCACTGAAATTCTGGCCACCGCCGGGTTTGACTGGCTGGTGATTGATGGCGAGCACGCGCCGAATGATATTCGCTCCATCATGGCACAGCTTCAGGTGCTGGAGGGCAAGCATTCCCACCCGGTGGTGCGGCTGCCGATGGGTGAGGCATGGCTGATCAAACAGGTGCTGGACGCCGGCGCGCAGACATTGCTTATTCCGCTGGTGGAAAGTGCGGCTCAGGCCCGTGATCTGGTAAGGGCGATGCGCTATCCGCCTGCGGGTATTCGCGGCTCGGGCGCGGCGCTGGCGCGGGCGTCGCGGTTTTCGGATATTGCCGATTATATCAGTACCGCCAATGATCAGATGTGCCTGCTGGTGCAGGTGGAAACCCGCGCGGGCATCGACGCCTTGGATGACATCCTGAAGGTCGAAGGCGTTGACGGCGTTTTCATCGGCCCGTCGGATCTGGCCGCCGATATGGGCCATTCCGGCGACAGTCAGGCACAACCGGTACGCGAGGTGATCCGCGATGCGCTGGCGCGGATTGCTGCCTCGGACAAGGCGGCGGGCATTCTGGCGGTGGACCCTGATGTGGCGCAGGAATATCGTGACTGGGGCGCACAGTTTCTGGCCGTGGGGGTGGATGTGCTGATGCTGGTCGGTGCCGCCCGCGCGACCATGGCGCGCTGGCGTAGCGGGGCAGAGAAACCTCAAACACTCTCATAAGCGGCACAAGTGCCGCCGGGTTTTCGCCCGCGCCGTGGCAGGCCCGAGCAACGCGAGAAATAGCCGTGAGATAGAAAATGGTGCACCCAAACAGACATACTTCAAACGCAAAGCACCCAAGCGCACGACCGTGCGCCGGGCGGTCAGCCCGCCCCATCGGAGCCCCTTTGGGGCGTGAGATAAAAGAAATGGTGCCCAAGGAGAGACTCGAACTCTCAAGGTATTGCTACCGGGGGATTTTGAATCCCCTGCGTCTACCATTCCGCCACTTGGGCACGGAGGCTAGCTTCTAGCGAAACCTAAGCCCCGCGTCCAGTGCCCTGACAAGGTTTTTTGATGTGGCAAAGGCGGGGCTTGACCTGCCCATCCCGGCATGGTCTGAGAAAATCGCACCCGACAGGTAAACCGCATATGCTCAGACGTCTTTATAACCGAACCATTGCCCTGGCCGACCATCCGCGTGCCCTGTGGCTGCTTGCGGTGGTGGCGTTTGTGGAAAGCTCAGTCTTTCCGATACCGCCGGATGTGCTGATCATCCCGATGATCATCGCCCGGCCAAATCGGGCCTGGTTGATTGCAACCGTCGCGCTGGTGGCGTCGGTGATTGGCGGCCTGCTGGGCTATGCCATCGGGGCGCTGGCCTTTGAACAGATTGGCCAGCCGATTCTGGCCTCTCTGGGCAAAGCCGGTGCCATGGCGGAATTCAGTGCAAAATTTAACGATCTTGGCTTCTGGGCGGTGCTGACAGCCGGAGTAACCCCGTTTCCCTATAAGGTGATCACCATCATGTCGGGCTGGACGGGGATGCCGCTTGGCACCTTCATTGCCACCTCAATTCTGGCCCGGGGGTTGCGGTTTTTCATTCTGGCGGGATTGCTGTGGAAATTTGGCGCGCCGATTCGTGATTTCATTGAAAAACGGCTGGGAATGATGAGCATTCTTTTTGTCGTCCTGCTGTTTGGCGGTTTTTATCTAATGAGGTTTCTATGACTTTAAGCAAACAACAAATGTTGATCCTGCTGGCGGCGGGCGGCTCGGCGGCGCTGATGCTGGGTGCGCTGGGGTTTCAGTATATTGGCGGCATGGCCCCGTGCAAACTGTGCATGTGGCAACGCTATCCGCATGTTATTGCGATTATTATCGGTGTCATGGCGTTCTGGTTGCCGGGCAGGATTTTGCCGCTTCTGGGGGGGCTTGCAGCCCTGAGCACGGCTTTGATTGGCGTCTATCACACGGGCGTTGAGCGCGGCTGGTGGGAAGGCCCAACATCGTGCACATCCTCAAGCACTTCCGGGCTTAGCACCCAAGATCTGATGGAACAGATCAATAATGCGCCGCTGGTCCTTTGTGATCAGGTGTCATGGGAGATGTTCACCCTGTCGATGGCCAGTTGGAATGCGCTTGCCTCCCTAGCGATTGTTGGCCTGTGGCTGCTTGCAGCGCGGGCCAGATAGCCGCTCATCAGCCCGCTACGACGCTGATTTTCTTGTGCTCAACAAAAGGCTGGTCTCGGAATTAGCCACCCCATCAAACCGCCGTATCTGCGCCAGAATTGCGTCCAGCTCTTCCAGCGTTGTGGTGCCAATCTCAACAATCACATCCCAGCGGCCATTGGTGGTGTGGCACTCACGCACCGCTGACAGGCCATTCAACTGCCGGATAATCCGCTCGGTGCCGCGCCCCTCAATCCCCAGCATCATCAGCCCGCGCACCGGATCGCGCGCCGCATCCCCCTTGAGAACCACCGTAAACCCGACAATCACGCCGGAATTGCGCAGCCGCTCAATCCGCGCCCGCACGGTGGTGCGCGACACCCCCAAATCCAGCGCAAGATCAGAAAATGAGGCCCGAGCATCATGGCGCAAGGCGGAAATCAATCGCTGATCTGTATCATCCATTTTGAAATCCTTAACGCCCGAATCGGATATATACCCCACAAATAGCACAGATTGCCCGCTGTTCACCCCCTCATTTCGGAGAAATGATAGAGAAACCATTCTTCATGAGGCTCACCATGACCCAAAAAACCTGTATTCTAATCGGCGCGCCGGTGGATAGCGGCAAAAAGCGCCGGGGCTGCCTGATGGGGCCGGATGCCATCCGAGTTGCCGGTCTGTCTGAGGCGCTTGTCGATCTGGGCCACAGCCTTAGCGACCGGGGCAACCTGACCCCGGCAAAAGTGAACCCACCGAAAGAGACCCCCGGCCATCTCTATGCGCCCGCTGAAACAATCGGCTGGACCCTCACCCTGGCCCAAGCCGCCGAACAGGCGATGCACACCGGCCTGCCGATCTTTCTGGGCGGCGATCACAGCCTGTCACTGGGTTCGGTCACCGGCGTGGCCAATTACGCCGCCAGCCTCAACCGGCCGCAATTTGTGCTCTGGCTTGATGCCCATAGCGATTATCACACGCCGCACAGCACCGCCTCGGGCAATCTGCACGGCACGCCGGTGGGCTATCTTGCCGGGCGCGAGGGGTTTGACGGCTTTCCACAGGTCAAAAACCCGGTGCCGCAGGAAAATATCTGCCTGCTGGGGCTGCGCTCGGTCGACCGGGCCGAACGTGAGATGTTGCAGCAGACCCAAATCCACTGCCATGACATGCGCGAAATAGATGAGACCGGCATTGCCAAGCCTCTTGCCGCCTTTCTGACACGGGTCGCGCGGGCAAACGGTATGCTGCATGTGTCGCTGGATGTGGATTTCCTTGATCCTTCATTTGCCCCTGCCGTCGGCACCACCGTGCCCGGCGGGGCCACCATGCGCGAGGCCCATCTGGTGATGGAAATGCTGCATGACAGCGGCCTCATGACCTCGCTTGATCTGGTTGAGCTGAACCCGTTTTTAGATGAGCGCGGCCGCACCGCACAGGTGATGGTTGATCTGACCGCCTCGGCCTTTGGCCGCCGGGTGTTTGACCGCCCGACCCGCGCCTATAACTAAAGGAAACATACCGATGACCAATCTTTCCCCCTCCCACAAGGCGCTGGTGCCGTTTGTTTCCGTCGATCACATGATGCAGTTGATCCACCATGTGGGTATCGAGCCGATGCTGCGCGGCCTTGCCGATTATATCGAGGCCGATTTCAAACGGTGGGAGCTGTTTGACAAAACCCCGCGCGTGGCGTCGCATTCCGCTGAGGGCGTGATTGAGCTGATGCCCACCTCGGATGGCGAAGTTTACGGCTTCAAATATGTCAACGGCCACCCCAGCAATACCAAGAAGGGCCTGCAAACCGTCACCGCTTTTGGCCTGCTGGCCAATGTCGGCAATGGCTATCCGGTGCTGTTATCGGAAATGACCATGCTCACGGCGATGCGCACCGCCGCCACCTCGGCGATGGTGGCCAAGCACCTCATGCCACGCGGGGCCGATACCATGGCGATGATCGGCAATGGCGCGCAATCGGAGTTTCAGACCATGGCGATGAAGGCCGTTTGCGGCCTCAAATCCGTGCGGCTTTATGATATTGACCCTGCCGCCACCGAAAAAGCCGCCCGCAACCTGAGCGGCATGGGGATCAACGTGGTGCAATGCGACAATGCCGAGGGCGCGATGGAAGGGGCGCAGATCATCACCACCTGCACCGCCGACAAACAATATGCCACCATCCTGACCGATAACATGGTTGGGGCTGGTGTGCATATCAACGCCATCGGCGGCGATTGTCCGGGTAAGACTGAGCTGGCCCCGGCAATTCTACATCGCGCCGATATTTTTGTGGAATATCCCGAGCAAACCCGCATTGAAGGCGAAATTCAGCAGTTGGATGCCGAGTATCCGGTGACCGAGCTGTGGCAGGTGATCAACGGCACCGCCAAGGGCCGCACCAGTGAGCGCCAGATCACGCTGTTTGATTCCGTGGGCTTTGCCATCGAGGATTTCAGCGCCCTGCGCTATGTGCGCGACCATATCAAGGGCACCGATTATTATATTGATCTGGATTTGCTGGCAGACCCCGATGATCCGCGCGATCTGTTTGGCATGTTGGACCGCGCCGCGCCGGATATGTAAGAAAAACGGGGGGCATAAAGCCCCCCGGTAGTTTCGCCACTCAGGCTCACTATTTATACCGCCCGGTTTTTTTGCCTGCGGCCTGAGCGTCGTCAGGGGGTGAGCGCACCCACCCCGTGTCTCGTCGGGGGCGAAAAGCCCCCTACGCACCCCCCTTGAGGGGTACGATCCCGTTAGCTACACCCCGAGGTTCCCCCGCAGGTGTTGCATTTCATGCAGGTGCCGTTGCGCACCAATGTGTAATTGCCGCAATCGCCGCAAGGGTCGCCCTCATAGCCCTGTATCTTGGCCTGCGTGCGCGCATCCATGCTGATGCTGCCCGTGGCCACAACCGTCGTGCTGGCAATCGTCGCGCTCATCTGGCCGGTTTCCGGCACCAGCGCCTCTAGCGCAGACATCGGATCAGCCGCGCCATCAAGCGCCACAGCCCCCACCGATTGCCCGCCCTGCAACACGATCAATTCCTGCGGCATCCGTTTGCGCAGATAGCCGGTTGAGCTGATCTGTTTCAGAACCTCCAAAGACCGGCTTGCACTCGCGTCACTCATCTCTGAGATATTGCGCACGCCTTCCTCCTGGCCGCGGCCAATATCGTCAAAGCTGGCGCCTTGGGGTTTCACATGCGCCAGATCGGTGCGGTCCAGATAGCTGACTGCCAGCTCACGGAAAATGTAATCCAGAATTGAGGTGGCGTTTTTGATGCTGTCATTGCCCTGCACCATGCCCGCAGGCTCAAACTTGGTGAAGGTGAAGGCATCGACAAATTCTTCCAAAGGCACGCCGTATTGCAGACCCACGGATATGGCGATGGCAAAATTGTTCATCATCGCCCGAAAACCGGCGCCTTCCTTGTGCATGTCGATGAATATCTCACCCAACTGACCGTGGGCATATTCGCCGGTGCGTAAGTAAACCTTATGCCCGCCCACAACCGCCTTTTGGGTATAGCCCTTGCGCCGCGTTGGCAGCTTTTCACGGCCCCGCGCCACTTCTTTGATGATCACCTTTTCAACCATCTTGGCGGCCAGAACTTCGGCCTTTTCCTGTGGTGAGCCGGTCTCAAGTATTTCCGCCGCCTCGTCATCATCCTCAACCAAAGACGCGGCCAAAGGCTGGCTTAGTTTTGAGCCATCGCGGTAAAGCGCATTGGCCTTGACCCCCAAAGACCACGACAATTCATAGGCCTTCTGGCAATCCACGATGGTGGCGTCATTGGGCATGTTGATGGTCTTGGAAATAGCGCCCGAGATAAACGATTGCGCCGCCGCCATCATGGTGATGTGGCTGTTGACGCTCAGGTAACGCTTGCCTTTTTTGCCGCAGGCATTGGCGCAGTCGAAAACGCTGATATGCTCATCCTTCAGGTGCGGCGCGCCCTCAAGCGTCATGGTGCCCAAAATATGCTCATTGGCGGCATTTATATCGGCGCGCGAATAGCCCAGATGCGCCAGCAGATCAAAGCCGGGATCATTGAGTTTGTCACCCGGAATGCCCAGAACATTGGTGCAAAACTCTGCGCCCAGCGTCCATTGGTTAAAGACAAAGCGGATGTCAAAGGCGCTGCTTAAAGCGGCCTCAATCTTTTCCAGCTCATTAGTGCCAAAACCATGACCCACAAGTGAGGTGGTGTTGATCCCCGGCGCATTGCCAAGGGTGCCGTGACCCACCGCATAGCTAACGATTTCCTCAATCTGAGCCAAGCCATAGCCGAGCATTTCCAGCGCCGCAGGCACCGATTGGTTGATGATCTTGAAATATCCGCCACCCGCCAGCTTCTTGAACTTAACAAGCGCAAAATCCGGCTCAATCCCGGTGGTATCACAATCCATCACCAGCCCAATGGTGCCGGTGGGCGCAACCACCGTGGTCTGGGCATTGCGGTAGCCGTGTAATTCGCCAAGGCGCAGCGCCTCATCCCAGCTTGCCATCGCCAGTTCAACCAACCCCTGATCCGGGCAGTTTTCCTGATCCAGCGGCACCGGCATAACCGCCAGCCCGCCATAGCCATCGCTTTCGCCATACGCCGCATTGCGGTGATTGCGAATGACCCGCAGCATATGATCTTTATTGCGCGCGTACCCCGCAAATGCGCCCAATTCTCCGGCCATCTCGGCGCTGGTGGCATAGGCCACGCCGGTCATGATCGCGGTCAGCGCGCCACACAAAGCGCGGCCCTCATCGCTGTCGTAACTATAGCCCATATTCATCAGCAAGCCGCCGATATTGGCATATCCCAGCCCCAGCGTGCGGAACTCATAAGACAGCAAAGCAATCTTTTGCGACGGGAATTGCGCCATCATCACGCTGATCTCAAGCGTCACCGTCCACAGGCGGGTGGCGTGCATATAGGATTCGGCGTCAAATTCCCCGTCATGATAGAAATTCAACAGGTTCATCGAGGCCAGATTACACGCGGTGTCATCCAAAAACATGTATTCAGAACAAGGGTTTGAGCCGCGAATTTCGCCGTCTTCCGGGCAGGTATGCCAGGCATTGATGGTATCATGATACTGGATCCCCGGGTCGGCACAGGCCCAGGCCGCGTGGCCCACATCCTCCCACAGATCCCGCGCTTTGATGGTTTCCGCCACCGACCCGTCAGTGCGGTTGATCAGCGCCCAATCGCCATCCTCTTTCACCGCCTTCAGAAAGGCATCGGTGACGCGAATGGAATTGTTGGAGTTTTGCCCCGAAACAGACGCATAAGCCTCACTGTCCCAATCGGTGTCATAGGCGGGGAATTCAATACTGTCATAACCCTGCTTGGCGTAATCCAGCACCCGCTTGACGTATGTTTCGGGGATGGCCAATTTTTTGGCCCCGCGAATGGCGGATTTCAACTGCGCATTCTTCTTGGGATCAACCGCATCTTCCGAGCTGCCATCCCATGACCCTATCGCGCCAAAAATTTCACCCAGCTGCTTTTTGTGCATTTTCGAGCCGGCCACAATGCTGGCCACTTTCTGCTCTTCTTTAACCTTCCAGTTAATGAATTCGCTAATGTCAGGGTGATCGGCATCAATGATCACCATCTTGGCCGCGCGCCTTGTGGTGCCGCCCGATTTGATCGCGCCCGCCGCCCGGTCGCCAATTTTAAGGAAACCCATCAGGCCCGACGATTTGCCGCCACCTGACAGGGCTTCCCCATCGGCACGCAGGGAGGAAAAGTTGGTGCCGGTTCCCGATCCATATTTGAACAGCCGCGCCTCACGCACCCAAAGATCCATAATGCCGCCCTCGCCCACCAGATCATCCGCCACCGATTGGATGAAACAGGCGTGCGGTTGTGGGTGCTCATAAGCGTTGGTGGATTTTGTCAGCTTACCGCTGGCGTGATCAACATAATAATGCCCCTGACTTGGGCCGTTGATGCCGTAAGCCCAATGCAACCCCGTGTTAAACCATTGCGGACTGTTGGGGGCTGCCATCTGGCGCGCCAGCATCACCCGCATTTCGTCATAATAGGCCCGGGCATCGGATACGGCGGTAAAATACCCACCCTTCCAGCCCCAATAAGTCCAAGCCCCTGCAAGGCGGTCAAACACCTGTTTCGCGCTGGTCTCGCCGCCCATTTCCACGCCTTCACCCGCAGGTTCCGAACGCCACAGAAATTCCGGCACATCTTTTTCTTTGATTTTCTTGAGCTTTGAGGGCACGCCCGCCTTGCGGAAATATTTCTGCGCAATCACATCGCTGGCCACCTGGCTCCATCCAGCGGGCACTTCGACATCATCAAGCTTGAACACCACGGTGCCGTCGGGATTTCTGATTTCCGAGCTGGTGGTGACAAATTCAAGGCCTGTGTAGGCGTCCTGACCGGATTGGGTGAATTTACGTTCTATTTTCATTTATCGCTGCCTCATTATCCAGCATTTCACTTGCCCCGCGACCTGACGTTGCAGGCCGCGTCGCCCCCATAATTTCAGGCAATCAGACCTCAAAAACTTTTGTCCGCCGCGCAGCGCAGCTTAAAAAGCAACCCCCGATCAATGCCCGAGGTGTATTTGAGAATTCCAGCCGTCGCCCGGCGCACCCACTATATGTTGTGGTTTATTTGCCGGTCCACACAACTTGACGCATCACCCCCTAGATCGTCAACGGATTTATTGTCAAAATATTCAGAAAAAAACATTGACGCGGGGTATCGGAAATGCCCGCTCACATTCGTGTGATTCATTTCGATTGTCGCACCATATGGATGGCAAATATCCGGTGGCAAATGGCTTGGGATGAAATTCGTTTTATTCGGCAGGCTTAGCTACAGAACCTCACTACATACTTTAGGTTCCGACTGGTAAATTCGCGATATGGGGGACAATTT
>CAZZKL010000006.1:0-4162 GCA_964655135.1 uncultured Roseovarius sp. | reverse complement strand
GACTGGTAAATTCGCGATATGGGGGACAATTTGTTAATCATTCTTAATCCCAGCGCAATAATTTTGCGCCCGGGCAACACCAAAGCATCAATAGGCCAAAAGCCGGCGTATTGTTCGCCGGTTTTCACCAATATCATGTGGGTTTGAAGAAATGGTCGGGGCGGCGAGATTCGAACTCACGACCCCCTGTACCCAAAACAGGTGCGCTACCAGACTGCGCCACGCCCCGGACCGTGCATCTCTCTACTCACCATTGCCGGGATTGAAAAGCCCTAAATCCGATTGATTTACCCCAATGGGGAATAAAGCCAAAACCTTTAGCAGGGCCAGGCCGCCAGACCCGAATCAAACGCCGGATGTTGCATCTCGCTGCCCTCGGAAATGCCCAGCGCCTCGGCCAGCCCGCCATTGATCTCAAGCACAGCCAGAATATCATCGCCGCCAAAGATCGGGCTGGTATCATAGGGCTTGGCCATAGAATGCACGCGGGTCACCGTGCCGGTCTTATCAAGAAAAATCATATCCAGTGGAATCACGGTGTTTTTCATCCAGAAGGCCACCGATTTGGGCGCGGGATACATAAACAACATGCCGGCGTTCTTCGCCATGCTTTCACGAAACATCAGGCCCTCGGCGCGCTCGGCCTCATCATCGGCCAGCTCAATCGAGAATCGCGCCTGCCCCCAGTCGCCGCGCAGCAGCACCTGATCCGCATGGCAGGCACCGGCACTTACCGGGGCCGCAAAAACAATCGCGAATAAACCCGCAATCACTCCTGAAGTTTTACTGCCATTTCCCATCCACACACCTCGGTTGCCATCCGGCCACGTTTACCATCTATCACCCGAATCGCCAACGCCTCGCCGGGTTGCAATTCCGCCAACCCCGAGCGCCTGAGCACCTCGACATGCACAAACACATCCTCCTCGCGGCCAAAGGTGTTGGCAAAGCCAAAGCCCTTGCCCTTGTCAAACCATTTCACCCGCGCAGGCTCAAGCGGTGCCGAACGGATCAATTCGGGATCAATATCATCGAGATCAAGCAATTCACCAACGCCAATATCCTCGGGCGGGTGAATCTCAAGCACCTCAACCGCCTGAACACCGCGTTCGGTGTCTTGCACATCAAGCTCAACCACTGCCCGATCAGCCACCGAGCTTTGGCCAAAATTGCGCAATACGTTTGCGTGTAACAAAATATCCGGCCCGCCCTCATCGGCGATCACAAAACCAAACCCTTTGACGGGATCAAACCACTTAACCAAGCCCTTTATTCTGCGAATATCGTTCTCATCTGTCGCCACTTCGCCCTACCATAAAGTATTCATCCCCATGCCCGGTAATATCCGGAACCAGCTTCTGTCATGCGCCAAGACGCATTGGCTTGCAAGAAAAAACCGTATTACATTCAACATCTTGCACCTTACCTTACATAATTATCATGGGCTCAGACGGGTTATCACCCATTCTTCATCCAACGTATTCCGGCGCCAGACAAATCGGTCATGCAACCTGAACGCGCCATCGGCCCAAAATTCAATCTCAAGCGGGGCAATCCGAAAACCGCCCCAAAATGGTGGGCGTTTTGGATTTACCCCATGGGTGACGGTCATCTTTGCCACCTTGGTCATTAAGGCACCGCGTGACGTAAGCTCTTGTGATTGCTCAGAACTCCAGGCTCCAAGCTTGCTCTGAAGCGACCGCGAGGCAAAATATTCATCCGCTTTTGGCCCGTCCTCACGGGTCACTAATCCGCGCACCCTGATCTGACGGCGCAAGGATTTCCAGTGCAACACCAGCGCCGCCTTACCATTTTGCGCCAATTCACGGCCCTTTGCACTCTCGTAATTGGTGTAGAACACAAAGCCCGCATCTTCTATGTCTTTGAGCAGCACCATGCGCACATTCGGAAGGCCATTTTCATCCACCGTGGCAAGGGCCATGGCATTGGGATCGTTAAGCTCACCCGCTTCGGCCTCGCTCAACCACCGACGGGCCAGCTCAAATGGGTCATCTCCGGCAAATATGCCATCTCGGTCTGTCATGGTTCTATTTCGCGCATAGTTTCAAATCCGCGCTAACCTTTAATGATCAATCTATCAAGATCAGATAGTATTGTTTCTAAAAATTACACCTCCTTTTGTCAGGAAATGATGCATATCGGTTGAGTATAGCATATTCCGACACTCTAGTGAACGCCTTCCACTTGAAGCCGCACTGTTGATCGCCTAAAGAATTGGATCACTTGAACAGGGCGAGGGCGGTAAATGTCGAATAATCTGATGGCGGGCAAACGTGGTGTGATCATGGGGCTGGCCAATGACAAGTCCATCGCCTGGGGTATCGCACGCGCCTGTGCCGATGCCGGGGCCGAGCTGGCCTTCAGCTATATGGGCGACGCCTTCAAAAAGCGGGTTGTGCCGCTGGCCGAGCAAATTGGCGTGACGCAGCTGTTTGATTGTGATGTTTCTGATCCCGCCTCGATTGATGCGGCCTTTGCCGGGGTTGAAAAAGCCTGGGGCAAAATTGATTTTCTGGTGCACGCCATTGGCTTTTCCGACAAGAACGAACTGCGCGGGCGCTATATTGACACCAGCCGTGAAAATTTCGCCATGACGATGGATGTTTCGGTCTATTCCTTCACCGCCGTAGCCCAGCGCGCCGAGAAGCTGATGCATGAGGGCGGCTCGATGCTAACGCTCACCTATTACGGGGCCGAGCAGGTGATGCCGCATTACAATGTCATGGGCGTGGCCAAGGCCGCCCTTGAGGCGTCGGTCAAATATATGGCCGAGGATCTGGGCAAAGACGGTATCCGCGTTAACGCCATCTCTGCCGGGCCGATCAAAACCCTTGCCGCCAGCGGCATTGGCGATTTCCGCTATATCCTGAAATGGAACGAGCTGAACTCGCCCCTGCGGCGCAATGTGACAATTGATGATGTCGGCAAATCCGCGCTGTATCTGCTTTCCGATTTGGGCAGCGGCACCACCGGCGAGACATTGCATGTGGATGCGGGCTATCACATCGTTGGGATGAAAGCGGTGGATGCGCCGGATATCGACGCCTCAAAATAAGGACGCACCCATATGTCTGCCGCTGATCTGATTGCTTTCAACATCATTTTGGCCGCTGCATTGATGTCCCCCGGCCCGGCCCTGTTGTTTATCTTGCGCACCGCTATTGCCGATGGCCGCCGCGCGGGTCTGGCGGCAGGTGCGGGTCTGGCCCTGATGGCCGGGCTTTGGACCTTGGCGGCGTTATTGGGGCTGGAAGGCCTCTTTGCCATGTTTCCATGGGCCTATCTCAGCCTGAAAATCGCCGGGGCGGCCTATCTCATTTACATTGCGATCACTACATGGCGGGCCGCGTCCAAACCTATGACGGATAACACCCGTCCCGGCGGGCGGGCATTCCGGGATGGCCTACTGATCAACCTTGGCAATCCAAAAGCCGTTTTATTTGCGGCGGCGGTCTTGGTTGTGGTCTTTCCCAAGGGGCTGAACCCATTTGAGGCCCTGATCATCGTGGGCAATCATATTGCGGTTGAAATTGCCTTCTATGGGGTTTTTGCTTCCCTTTTGGGTTCAGGAATGGCACGACGCAGCTATGTTTGTGCCCGCCCGGTGATGGACCGATGCGCGGCAGCGCTGATGGGCGCATTGGGTTTGAAACTAATTCTCGACAGGTGAGCAAGATGACAGAACGACTTCCCCACGAAAAAGGTTTCCACGTCAGTTGGGATCAGTTGCACCGCGATGCCCGCGCTTTGGCGTGGCGGCTGGATGGCAAAGGCCCCGGTGAGGGCGGCGCATGGAAAGCGGTTGTGGCCATTACCCGGGGCGGCATGGCCCCGGCAATGATCGTGGCGCGTGAGCTGGACATTCGCACCGTCGATACCATCAGCGTGAAAAGTTATGACAACCAAACCCAATCCGAGCCTTATGTGATCAAAACCCCAAATATGGATGTGGTGGGCGATGGCACCGGGGTGCTGATCATTGATGATCTGGTGGATACCGGCCTTACGCTGGAAGTGGTGCGCAAACATATGCCACGCGCGCATGTGGCCACGATCTATGCCAAGCCCAAAGGCCGGCCGCAGGTGCAGACATTCATCACCGAGGTCAGTCAGGACACTTGGATATTTTTCCCTTGGGATA
>CAZZKL010000005.1:0-47990 GCA_964655135.1 uncultured Roseovarius sp. | reverse complement strand
CGTCATCCTTATCGTCAAATTTACCAAGGGGCAGGCGTCTGATCCATTCAACACAAAGCAGGTTATTCACCGATTTTCTCCACCGTCAGATTGCCATTGGTGTACACGCAAATGTCCGAGGCAATCGCCATTGCCGCGCGGGCAATCTGTTCGGCGTTGCGGTCGCTATCCATCATCGCGCGGGCCGCCGCGAGGGCGTAATTGCCGCCTGATCCGATGGCGGTCACGTCATGCTCAGGCGCCAGAACATCACCCGCGCCGGTGATCACATAAAGCTCGGATCCGTCGGTGACGATCAGCATCGCCTCAAGCTTTTGCAGGTACTTATCGGTGCGCCAGTCCTTGGCCAGCTCAACACAGGCGCGCTGTAATTGCCCCGGGGTGGCTTCAAGTTTGGCCTCAAGCCGTTCCAGCAAGGTAAAGGCATCCGCCGTCGAGCCGGCAAAGCCCGCGATAATGTCATAACCACCGGGCGAGAGGCGGCGCACCTTGCGGGCCGAACCTTTGATTACGGTTTGGCCAAGGCTGACCTGACCATCACCGGCAATCACCACCTCACCGCCTTTTTTAACGCCAATAATAGTCGTGCCATGCCAGCCGGGAAATTGATCTTTTGCCATATGTTCCGTCCTTTTATGCCGCTTAACACAATATGGAGCCTTGGCGTACAGCCCGCAAGAGATATGAAAAAAGGGCACCCGAAGATGCCCTTTGATGGTGTCGGTTGGGGCGGTTCAGATCGCGTCTTCGATCCAGCTTTTCAGGGTCGCTTTCGGCGCGGCCCCGGCGCGGTTTGAGATGACCTCGCCGTCTTTAAAGATAAAGAGCGCGGGAATGCCGCGAATGCCCATGGCGGCGGCTGAATTTGGGTTGGAATCCACGTCAACCTTGGCGACTTTGATGCGGCCTTCCATCTCAACCGCCAGCTCTTCCAGAGCGGGGCCGATTTGTTTGCACGGGCCGCACCATTCCGCCCAGAAATCCACCACAACGGGGATGTCGGAATTTTTCACTTCGGCGTCAAAGGTTTCGTCGGTTACGGCTACGGTGGCCATGATACTTCTCCTAAGATTCAGGGTTTGAGTGTGTGGGCAGTTTGATCCGAACCTAGGTAGCCGCGTGCCCGGCGTCAAGGTATATGGGTGTTTTGCAGGGCGGTTACCACAAGATCATGTGGCAGGGGCATCAGGGTGGCTTTGCGGGTCCATAAAATTGCCGTTTCAATCCGGTGATCGGGGTAGATCAGTTGCAACGCCTCGCCGTAAGCCCCCATTTGGCGCAACAGGCCGTCAGGGCAATCTGCTGGCGTGTCGGGCACAATCATGTTGGATTTGAAATCAACCGCCAGAATGTGATCATCACCCATGACCAGCAGATCAATTTTGCCATGGATGCGGCGGCCATTCAGGGCTTTTGAGCGGGCGGAAACCGGCACCTCGGCCAAAGCGGCAGTAAACAAGGGTTTCAGATCGGGCTCGGTCAGCACATTTGTGGCCTCGGCCAGCAGCGCGCCCAACTCGGCCCGGGTGGCGGCGTCATCGCCATGGGCCAGCAGGTGAGCGGCAATTTCGGGCCACTGATCGGTGGGAATACCGGGCAGAAATTCAAGCAGGCGGTGGATTTGTCTGCCGCGTTTAAGGGCCGCGTCCTGATCCAGCCCCGGCTCACCCGGGAGCGCCTTGGCCCCGCCCAGATCAGAGGGGCTGAGGGTGGGTTTGTCCGTCTCCGGTTTGCTGGCGGGGGTGGTGAAATAGGGCGGCAGACCTGTTTCAAACGGGGCAGGCGGCGGGGCGTCGATGGGCGAATTATCGGCCCAATCGCCGTGCGTCAGCCGCAGGCCCGCGCCACCCGCAAACTCATGCGGCACGGCCCCGGCGCGGGTCATGCCCTCATTAACCTTATCGTACCACGTCTCGCCCGTCTTGCCCAAATCCCCGGCGGCGGCGACAATTAACCATTTCTCGGCGCGGGTCATGGCGACGTAAAGCAAGCGGTCGCGCTCGGCCTTTTCAGCCGCTTTCATCCGCTCGGTTATGGCGGTGATTTTGTCTGGTGAGGTATCGGCAAGGGTTTTCCACAGCACGGTATTGTCAGCGGTCACAAGCTGCGCGTTGATTCTGATGTCGCGCTTGCCGGTGTCGGGCAGGATCACCACCGGCGATTCCAGCCCCTTGGCACCGTGCACCGTCATCACCCGGATGCGGTTGCCAGCGCTGCCCATCTGGCGTTTGATCTCAAGTTCGTCGGCCTCCATCCAGACAAGGAACCCGGTGAGGCTGTCAACCGCGTTTTGCTCAAACGCAAGCGCTTGTGAGAGCAGCGCATCAATGCCGTCTTCGGCCTCAAACCCCAGCCGCGCCAGCAGGTTTAAGCGGCCATTATGGCGGGTGAGAATGCGCTCGATCAAATCATAGGGGCGCAGGTATTCGGCGTTCTTACGCAGATCGTTGAGCACGGCCATGGTGGCAGGGAATTCTTCCGCGCGGTCGCGCAGTTCGGGCCAGAGATATTTTTGGGCGCGGGCCTGCGCGAGACCGTAAAGATCGCGTTCGGACCAGCCCAGCAAGGGGGATTTGAGCGCCACGGCGAGGGAATAACTGTCGTCTGGCGTGGCAAGAAAAGACAGCAACGCCTCAAGATCGCGCACCGCCAGTTCGGCACCCACCTTAAGCCGGTCCGCCCCGGCAATCGGCAGATCAAGGGCTTTGCATTCGCGGATAATCTCGTGAAACAACTCTGAGCGGCGCTGCACCAGAATGAGGAAATCACCGGGCCTGGCGGGGTGCGAGGGATGGGTGCCATTTTCTGCGTCACTGGCGGGGATGGGGTGTTTGGTTTCAATCAGGTGGTGGATATGTGCGGCCACCTGCCGGGCCAGCATGATCGCCGGATCATTGGGGGCTTTGACGTCGACCGGCATATGCCAATCGGGGGTTTCTGCATCGGGAGGCTCTGGGACGACCGGCCACAGATCAACCCGACCAGGGAGCGTGGATTTGAACGCCAAATGCGGTTGATCGGGGGTAAAGCCGGAAGGCTCGGCGTTTTCAAAACTGTGATCCACCGCTGTCAGGATCGCCTGCGACGAGCGGAAGGAATAGCCCATGCTCATGATCTGAAGCGGATTATCAGTGGCCTCAAGGCGGGCGGCGAAATCATCCTTCATGCGGTCAAATTCACGCGGGTCAGCGCCCTGAAAGGAATAGATCGACTGCTTTTTATCACCAACCACAAAGATCGTGCGCAAGGTGTCGGCGCGCGCGCCCTGCCCGCTGGTAAATTCCTGCGTCAGGCGCTCAATCACCTGCCATTGCACCGGGTTGGTATCCTGGGCCTCGTCCACCAGAATGTGATCAATGCCGCCGTCGAGCCGAAACAGCACCCAAGCGGCAACATCGGGGTTATTCAGCAATGCGCGGGCGCGCAGGATCAGGTCGTCAAAATCAAGCAACCCGCGCAGTTGTTTGGCGTGGGTGTAGGCGGGCAGGAAAAGCTGCGCAAAATCGTGCAGGGCGCGGGTTTTTTGCATCGCGTCCAGCGCCAGACGCGGCTCGCGCGTGGCCTCGACCTCATGCATCCATTGCTCAAGCTGTGGCATGATGTTGGCAAGGGTTTTCTGGCAGGGCTTGGTGGGGAAGCCGCCGATTTTGGCGCTGAAGGGGATTTTCGCGCCTTTGCCGGTGAGAAAGACGCTTTCAAGTATCGGCAGGGCGGTAAAATCGAGGTCCGTAATTCGGGCAAGTTTTGCGCCTGCGGTCTGGTCGCGGGGGCCGCTGGATTGCAGGGCCGGGATCAGGGCGGTCAGTAATTCACGCGCATTGTCAGGGAGGGCGCGTGCCGTGATCTGATCGGCGGTAAGGCCGGGGGTTTGGCTGTATATTTCTGCCAGAGCATTGCCTGTGAGGGGGGTTTCAAACAAGGTCTGATGGCGCACGATTTCAGCGGTGAGTTTTTCAAAATTTTCCTCGGTATACTGCCGCGCGACGGTGTAAAGCCTGTCCGCATCCGGGCCGTTGGCGATGTCCTCGACGATCTCGGAGCGAAGCTGCGCGGCGGTACGTTCTTCCATTTCGGTGAATTGAGGGCTGACGCCGGATTCGAGCGGGAAGCGGCGCAAAAGGCCCGAGCAGAATGAGTGAATTGTCTGGATTTTAAGGCCACCTGGGGTCTCAATCGCGCGGGCAAACAAGCGGCGGGCGTTGCGCAGGATGTCGGGGGTTATCTGCGCGTCGGTCCCCAGTTTTTGCAGCTCTTGGGTCAGGTCCGCGTCCGCCAGCATCGCCCATTTGCCAAGGCGGCCCAACAGGCGGTTTTGCATCTCAGAGGCGGCAGCTTTGGTGTAGGTCAGGCACAAGATGTGCTGCGGGTCGATACCGTCGAGCAACAGCCGCGCCACCCGGTCGGTCAGGACGCGGGTTTTGCCCGATCCGGCATTGGCCGAAAGCCATGTTGAGCGGTCGGGCCGGGCGGCGTTGATCTGAATTTGGGTGGCGGTGTCGCGCTGTATCATAGCGGTTCTTTCATCGGGTCATCGGTGATGTCCCATTCGCCAAAACGGGCGAGTTGATCATAGTCACTGTGCTCTTTTTTGCTGAACATGGCGCGGCGCGCGATATAGCCTTTATCGGGGCTGAGATACTCGAAAATAAGCGCGTGAAACTCGGCCCAGATTTTATCGGGCGGCTCGGTATCCAGCGGCGCGATTGCCTCTTTTCCGCCGCTTCCCAGACCGATGAAAACCGCGCTGGCCACGGTGGCGGGATCAAGATCGCCAAAGCCCGAGCGCTGGGCGATGGCGGCCTCAAGCAACAGTTGTTTGTCGAAATAAAGCTGTTGTTTTGCATTCGGCGGCGCGCCGGTTTTGTAGTCATAGATATGCAGGGCGCCGGTTTGGTCGATGTCTATCCGGTCGGCCTTGGCGGAAAGGGTAAAGCCCAGATCGTCAAGCGTGGCGGTGGCTTTGGCCTCAAATTCAACCGGGCTGGCCAGGGTGCGGCGGTGCTGTTCGGTCTCGATAAACCAGTTGGCAATGCGCTCAAGCCGGGCAAGCCACATGGCGCGGGCCTCGGCCCAGGGCACGGATTGCACCAGAACTTCGGTGGCGGTTTGCATGAAATATTGCGCTGTGCAAAGGCTGGGATCGTCTTTGGTGGCGCGCACGAATTGTTCCAGCACGTCATGCAAAACGATGCCGCGCATCAGGGCGTCGGGGGCCTGCATCAGCGCGTCAAGCGGGCGCAGTTTAAGCACATGCCGGCCGTAAATCGCGTAAGGATCGCGGATCAGGCGTTTGATTTCGGTGACCGAAAGGCGGTGCGGGCGGGCGTTTGTGGGCGGGCAAGGGGCCGGGCGTGCGGCGGGGGGGACGGCTGTGGGCGTTTCCAAAACGGTCACCCGGTGCAGCCATTGCGCCCCGCGTTTGCGCATGTCATCCAGCGCGGTTTTGCCACCCTGATTCGGCAGGCCGGATAGCAGGTTTTGCAACCGGTTGAGCCAGCGTGAACAGACAGTTTCGGCGTCATCCGAGCGCAACGAGCGCGTCAGCCAGACCTCGGGCGCGGCCACGGCCTGTTGGAAATCATGCGCTGAGAGGCCGATGCGGCGCTCGGGCAACAGCAATCCGGCCTGATGGCGCAAGGCGCGGTTAAGCCATGGGTCGGGTTTGGGGGCCTCGGGCCAGCTACCCTCATTCAGCCCGGCGAGGATCAGCAGATCAGCGCCTTGAACGCGGGCCTCCAAGGTGCCCCAGATCAGGATATTGGGGTGCGGATTGGTTGCGCTGCGCACCTCTTCCGCCGCCAGAACTGAGTGAAACAGCGCGGTGTAATCGGCGGCATTCAAAGCCCCGCCATGGGGGGCCTCAAGGATCAGGTTTTGCATGGTTTTTTGGGCCTTAACCCCGGCATCCTTTTGCCACAGATCACCGGTATCTTGGGCGTGGCATCCTTGGGCAATTTTTTCGGCCAGTGTGATGTGTTCCGCGACGAAATCCGAAAGCGCCAGCGTGCCGTGTTTATCGCGGCCCATGAAGCAGGCGCAGAGCCATTTGGCCCAATCGGCGGCCATAGGTTTTTTGTGGGTCGCGGCCCATGCGTGAATATCGGGGGCCTCGGGGTAAGGTGGTCCGTGGCGGCGCAGGTGCAGCTCAAGCTCATTTGAAAGCAGCACATGATCACCGCGCGCCTCGCCCTTATGGGTGAGCGGATGTTTGAGCAAAACCAGCAGCGCCTCGGCGGTGAGGCGTTGGCGGAAAAGATCGCCCACATGGCGCAAAAACCGGCCCGGCGGCGACAGGTGCAAAGGCATCCCGGCGCTGTCGTCGGGGATGATGTTCCAGCGGTCCAATGCGGCGGTGACCTGCCGGGTCAGGGTTCTGTCGGGGGTAATCAGCGCGGCGGTTTGGCCGATCTCAGCAGCTTCGCGCAGGCGCATTGCGATGGCCATGGCCTCTAGCCGCTGAGTGGGGGCTTCAAGCAGGGTGACATCCGCCATGGCGTTGTTAATATTGGTTAATTGCGGGCCGTCGCGCAGCCATTGATCGGTGACCGGCGCGGGGCGCAGGGCTAATGAGATAATGCTGTTGCGCGCGGGGTTGGCGGGGGGTGTATCGTGCCAGTTTTTGATGTCCGTGGGGGATATGCCAAGGTTTGCAGCATATTGGCTGAAACGGTATTGCGGGTGATCCTCGGACTGCATTGGATCGCTGAGCGCCTGCCACACCTCATCAGGGGTGTTGGCCCCGTCAAAGCCGGGCAGAATCACCGCCCCTTGCGGCAGGTGCGCCACCGCCTGCATCAACAGTTGCGTGGCCCCGCGTGAGCCGGTGGAACCGGCCACAATTACCGGGTAATCGGGCGGGTTATCCCGCCAGTTTTGCGTCACATGCTCGATCACCAGACGCTGGCGGGTTTCTTTATCGGGTGTGTCGAGGTCAGCCTCAAAATAGGGCCGGACGATGTGCAGGAAGGATTTGATGCGCTCCCAATGGCCGGATTGATCGGTAATATCCAGCGCGGAAATGGCCTTGGGCGCGACGCCCTCGCCGTGCATTTCATCCATCAAGGCGGCAAGGCTGTCGGCGAGGGCATAAAGCGACGCGCGCGGCGCGAGATCGGGTTGGTTGTCGAGCAAGGATGAGATGAGTTGCACCAATTCCAGCCGCCGCCGCAGGGGCGGGATGGCGTTGGGGATATGGGCCAGATCCCATTGATCGCCCAAGTCTGTGAGCAGCTCGATTTTGGGTAGCAAAAGCGCCGGGCCTTGATCATAGAGCGCCCGGATGCGGCGGGCCATGCGGCGGGTGTTGACGATCAGGCGGGTCTTGGCCAGCGCCTCGGGCGGGTGGGATTTTGAGCGCTGCATCAGGCCGTCGATTAGAGCGCGGGGGAAATCGACGCCGGGCGGGATGCCGTAAACGCGGGGGGTTTTTTGCGGCTCAAACATCGCGCGCCTCAAGCATATCTTCGGCGATTTGGATGCTTTCGGGGCGACCGACATCGCACCATTTGCCGGGATAGGGCGCGGCGTAAAGGCGATTCCTTTCAAGCATGATGTCCCACAGGGTATTGAGCGAAAAGCGGGTCTCGGGGATGTCCTGAATAAGATCGGTTTTGATGATTTGCAGGCCGGAATAAATATGGCCGGGGCCGCGCCTCGCGGTGCCATCCTCAGCTATGATAAAATCGCCGGGGCCGTTGTGGCCAAGGGCGTTTTGCGGCGGGATGCAGAGCAGCAGGGCGTCCATATGCTCAGGCTGCCACAGCTTTGCCAGATGATCCAGCGGGTTGGGGCCGCGCCAGATGGCATCGCTGTTCATGGTGAAGACCGGATCATGGCCCAAGAGCGGCAGGGCGGCGCGCAGGCCTCCGCCGGTCTCCAGTATATCGGGGGACTCGTAGGAAAACAGAATGCCGCTGTCTGCGAGGTGGGTTTGCAACGCCTCGGGTTTATAATGCAGGTTCACCACGATGCGCGGCAGGGTGATCCATTGCAGGGCGTGGTCGATCAGGGGCTTGCCTGCGACGCGGATCATCGGCTTGGGCTGATGCGCGGTGAGCGCGCCCATCCTTGTGCCGAAACCGGCGGCATAGAGCATTATTGAGCCGGGTGTGTTGCGCATTTGTCTTTCAGTATTTTAAGGATTTCAGGGGTGGGTGAGGGCAGCGACGCGCTTAGGATGCGGGCGATATTCGCCAGTGCGGGATGCGCCAGATCACGCTCTAAAAGGCCCCAGACGCGGGGGATGAGATCAATATAGCCGGGCTTGCCGTCCTTCAGGCACAGGCGGGCAAACACGCCTAAAATCCGCAGATTGCGCTGGGCGGCGAGGCAGTGATAGGCGGCGGTGAAGTGTTGCATGTCAACGCCCGAGGCGGCCACGTAACGCGCGATCATTTGGGTCTCAACCGAGGGCGGCACATCGCGGCGGGCGTCTTGCAGCATCGACAGTAGATCATAGGCGCGGTGGCCGAGCATGGCGTCTTGAAAATCCAGCAGGCCGACGCGGGCGGTGCCGGTGCGATCTGGCAGCCAGAGCAGGTTTTCGGCGTGAAAATCGCGCAGGATCAGCACATCGGTTTCAGGCGCATATTGGCTTAGGGCCGCGTGCATGGCGGTATGGAATTCCTGCCGGGCCTCGGGTGCCGCGCGACCCGCGCCCGCCGCGTACCAGTCAAAGGCAAGCGCCGCCATATCGGTCATGATGTTGGCGTCATAGGCGGGCAATTTGGGCGGTTCGCAGGTGTGCAGATTAAGCAGCATATCGGTGGCGGCGTTGTAAAGCGGGATTTCAAGGCTTGGATCAGCGGCGACAACGCGGGCGTAAAGGGCGTCGCCCAGATCTTCGAGCAGCAGCAGGCCGCGGGCCTCGTCATGGGCGTAAATCTGCGGGGCGCTGAGGTTTTGCGCGCAAAGAGTGCGGGCGATGTGGATGAAGGGGCGGGTGTCTTCGCCGGACTCAGGAGCCGCATCCATCAGCACGGCGGATGCGCCCGATGGCCGGGTCAGGCGCAGGTATTTGCGGTTGGAGGCGTCTCCGGCCAGCGGCGCGGATGTGGCATCACGCCAGTCGGTTTGATCCAGAAAGGACCGGATTTCTGCCGCGCGATCAGCCATTTAGCACCTCTTTCAGCCGGGTTTCCCACAGTGGATCGTTCCATGTGAGCGTAAGGGTGCGTGTCTCATCGCCGCTGCCATCCTCAAAGCCAAGATGCAGGGCGTTGGCGGGCGTTTGACCCCCCAGACGATCGGGCCATTCTACAAGGCAAATGGCGGTGGTGAAGGCGTCACTCAGGCCCAACTCATCCACCTCGGTTGTGGTGCTGAGGCGGTAAAGATCGGCGTGCCAAATCTCGGCCCATCGACCGGGGTAGGTTTGCACCAAGGTATAGGTCGGCGAGGGCACATCTTCGGGCGTATCTAACGAGGCAAGGATCAGACAGCGGGCGAAATGGGTTTTGCCGGCACCGATGCCGCCCGAGAGCAGCAGCACATCGCCGGGGCGCAGCACGGGGGCGAAGGCCTGCGCCAGGTGGCAGGTCTCATCGGGGGAGTTGAGATGCAGGATGTGTTGCATGGGGGGACAGTAGCGGATCACCACGGGCATTTGAATCCCCCTATTGGCGGGATATATCAATACCCCGAGACTATTGCAAAATGCCCTTGCAGATATGAATGTTGCACATGTTTCGCGTTCAAGCTTGGGTTTGTCGCAAACTCAATCAGGAATCCTGTGGAAAACGCCCATCCAGGCCTCACCTTCGAGGGAATATGGCGGATCACCTTGCGGGTATCCGCAGGCTTCCCAATCCAATTCAAAGCCGCGCATCGCGGCATAATCCACGATGTCGGTTGAGCGCCAGCGGGTGACGGCCAGATTTCTGTCAATCGCCCGGATAACGATGGTTTCTTTGCAACGATCCAAAATCATCCGCAATAATTGTGCTGATTTGGTAACTTTGTGCAGAACGGCATTGGCCAGCACGATGTCATATTGCGGCAATAACCCGTCCTGATCCAAGGCCGTGTCGGGGCGCAGCAAATCGCCTTGGAAATATTTCAGCCTGTCAGATTTTTTGGCATATCCGGCAAGCGATCTTGCAACCTCAATCGCGCGCGCGCGTTTCTCAATGCCATGAACAAGAACCGCGCCGCGCTCTTCGCATTGCATGGATGTCAGGCCTTCGGCACAGCCAATATCCAGAACGGTTTTGCCGGTCATCTCAATCTGTGAAAGCCCGCTTGTCTGACGTTTGACATGTACCTGCCCGCCATTATCGCCAATTATGAACCATGGCTTGTAGGGTTTGTACCAGCGTTTATATGGTTTTGCCATGTTGCCCACTCCCCCAAGTGATTGCACAATGTGATCCCCATTATGCCCCGATGAAATTCGTTGCATGATACCCCGTTGCCCTCAGACAACATTGTTAAACAGGGAATATTTGTCTGTTCGGTGTTGGTTTTACAGGTTTATTAAAATGAATGTACAGGGCCTTTTTCATCAAGCCGCTAAAGGGCGCGATATAACAGGGCTGCGATAAATTTACCCTACATCGGCAACAGCGTTTCTTTAGCCGGGGCATGGGCCGTTTGCGCTTTGATACACAGCATGGCCGCCCCACCCGAGACCGGCAATACGCGGCATGTCATCTTGTCGTGGTCGGGGGTTGTCACCGTGCCAGTGGGGGCGGGATCAAGGGTTTTGTTGGTGATATGATTGCGGATGCCGTCCCAAAAATCGGTGTCTGGAAAGGCACTGTTGCAGGCGGCGATCAGGTCACGGGTGCTCATATCGGCAAAGCTGGTATCGGGATCAATGCCCAGCATTTTGGTGCTGGCCGTGTTGCAAAACATCACCACGTTGTTGGGACCGATCACCACCACCGCCTCGTCCAGCGCATCAAGCACCGATTGGCGAATATCAAGCTGCGCCCGGAACCGCCGGGTAAGCGATATTTCGGCGGTAATATCCTCAAACAAAAACGCCACCGCGCCGTCGGGGTGCGGCCGCCCGGTAACGCGGTAAGTAACACCAGTGGGCAGGGTCCAGGTTTCAAGATACAGCCCATCGGTGGCGGTCTCAATAACATGGGTGATTTGTGCGCGCCAATCGGCATAGTTTTTCGGCTCGGGCATTACCTGCCGGTCGCGCAGATTGTCAAAAAAGCTCATCAAATCGGGGCGCGCACTTAGAAATTCAGCGGGCAGGGCGGTAAGATCAATAAGCGCCGGGTTAAACAGCACCAACTGCTGTTTGCGGTCAAACATCGCCAGACCGGTGGTAAGGTTGGCAAATGTTTTGGTCAGGGTCTGGACAAATTGCCGTTGCGCGGTTTCGGCCTGAACCACGCGGGTGATGTCAATCGCGTAATGCATGAAACTGCCGTTTGATTCCGTGCTATGGACCTCATACCACGACAGCTCGGACTGATCCTTACGGGTGAGCGAGACACGGGTTTTTTGGGTCTGGCCCGGCGCGGGGAATTTGCCAAGCAGGGTTTTCATGCTGTCAGGGTTTTCCGCATGGATCGCCCGGCAGGCGACGTTTTGCCAAAGTAATTTGCCCTCGGCATCGGTTTTGCAGATGGCATAGGGGGCACCGTCAAGGGCGTTGGCCTGATGCGCCAGAATATCGGCCTGTCGCAGGGCCTCATGATGGGCGGCGGCATCGGGCACGGATATATCGGTTACGGTGACACGGGTTGCTTTGGTAAGCGGGGTGATCTCAAGCGTGGCCGGGGCCTCGGGGCTGATGCTTTTGAGGCTTGCGGGCTTGCCATCCGGAGCCTCAGGCAAGGTTTCGGGCAGGTCCTTAAAGCGAAACGCCAACCAATCGCGCAGATCGGCCCAATTATGCATGTCGGCGGCAATCGGGGCATCGCTATCGGCCAGATCATCGCCGTGAAACAAAAATGAAATGCCCGAGTTTGCATGGGCATTTGAGGCCAAATGCGCCGTTTGAGCCTGAAACAAGCGGCCCGTCAGCCACAATATGGCAAATGAGATGGCCGCAGCAGCGGCAAGCAACCCGATCACGCCCCATAAAGATAATCCGATCATATCAGCCCCCATTGCAGCCCACTTGAGCGATAGCCTCTGAAGGGTGATCTGACTTCGTTAATTAGACGTTAATATTTTCGCTTTCATGCCGCTGGAAAGTGGTTTTTTACGGCTGAATAAGCCGATTTTCGCCCAATCCCCCGGCGTCACTTTCTAAATCGGCCTCAATCGCCGCGCGTGGCCAGATGACCTCAACCACCGCGCCGGTGTGTATTTGCGGGCCATTGGCAAAGCTCAGATCGGCGCCGGTGCGTTCCAGCAATGTTTTGGCGATGAACAGGCCAAGGCCCATGCCCTCATATTCTGGTCGTGTGGGATCATCAGCCGTCTGCGGCCTGCGGCGCAACAACGGATCACCAATCCGGCCCAGAAGCTGCGGCGGATAGCCGGGGCCGTCATCCACGATACGCACGGTGATGGCCGCGTTAGAGCAGTGGCACTCAATCCAGACGTTTTGGGCTGCGTAATCCACTGCGTTCTGAATCAGATTGCGCAGACCGTGGATAATTTCAGGCCGGCGTAAAACCGTGGGTTGGGCCTTGTCCGAGGGGCCAAAATGCACCTGCTTGCCCCGGTCAAGATGTGGCTCGGCGGCTTCTTCGATCAGGGCGGTGATCGGCGCGCTGCGCAGGTGCAGATCATCCTTTCCCGCCCGGCCCATCGAGCGCAAAATATCGCGGCAGCGGTCGGCCTGCTCACGGATCAACAGCGCATCGGCGCGCTGATCTTCATCGGTCAACTCATCGGCCAGCTCAGAACTGGCCAGTTTTATGGTAGCCAATGGCGTGCCCAGCTCATGCGCGGTGGCGGCGACGACCCCGCCAAGATCGGTCAGTTTTTGTTCGCGCGCCAGCGCCATTTGTGTCGCCTGAAGCGCGTTCGACATGGCGCGCATCTCGGATATGATCCAGCGGGCGTAGACGCCAAGAAAAATGACCCCAATGACAATCGCCAGCCAGTTGCCATATAAAAATATGTCTGGAACTCTAAGGACCTCGCCGGTTTCGGTGCGCAAAGGCAGGTTGAACTGCGTGAGCAGCGTCACCAGCAAAATCGCCAACAGCCCCAGGGCCACGGTTGAACGGGTGGATAACGCCGAGGCAGATACCGCAACCGGCACCACGATCAGAATCGAAAACGGATTATTCAACCCGCCGGTGAGAAAAAGCAAAGAGCCAAGCTGCACCATATCATAAAGCACGAAAGCAAAGGTCTCGCGCTCGGACAGGCGCTTGTTTTTGGGGTAAATCGCCAGCACCACCAGATTGAGGACAACCGACAGACCCACCACCAGAAAACAAAGCCCGGTTTCAAGTTGCAGATCATACAGCCGCCGGGCGATGACAAGGGCTGCAATCTGACCAAGGATGGCCCACCAGCGCAGCAACACCAGCGTGCGCAGCCTGATCCAACCGCCATTTTGGCGCGATTTGACCGGGGGTTTGCTGATCTTACGCATTTTTGCGCCCTGCGCTGTTCATATATCTGGACTTGGGTGTTAGATGTGCCACAGGTTGGCAGCAATGCCCAGTAAGGTTAGGAAGTTCAGATGATCCGCAATATTTCAATCCTCGCTTCAGTCGTAATTCTGGCGCTGTTTGGTGGCTATTATGTGCTTACCATGGGGCGCGGTGGCGATGATCGCTTTGCCCAATGCCGCACCACCAAAATTGCCGCCGGGGCGGATGAAATTGGCGGGCCGTTTACCCTGATTGATGAAACCGGCAAGACGGTGACCGACAAGGATGTGATTGATAAGCCCTCGCTGCTTTATTTTGGCTATACCTTTTGCCCCGATGTGTGCCCGCTGGATAATGCCCGCAATGCCGAGGCGGTTGAAATCCTGGAATCGCGCGGCACGATTGTGAAGCCGGTGTTCATCTCAGTTGATCCATTCCGCGACACCCCTGAAGTGGTGGCCGAGTTTACCGATTATTTGCATCCGCGCATGGTTGGCCTGACCGGGTCCGAGGCGCAGGTGAAGGAAGCAAGCAAGGCCTACCGCGCGTATTACCAAGTGCATAGAGAAGACAGTGGCGATGACGAATTTTATCTGGTGGATCATTCGACATTCACTTACCTCACCTTGCCCAACTATGGCTTTGTCGAATTTTTCCGCCGTGATCTGACGCCTGAAGATATGGCAAACCGGGTGCAATGCTTTGTGGATGCCAGTTGAGCCGGTTTGACGGGTCCTTCATGGCAAGTTAGAACTAAACAAGATAAATACGCGCAACAGGAGACTTGAATGGCCAGTGACCTGAGGGAGATTGGCGAGGATAAATCGCTATTGCTGCTGGATGATGACGAGCCGTTTTTGCGGCGTCTGGCCAAGGCCATGGAAAAGCGTGGGTTTGAGGTGGAAACCGCCGCCTCGGTGGCCGCTGGTAAGGCGATTGCCACGGCGCGCCCCCCCGCCTATGCGGTGTGTGATCTGCGGCTAGAGGATGGTAACGGGCTGGACGTGGTTGAGGTGATCCGCGAGCGCCGCCCTGACAGCAAGGTGGTGGTGCTGACCGGGTACGGCGCGATTGCCACCGCCGTGGCGGCGGTTAAGATTGGCGCGACGGATTATCTTTCAAAACCTGCGGATGCCACCGATATTACCAATGCTTTGCTGGCGATGGGCGATGAACTACCGCCGCCGCCGGAAAACCCGATGAGCGCCGACCGGGTGCGCTGGGAGCATATTCAACGGGTGTATGAGCTGTGTGATCGCAATGTATCCGAGACCGCCCGGCGGTTGAATATGCACCGGCGGACGTTGCAGCGGATATTGGCGAAGCGCTCGCCTCGGTAGGGTGGGATATTGAGTATTTTTGGAAAAATGAAAGGGTTTAGGCCATTTCTGCCAGCAGGTCGTGGTGGCGGGCGGTGTATTCGTGGCGTACCTCGACCGGCGGGCGCAGGTGAATGTCAAAGCCTGCGATGACGCTGCGGTCGGGTTTGCCAAAGAACTTGTCGGCCTCGGCCACGTCAAAACCGGCGATGCGGGTGGCTTCCATCCAGGCGCTGAGTTTGTCGGCGCGCTTGATCTGGCGTTTGATGATCACCGGAATGGTGGCAGGCAGGCCAAAGCGCAGGTGGATGGCGGCGGTGAGGCGGGTGTCAAGCTCTTCATATTGGCTGCCGACGGCGGCCTTGACCGGGGAAATCATATCACCAATGACATATTCCGGCGCGTCATGCAGCAGCGCTGCCAGCCGCCATTTGGCGGGCGCACCGGGGGCGAGGCGGGCGAACAGGCGTTCAACCAGCAAGGAATGCTCGGCCACGGAATAGGCGAAATCGCCCTTGGTCTGACCATTCCAGCGGGCAACGAAGGAAAGGCCGTGGGCGATGTCCTCAATCTCAATGTCCATCGGCGTGGGATCAAGCAGGTCAAGCCGACGGCCGGATAGCATTTTCTGCCAGGCGCGGGGTTTGGGCATGGGGGCCTCCTGATATGTTCAGAGGCTACAGATAGCGGCAAGTTCAGGGGTTTGCAAAACCTATCAGGATGGTTTTCAGCAGTGGCGAATTTTCATCGGCGGCAAGGAAATTATAACCTTTGAAGCGGTCGGTTTTGATCTGGCGGATGGCCGTAAGCGAGGTGAGGTTCTGGGGGTGCGCCTCAATCGAGTAAATCCGCAGGCCAGGTTTTGACAAAAGATAAGCGCTGGGCGGGCAATCGGTGTCGGCACCGTGATCTTCATAAATAATCACCGAGCCGTCACGCAGGGCGCGTTTGGCCCCTTGAAGGGCGGCAACTTCGGCACCCTCGACGTCAAGCTTGATCAGGGCGGTGGTGCCGCAGGGAATGAGATCATCGATTGTGGTGGTCAGGATGGTTTCGGTTTGGTCATCTGGGGCGGCGGTGCTGTCTTGTGCCAGACGGGCCGAGGCATGGCTGTTATGCACATTGATAAATGTCATTTCCTGGCCCGAGCGGGCATAAATCGCCGCCTGTTTCAGCGTGACATTGCCTAGCTGCCCGGCATTCTCAGAGAGGTGGCGATAGGTATCCGCCGACGCTTCAACCGCGATAATGCGGGCGAAAAGCGGTGAGGCGCGCAGGGTCCAATAGCCTTTATTGGCCCCCAGATCGCAAAACAGATCGGTGGCGGCGCGGGCGGCGGTCAGAACCTGCCCAATCTCCGGCTCGTAATCGCTGTGGTAGAGGGCAAAGCGGGTCCAATAGCCGTCAGAGAGGTATATTTTGAACGGCGGCGCGCCCGGGATGGGCAAAAACACCGCGTTTTTATGGCTGAATAGCCGCGCCAGACCCCGGGCAAAGCGGCCATAAAGCCCTCGGGTGACGGCCAGCCGGAACAGGCCCATCAGGATCAGATAATGCAGCCGTGCGGCGGGGCTGGTGAAACTTAAAGCGGGGCGTTTTGGCATGGGCGATATGTAATCCATAAAAGGCGCGGATCAAACGCATAATCGCAGCACTTCATTCGGGCAACGCCCGCCACGCCGCACACACGCAAATGTGCGCGTATGCGAGCAGGCCGCCTTGAACTGCCTTGAAAAAGCCACAATTCAGGTGCAGATTCATTGCCAATACCTGCTGCCAAACAGGTGTTATCAAGATTTTCACCTGACACATGAAGAAACCGGGGGGCACAAGTGCTTCCTCCAGCCATGTGTGCCCCTCGGATCATATGGGCAGATTTGAGGAGCGTCATCATGATCAGGCAGGTTTTGGCACTTGGCTTATTTATCGGGCTTATGATCCCATCAATTCCGGCGCAGGCGGCGGGCTGTGCCAAGCGCGAACAGGTGGTTGAGCGCCTGAAAACCCGGTATTCAGAAAGCCTGACGGCGGGTGGATTGCAGGCCTCGCGCAATTCACAGACGATTGTTGAGGTTTGGGCCTCAGAGGAAACCGGGACGTTCACGGTTATTCTGACCACCCCTGAGGGAATGTCTTGTGTTGTGGCCACTGGCACCGATTGGTTTCAGGCGGCGGCGCTTCAGGGGACGCAAAGTTAAACCACCCCTCACATAATGCCCACATCATTGTGTACTGAATTTCATCGCAGACCCCGCCCCGCGCACCCATATTAAAGGTAGATGAAACCAATGGGCGTATGCGTCTGAACCTATGGTACGCCCCTCAAGAAGGAGCAATGCCATGTATAAACGTGTTATATCCACAGCCCTTATCTTTGGCGCCACAGCCCTTGCGCCGCCTGCCTTTGCGCAATCCATGCAATGCCTGCCAAGGGAGGCATTGGTTGAAAAGCTGACCACCGATTACGCCGAAGAATTGACCGGTGGCGGCCTGCAAAATCCACAGCAATTGCTGGAGGTCTGGAGCTCGGACAGCTCGGGCAGTTTCACGGTGTTCATCACCCGGCCAAATGGGGTGAGCTGTATTGTGGCGACGGGGCTGCAATGGAATTCCGTGCAGGCCATCAAGGAGGATGGGGTTGCCGGATAATCGCGCATTGCCGTGACGGTCTGCCGGTGTTATCTGCCTTCACAAATTCTGATTTTGTAAGGAGTCCCCCGGATGACCAATGATTATCACGTCAAGGATATAAACCTTGCCGCGTTTGGCCGAAAAGAGCTGAATATTGCCGAAACTGAAATGCCCGGGCTGATGGCCCTGCGCGAGGAATATGGCGATAGCCAGCCGCTTAAGGGCGCGCGAATTGCCGGGTCACTGCATATGACCATTCAAACCGCCTGCTTGATGGAAACACTGGTGGCGCTGGGCGCTGATGTGCGCTGGGCCTCATGCAATATCTTTTCAACCCAAGATCACGCGGCGGCAGTGATGGCCGAGGCGGGCATCCCGGTTTACGCGGTCAAGGGGCAGTCCTTGGTTGAGCATTGGGATTATCAGGACCAGATTTTTCAATTCACCGATGGCCCGTGCAACCTGATTTTGGACGATGGCGGCGATGCCACGCTTTATGTGCTGCTTGGGGCGCGGGCGGAAGCCGGGGAAACCGGCCTGCTTGAGACGCCCACATCGGAAGAAGAAGAGGCGATTTTTGCCCAGATCAAGAAACGCATGGCCGCCAGCCCCGGCTGGTTTACGGCGCAGCGCGATGCCATTCAGGGTGTTTCAGAGGAAACAACCACCGGCGTTCATCGCTTGTACGAGCTGCAAAAACAGGGGCAACTGCCGTTTCCGGCGATCAACGTGAACGATTCTGTGACCAAATCCAAGTTTGACAACAAATACGGCTGTAAGGAATCGCTTGTGGATGGCATTCGCCGCGCCACCGATACGATGATGGCTGGCAAGGTGGCGCTTGTGATGGGCTACGGCGATGTTGGCAAAGGCTCGGCCGCGTCGCTGAGCGGGGCCGGCGCGCGGGTGAAAGTGGCCGAGATTGATCCGATTTGCGCGCTACAGGCCGCGATGGACGGGTTTGAGGTGGTAAGACTGGAAGATGCGGTTGAAAGCGCTGACATATTTGTGACGACAACCGGCAACAAAGACGTGATCCGGATTGAGCATATGCGCGCCATGAAGGATATGGCGATTGTTGGCAATATCGGACATTTTGACAATGAAATTCAGGTGGCTTCGCTGAAGAACCTGAAATGGACGAACATCAAAGAGCAGGTGGATATGATCGAAATGCCCTCGGGCGCGCGGATCATTTTGCTGTCAGAGGGGCGGTTGCTTAACCTTGGCAATGCCACCGGGCACCCGAGTTTCGTGATGTCGGCCTCGTTCACCAATCAGGTTCTGGCGCAGATTGAGCTGTGGACCAAGGGCGATGAATACAAAAACGAAGTGTATATCCTGCCCAAGCATCTGGATGAGAAAGTGGCGCGGCTGCATCTTGACCGGATTGGGGTGAAGCTGAGCAAATTGAGCGATGAGCAGGCGGCCTATATCGGGGTGAGTCCGGATGGGCCTTATAAGCCCGAGCATTACCGCTATTGATAGCGAAATAATCCGCTAAGTTATGCGCCCTTTGGTTCCGGCCAGAGGGCGTTTTTATGCGCAATATCGCGCGAGGGGGAGCGCGGCGGAATTTTTCCCTTTGTCTGGAGCACATCTGCCTTTATCCTGCGCCCAGCTTTATTCAGAAGCTGAATATTTTGGTAAACTGGCAGTAAACCGGCCAGATGGGAGAAATTTATGGGAAAACGTGACGAACTGATCGCAAAATATGCGGATGACCTGAAAAACAAATGCGGAATGCAGGCGGATATGGATCTGCTGCGCAAAGTGACAATCGGCTGTGGCCCGGCGATTTACAATGCCGATGCTTCGACCGTGGCCGCGTCTCAGGCGGATGAGTTGGAAACCGTCAAAAACAATTTCCTGATCAAGAAACTTGGCCTTGCGGATGGCCCGCAACTGATGGAGGCGATCAACAAGGCGCTTGAGACCTATGGCCGCTCCGAGCGCAATAAATACCGGGCGGTGGTGTATTACATGCTGACCAAACATTTTGGCAAAGAATCGGTTTACGGCTAAATCAGCCCTTGGAATGATATTAAACGCCCGCAGGTTTTTGCGGGCGTTTTTTCATGCGGGTTTTCTGGATTTCTGGCAGTGCGGTGGTGTATAGGATGACACTGCCCTTTTGTGATTCAAAAACCGTGGTTTGGCGACATAGAATTATCCTATGTTGCAATTTTATGATTTATGCGACATAGTGTGCCAACAGAGGTTATACTATGGATAAAACGACGCATGTATCTGGCGGTAAGCTTATTGAGGGCTACAAGATACCGAACCTGCCACCAAATGTTGATTTTGAAACAAAACCTATCTTGCGGACCCTTATACAAGCGCATCGCCAGCTTGCTGAATTAAAGGGAAAGGCTGCAACGATTCCAAATCAGGGAATTTTGGTAGATACGCTGGTTTTACAAGAGGCCGCTGCCAGCTCGGAGATTGAGAATATTGTTACAACCCAAGACGAATTGTTCAGAATTGACAGGCGAGATAAACGGTTTTCATCCCCCGAGGCTAAAGAAGTCGCTTTATATGGGTCTGCGATGCATTTGGGTTTTAAAAACCTGCGGGAAAAACAAGGGATAATCAGTAACAACTCTATCATAGCTATTTTTCAGACACTTAAAGGAACGACAGGCGCTTTTCGCAAAACGCCAGGCACGGCGCTTATGAACGAAAAAACCGGTGAAACCGTATTTGTTCCGCCTCAGTCACATGTTGATATATGCGGGTACATGAATGAGTTGGAGCGGTTTATGAATGAGCCGTTACCAGAAGAAATTGATCCCATTGTCGCAATGGCGCTGATTCATCATCAATTTGAAAGCATTCACCCATTCCCCGATGGCAATGGCCGCATCGGCAGGATTCTAAACGTGTTGTACTTGTGTAAAATCGGGTTGCTTGAAATTCCTATTTTATACATCAGCCGGTACATTACCAGAAATAAGGCGGAATATTATCGGCTTCTTCAATCCACACGCAATAGCGGAGAATGGGAGCCGTGGATGTTGTTCATGATACAGGCCGTTGAACAAACCGCGAAGGAAACCACTCATCTGGTGCATGAAATAAGGGGCCTGATGCAGAACTATAAAAAAGCTCTACGGAGCAATCACAAGAAGATTTATTCCCAAGAGTTGATCAACAATCTTTTTCGCCATCCCTACACAAGAATAGAATATGTTGTGGATGAGGTTAAGGTTGGTCGGCAAACAGCAGGTAGGTATTTGAATGAACTTGTTAAGGCGGGCCTGCTTCAGAAGAAGAAAGTCGGGCTGAATAATTACTACATAAATGCGCCGCTGGTGGAATTGCTTTTCGCCAATAGCAATGAGGCCTCTGCCTAAACCACCACGTCCATTTCGGCCTGTTCGCCGACGCCAAAGACCCGTTTGTAGCGGGCAATCTCATCTTCCGGCCCCATGGCTTTGCGCGGGTTGTCGGAGAGCTTGACCGTCGGGCGACCCTCGGCCGAGATGGCTTTGCAGACCAGTGAAAATGGCATCAGGCTGTTGTCGGGGGTGAGGCCGCGAAAATCGTTAGTCAGAAGCGTGCCCCAGCCGAATGAGATGCGGGCGCGGCCGTGGAATTGGGTTTGTAGCTCGATAATTTTGCTCTCGTCCAGCCCGTCGGAGAAGATGATCAGCTTTTTCGTCGGGTCTTCGCCGCGTGCTTTCCACCAGTCAATTGCACGTTCGGCACCGGTGGCGGGATCGCCGGAATCGATCCGCATTCCGGTCCAGCCCGCCAGCCAATCGGGGGCGTTTTTAAGGAAACCCTCAGTGCCGTAGGTATCGGGCAGGATGATGCGCAGATTGCCGGAATGCTCTTCGTGCCAGTCCGACAGCACCTCATAAGGGGCGCGGGCCAGATCGGCGTCATTATCGGTGAGGGCGGCATAGACCATCGGCAGTTCATGGGCGTTGGTGCCGATCGCCTCAACATCGCGGTTTTTGGCAATCAGGCAGTTGGAAGTGCCAACAAATTTTTCACCAAGCCCCTCGCCCATCGCCTGTACGCACCAGTCTTGCCACAGGAAGGAATGCCGCCGGCGAGTGCCAAAATCGGCGATGCGCAGGCCGGGGACATCGCGCAGATGCTCGACCTTTTGCCAAAGTTTGGTCATGGCGCGGGCGTAGAGGATTTGCAGCTCGAACCGGGCCATGCGGTTGAGCACCGTGCGCGAGCGCAGCTCCATCAGCACCGCAAGGGCGGGGATTTCCCAGAGCATGACCTCGGGCCATTTGCCTTCAAAAGTCAGCTCATATTGGCCATCGTGTTTTTCAAGGTGGTAGGGCGGCAGCGAGAGGTTTTCAAACCAGTCCATGAATTCAGGCGTGAACATCTGGCGCTGGCCATAGAAGGTGTTGCCGCGCATCCAGGTGCTTTCGCCCCGGGTGAGCGATAATGACCGGATGTGATCAAGCTGTTCGCGCAACTCGCCCTCATCCACCAGATCCGCAAGGCGAATGGATTTGGTGCGGTTGATCAGGGAAAAGGTAACTTGCGTGTCCGGATGATTGCGGAAAATAGACTGACACATCAGGAGCTTGTAGAAATCAGTGTCGATCAAAGACCGCACGATTGGGTCGATCTTCCATTTGTGATTGTGGACGCGGGTAGCGATATCGACCATGGGGCGGCTCCGGTATGGATTCGCTTGTGGTTAAAGCAAAGGCGAGGCGGAGTGGCAAGCTATCCGGGGCCGGGGTGTGTTTTGTGCCGTTGTAAATTTGAGTATTTTTAGAAAAATGAAAGGGGAAAACCCCGCAGGTGGGAGGGCCTGCGGGGTGGCAATGGTGGTTAGTTGACGGTTTTGGCGTCGACCACGTCTTTTTCAATCTTGCTGTGGCTGGTGATTTGAATCTGGCGTGGTTTGAGGGCCTCGGGCACCTCGCGCACCAGATCAATATGCAGCATACCATCGGCATGGGCGGCGCCGGTGACGCGCACATGATCGGCAAGCTGGAATTTGCGCTCAAAGGCGCGGGTGGCGATGCCGCGATGCAGATAGGTTTTATCGTCGTCATCCTCGGCTTTGCGGGCCGAGACAATGAGCGCGCCTTCTTTTACCTCAACGGATAGATCGGCGTCAGAAAACCCCGCAACAGCGATCGAAATGCGGTAAGCATCATCGGCGGTTTTTTCGATGTTATAAGGTGGGTAGGTGGGTTGGCTAATGTCGCTGGACAGAACACGGTCCATCATGTCTGCGATCTGGTCAAAGCCAACGGTGGCCCGGTAAAGCGGTGCCATGTCAAAATTGCGCATTTGGTTATCCTCCGGTTTGAGCAACAACGTTTGTGTGCCTTCCCAAATGGGACAGGCGTGAGAGTTATCCAGCCCGAATTCTCGGCACCGGATAAGGCTAATTTGGGGGTGTTAAACCGGTTTTCAAGGGGTTTTTTCAGGGTTTGGCAAATTTTGCACCAGAGGCATTGCCGCCCTGCCCAACCTTGACGCGGCGGATTTCGCCGGGTTTGGCCGTGGCCTTGGGCATGGCGCGCAGCTCACGTTTGAGGCGGTCCACAAGGGCGGGCAGTTTCATACCATAAGCCAGATGCTCTTTGCCGCCGATGGGGCCGCCACTGATCAGCGATAATATCCGCGCGCGCCCTGAATCGCGCACGAACACAGGCGCGCCGGAGGAGCCGAAAGTGATGTTGCAATCAAACGCCATCAACGATTGCGACCGCCAAAGCACCCCGCAATCGCGCTGCCACGACAGCGCATCATCACGCCCGCGCCCATATGAGACAACCGCCACCCGTTGGCCGCTCTCCGCGCCGGAATGCAGGGCAAAAGGGCTGGCGATGGCGCTGGGGATGGGGGTTTCAAGTTGCAGCAGGGCCGCGTCATAGCGCACGGTTTCGGCGCTGAATTTCAGGGTCGGGTCATATTGCGGATGGGCAACAAAACGGCTGATGGCGCGCTCGGCAATCGCCTTGCCATCCCTAAGCCCGGCGCGGAAGGTCAGATCAGCGGCGGTGACAAGGGTTTTATCCCGGCCATAAACGCAATGCGCCGCTGTCAGTACCAGATCAGGCGCAATCAAAGCGCCGGTGCAATAGCCGCCTCTGCCAATTTCAACCCGGCCCACGGCCTCCCATCCGAACAGGTCATCGCGATTGGTCAGGCGGATCAGGCCGCTGCCATCGGCAAATCCCGGGCCTGCCAGTGTGCTAGCCAGTGTGCCTGCCAGTGTCAGGAACAGGAATGCAAGTGTGATATGGTGCCGCAAACGCTTCACGGTTTGGCGAATTTTGCCCCGATGTCACGGCGCAATCCAGACGAGAACATCTCAGGCGCGGGATCTTGATAGGTGCCAATCCCCGCTGCAAGCGCCTCTTTCAAAGCGGCAAGCGGCTGTTCCAGCCGGGTGCCAAGCGATACCTTACGCCCGTCCAGTTCGGCCATCGCCGAGATCACCGAAACGACGCGGGGTTGATCGCCTTCAAAGCTAAAGACCGGCGCGCCGGAGGATCCAAAATCAACATCGCATGACATCACCAAGACCCCCTCTTGCCGGGCGATGACATCGCAATCCTTCTGCAGGGAAGGCGCATCATTGCGGCCCCGGGCATAGCTGACCACGCCGATTTGCTGGCCCTTGCGCGGGCTGCGGTCGGTCAGGAAGGGCACAACATTGGCTTTGTTGATCGGCTGATCCAGCTCAAGCAGCGCCACATCATTGCGCACCCGCTCGGCGGTGGTTTCGGCTTCATAAACGTAATCGGGATCAACCACCGCGCGTTTCACCCAGCGATATGCCGAAGCCCGGCCATTGCGCCACCCGGCGAGAAACTGAATTGTCCGGTGGTCTATGCGGGCCTTGGTATCCTGATCATAAAGGCAATGCGCCGCCGTGAGCACAAGCCGGGGCGCGATCAATGTGCCGGTGCATGACCCGCGCCCGCCAATATCAAGGCGGCCCACGGCCTCCCAGCCGCGCTCATCATCGAATGTATCAAGCCGTTGCAGAATTCTGTCGCTATCCTGTGCCGATAACGCCGAGGCTAAAACAAGGGTTATCGCAAGGATACAAATGCGCAAAATCTTATCTCCGGGGGTGTGTGATCTGGTGGAAAATGGCGGTTAATTATGGCGAAAGTAAGGCACTCAGGGCCGGTGGCACAGTCCGGGGTGCGGGGCCGCCGGTGGCCCAATCCAGAAGCTCGACAGTGTGGACCATGGGCAGATCGGTACCTTGGCCGATTTGCATCATGCAGCCGATATTTCCCGCCGCGATAATATCGGGTGATTTGGCCTCTAATGTTTTGATTTTACGGGTTTTTAGCTGATCCGAGATTTTCGGCTGCATCAGGTTATAGGTGCCCGCCGAGCCACAACACAGATGGCTGTCGGCGGGTTCAACCACGGTAAACCCGGCTTTCCTCAGCAATTCCTTTGGGGCTGTTTTGATTTGCTGCCCATGTTGCAGCGAGCACGCCGCGTGATAGGCGATGGTCAGGCCATGGGTGGCGCGTTTGGGCAGGTCAAGCTGCAGCAACAGCTCGGATATATCCATGGTGAGGCTTGAGATAAGTGCGGCCTCTTTGGCCTCGGGCGTATCACGAAACATGTGGCCGTAATCCTTGACGGTGGTGCCACAGCCCGAGGTGTTAATGACGATGGCATCCAGCCCCGCATTGTTAATCTCGGCCGTCCAGGCGTGGATATTGCGGGCGGCAAAACCGTGGCTTTCCTTCAGTTTACCCATGTGATGGGTCAGCGCGCCACAGCATCCGGCCCCTTTGGCCACCACCACCTCACAGCCCAGACGGGTGAGCAGGCGGATGGTGGCATCGTTGATGTCGGTGTTAAGCGCCTTTTGCGCGCAGCCGGTCATCAGCGCCACCCGTTTGACGCGCGTGCCTTTGGCCGGGAAAACCTGTGGGGCATCGTTGCGGCTAACCGGCGGCACCTGCTTGGGCGCCATTTTCAGCATCGCGCGCAGGCGTGGGTCAGGCATCAGCCGGGCAAAGGGCCGGGCGATTTTGGCCCCCAGAAGCGCCAGCCGGAAACGCCGTGGAAAAGGCAGGATTTTCGCCAATATCCAGCGCAGGGCGCGGTCGGTGAGGGGCCGCTTATAATTGTCTTCGATATAGGCGCGGGCGTGATCAATCAGGTGCATGTAATGCACGCCTGAAGGGCAGGTTGTCATGCAGGCCAGACACGACAGGCAACGGTCAATATGCTGGACGGTTTTGGCGTCGGGCGTGCGGTCATTTTCCAGCATGTCCTTGATCAGATAAATTCGCCCCCGAGGGCTGTCTAATTCATCGCCCAGCACCTGATAGGTGGGGCAGGTGGCGGTGCAAAAGCCGCAATGCACACAGGCGCGCAGGATCTCATTGGCCCGCGCAATGCCGGGGTTTTTGAGCTGTTCCGGGGTGAATTCGGTTTTCATGCAGCCGGCTCCATCAGGCCCGGATTAAGAATGTGGCGCGGGTCAAACTTTTGCCGCAGCCCGGCATTGAGTATGGCAATCGCCGGGGACAGGCGTGGGAAGGCTCCATTTGGGGCCTCCCCCCGGATCAGGGTGGCGTGGCCCGGCTTATTCGCCATCGCGCGGGTTATATCGTTGGCCGTGAGTGGTGTATTTTCCAACGATAATAACCAGATCAGCCCGCCACCCCAATCGTAGAGCGCCTCAGCGCCCGGTAGTTGTGCTATAATTTTTGGCGCGTCACTTGGTTTGACTGACAGCCGCCAGACATCACCGGGCCGGGTGTGAAACGGCGCGACATCGCGGATCGCCACCCAGCGGGAATGGGTGGTTTCGGGATCGGTTTCAAAGGTGAAATCGCCAAAATCCTTTAACAGTTTCTGCAATTCCCCGGCGCGGTATTCTATTGAGTTTTCAAAGCCTTCCAGCCTGATCAGGGTTTGCGGGGTCCCTTCTGGACCGACCTGAAAATGCGCCGCGCCAGTGATTTCATAGGGCGAGGCAAGCGCCATGCTGAGCGCCTTGATTGCCGCCATATCTTCAAGCCCCTCAAGCAGCAAAACGCCGGTGGCGCGGGATTTGGGCAAGACCTTAAGCGAGACCTCAGTGAGCACGCCCAAAGTGCCGAAACTGCCCGCCATCAACTTGACCAGATCATAGCCGGTGACGTTTTTCATCACCCGCCCGCCATTTTTGATCGCCCGGCCCATGCCATCAACAAACCGCACGCCAAGCAGGTGATCGCGCGCCGCTCCCACCTGTATCCGGCGCGGGCCGGACACATTGGCGGCGATGACCCCACCGATGGTGGGCGTACCTTTGGTGGCCAGCAGACCGCGATGATCCATCGGCTCAAACGCCAGCCGCTGCCCTTCAGCCTCAAGCGCCGTTTCAATCTCGGCCAAAGGCGTGCCTGCGCCTGCCACCATGGTCAGCGCGCCCGGCTCATAAAGGGTGATGCCTGAGAGGCCGGAGGTGCTTAAAATGGTGCCACTGGGCGGCCTGCCAATGGGCCGGGTGCCGCCGCCTTGAATGCGCAGCGGCGTGTCAGCGCGGGCAATGATCTGCGCCAGTTCAGCCTCGGATTTGGGGGCCAGCATCAGGCGGCCTGATCGCGGCGGGTTTGCGACGCATTGAGCGGGAAAACCTTGGCCGGGTTCAGCAGCCATTCAGGATCAAACACATCCTTGACGGCCATTTGAATTTCAAGATCATCCACCGCATATTGATCCCGCATCAGATCGCGTTTTTCGACGCCAACGCCGTGTTCCCCGGTCAGGCAGCCGCCGACTTCAACACAAAGCCGCAAAATCTCGGCACCGAAGGCCTCGCACAGCTCCAGATCGCCGGGTTTGTTGGCATCATAGAGTATCAGCGGATGCATATTGCCGTCGCCCGCGTGAAATACATTGCCTACATCCAGCCCGTATTGGCGGCTCATCTCGCCAATGCGTTTCAAGACATAGGGCAGTTGGCTGACCGGGATGGTGCCATCAAGGCACATGTAATCATTGATCTGCCCCATCGCGCCAAAGGCCGATTTACGCCCGAGCCAGATTTTGGCGCTTTCCTCAGGTGAGGCACTTTCGCGCACTTCAACCGGATTGTGACGCCGGGCAATCTCAAGGATGATATTCAGTTGTTCGTCAATTTCCGCCGCGCTGCCCTCAACCTCGATGATCAGCAGGGCCTCGCAATCGGGGTATCCGGCGTGGGCAAAGGCCTCGGTCGCGCGAATGCACGGACGGTCCATGAATTCAATCGCCACCGGCAGGACACCGGCCTTGATGATGTCGCTGACGCAGGTGCCCGCCACCTCATTGCTGTCAAATCCGATCAGCACCGGGCGCGCGCCTTCGGGTTGGCGCAGGATCCGCAGGGTGGCCTCGGTGACCACGCCCAACTGCCCCTCGGAGCCGCAGATCAGGCCCAGAAGATCAAGCCCTTCGGCATCAAGATAAGGGCCGCCAAGCTCAGTTATGGTGCCGTCCATCAGCACCATGGTCACGCCCATCAGGTTGTTGGTGGTGACGCCGTATTTCAGGCAATGCGCGCCGCCGGAATTCATCGCGATATTGCCAGCAATGGCGCAGGCGAGTTGGCTTGAGGGGTCGGGGGCGTAGAAAAACCCCATCTCTTCCACAGCGCCGGTGACGGAAAGATTGGTGCGGCCCGACTGCACCTTGATGAAGCGGTTATCATAATCGGTTTCCAGCACCTGATTGAGCCGCGCCACGCCCAAAATCACGCAATCTGCCGTGGGCAAAGCCCCGCCCGCCAGCGATGTGCCCGAGCCGCGCGGCACCACCGGCACGCCCATCTCATGGCAGATTTTCAGGACATCCGACACCTCTTGCGTGGACTTGGGCAGCACCGCCGCCAAGGGCGGGCATTTATAGGCGGTCAGGGCGTCACATTCATAGGCGCGGGTCTCGGATATGTCGCTGATCACCGCGTCATTGGGCAAAACCTGTTGTAACCTGGTGATTAATTCAGGCTTGCGAGCGATGATTTGGGCGTTTGGGGCAGGCATTTCCATGGGCAGGGACCTATATGATTGGTAATAAAATATAACCAATTTAAACAACTGGCAAGTTGAAGTTTCAGGGGGTATTCAGGCGTCATGCAAATGATGGATCGGCTTTCACATTTTACCCTGCTGGATTATGCGGCGGTATTATTGCTGCTGATCGCCTGGTGCCTGATTGGCTATCTTATTGAAAACAGTTCAGAAAACCGGCCTTCGGTGTCGGTTTTGATGGCCCGTTACCGGCGCGAATGGATGCTTCAAATGCTGACCCGTGACCCACGGATATTTGATGCGCAAATTCTGGCCTCGCTACGGCAGGGCACATCGTTTTTTGCCTCGGCGACGATGATTGCGATTGGCGGCTGTTTGGCTTTGTTGGGCAATACCGAGCGGTTGATGGGGATCGCGCAGGACCTGACACTTGACAGTAATCCGATTGTGGTGTGGGAGGTCAAGGTGTTGGTAATCCTGATTTTATTGGCAAATTCCTTCCTTAAATTTGTCTGGGCCAACCGGCTGTTTGGTTATTGCGCTGTGCTGCTGGCCTCGGTGCCCAATGACCCCAAACATCCCGAGGCGCTGCCCCGGGCCAAACAGGCAGGCGAGATCAACATCACCGGCGCGCGCAGCTTTAATCGCGGCTTGCGGTCGGTTTATTTTGCTTTGGCGGCTACTGCGTGGTTGCTGGGGCCGGGGGCGCTGATTGCGGCGACGCTGGTGACCTGTCTGGTGCTGCTGCGGCGCGAATTTGCCTCGCAGTCGCATGAAATTCTGAGATACCCGGATTATGACACGACACACACAGATAAGTGATTCCCATTCAACCAGAGGTGGGGGTATAGAATTGCATATGAGACGTATATCCCTTGCCCTGTTATCGCTTCTGATTGCTGTGCCCGCGTGGGCTGAGCTTCCACATATTATGGATGTTAAGGTGACAAAATACGGCATGGACTGGCGGGTGGATGTGACATTGAAACATCCCGATACCGGCTGGAATCATTATGCGGATGGTTGGGAAATACTGGATTCCGAGGGTAATCGTCTGGGGTATCGTGAGTTGGTGCATCCGCATGTGGATGAACAGCCCTTCACCCGCTCGCTTGGCAATGTCATGCTTCCCGATGGCACCCGCGAGATTTTCATCCGCGCCAGATGTTCGGTTGATGGTTGGGCCAGTGAATCGGTTCGGGTAGAGCTGCAACCTTGAGAGTTTCCGTAAGGCGGGCTTCAGCCCGCCCCCCCCTTAAGATACCCAACCGGGTGGCGGGCTGAAGCCCGCCTTACCGGCATAAATTAACGGCGTCCTTCACGGAGCCAGCCTGCGAGTATCAGGCCAAGGCTTAGCAGCAAAACCAGCCAGCCGGGCAGCAAATTCATTTGCGTCACACTGCGGGTTTCATAGGCCCCGCGCGGGGTGAGGCCGATCCAGCCGCGCCCCGAGGCCGGGCGACCGGCCCGCACCGAGCGTATCCGGGGTATGCCATCCTCAATCGCCCGCGCGCCGCCGCCTGAGGGCTTGATCAGGGGCAGCAACCCTTCCGCCGACGCGATGGTTTGTTCAAATTCAACCGGGGCCGCCGGGCCAAGGCCAATCACCGCCTGCTGGTCATCGCTTTGAAGCCGGTAAAGCCCAATGTCAGGCCCGTCATACAGTGCCTCATAGCGGCCTGGCGAGACCTCGGCCAAGGGCAGGTCAAGCACCTCACCCGAAGGTGTTGTGATCATCACCGGCCCGACCTCTTCCAGCAGGGATTGGCGGATGATGCGCATGGTCTGGCCATTGGCCTCGGCCCAAAGCGCCTCTTCCTCAAGCTCGGGTTCTTTCATCATCCAATGCGCCAGCCGCCGCAGCAGCTCAAGCTGCGGCCCGCCGCCCTCATAGCCGCGATCCCACAGCCATGCCTGATCCGACGCCAACAGCGCCACTCGGCCCTTGCCCACCCGGTCAAGCACCAGAAGGGGCCGCCCCTTTGCGCCCGACATCAGCACATCGCCCGATGTCTGTTCCACCTCAATCTGACGCAGCCAACGGCCCCAAGGCGGGGCATTTTCGGCCCTTAACCCGGCCGTGACAGGATGGCGTTTGCCCAGATCGGTCACCTTGGGTAAAAACGCCTCTTCTACCACACGCGCGGTTGGACGGGCGGGCAGGATGGCCTCTAGCGGGGTGCGGTACAGGCTGTCGGCACTGGCAAAATCCGGGCCAGCGGCGATCAGCACAGCACCGCCTTTTTCAACATAATTGCGCACGTTTTCCAGATAAATCGAGGGCAAAATCCCCCGCCGTTTGTAGCGGTCAAAGATGATCAGATCAAACTCATCAATCTTTTCCAAAAACAATTCACGGGTGGGAAACGCGATCAATGACAGCTCCTGCACCGGCACGCCGTCTTGCTTTTCCGGCGGGCGCAGGATGGTGAAATGCACCAGATCAACCGAGCTGTCGGATTTCAGCAGATTGCGCCATGTGCGCCCCCCCGGATAAGGCTCGCCCGAAACCAGCAACACCCTCAGCCGGTCGCGCACGCCGTTGATCTGCACCAAGGCGGTGTTGTTACGGTCGGTCAGCTCACCGGGCATCATGGGCGTGCTGAATTGCAGCACATTGCGGCCCGCGTGAAACAGATCCAGCGGGAGTTTGATCGGTTGATTGAGGGAGACCACAAAACGCTGGGGCGGGTCGCCATCCACCGAGACCTCAATCATGGCCGTATTGGCATCCACCGGCGCGGCGCCCAGGTCTTCGATTGTCAGGGTCATGGTGATCTCTTCGCCGAGAATGGCAAAGGCCGGGGCGTTATCAACCGTCAGGCGGCGATCCCAATCGGTGGTGCGCCCGGTCTGCAACAGATGCAATGGTGCGGGCATATCCGGGGCCAGCTCCGGATCATGAATTTGCCCGTCGGATAGCAAAATCGCCCCGGCAATCCGGCTTGTGGGTTCTTCGCTCATCGCCTGTGACAGCGCCGTCATCAGCCGCGTGCCAGTGTTATCCGCGCCATCGGGCACATCAATGCGGCGCAGCTCGGTATTGTCGCGCGCTTCAATCCGGGCGGTCATCGCCTCGGCGGCCCGCGCCGTGGCCCCGGCCCTGTCGCCCAGCCGGTTGCTGGCGCTTTGATCCACCACCATCAGGACAATATCGGATAATGGTTCGCGGTCTTCTTGCTGATACACCGGGCCGGCTAGGGCCGCGAGCACCACCAAAGCCGCCACCGCGCGAAACGCCGCCCCCGAAAGCCCGCGCCAAAATCCAAGGACAAGGCCGCAAAACACCACCCCGGCAAGGGCCGCGATCAGCCATAAAGGTAACAGCGGATCAAACACGATCTGCGTGGTCATTGGCCCAGCCTTTCAAGCAGCGCAGGCACATGCACCTGATCGGATTTATAATTGCCGGTGAGCACATACATCACCAGATTAACCCCAAAGCGAAAGGCCAGTTCGCGCTGCCGCTCACCCGCATAGCCGCGCCCCACCGGGAACATGAACCGGCCATTATCATCCATCGCCCAGGCCGCCGCCCAATCATTGCCGCCAATCACCACCGGCGTTACCCCGTCATTGAGATTGCGAAATGGCATGCCTTCGATCTTTTCCGCATCCGGTGGTGCTGCCTCGGCCCAGATAGAGCGCCCGGCGTAGCGGCCCGGGAAGGTTTGCAACAGATAAAACGCCCGGGTCAGCACATGATCCTTGGGCACCGGCTCTAGCGGCGGAATATCAAGCGGGGCGGCGAGCTTTTGCAGCTTGGCCCCATTGGGCGACGCGGTGCCAAAGCCCGAGATATTGGCGTCACGGGTGTCAAACAAGATCATCCCGCCCTTGCGCAGATAGGTGTTGAGCTTGATATATGCCTCGGCCGTTGGCATCGGCTGATCAGGGGTAATCGGCCAGTAAAGCAGCGGGAAAAACGCCAACTCATCGGTCTCAAGGTTTACCCCGATGGGATCAGAAGGCTCGACCGAGGTGCGAAAGAAAAGCGTTTGAGAAAGGCCAAAAAGCCCGGCGCGGGCGGTGCTGTCAACCTCGCGGTTGCCGGTGATGACATAGGCCAGAACCACCTCGGATGTGGCGGCAATATCGGCTTGAATATTGTCCTGCGCCCGGCTGGCCTCGGGCAGGGCGGCAAGCGCCAGAAGCGCCACAAGCGCGACTGTGGCACGGCTATGAGCGCGAGCAGGCAAAAGACGACCCGACAGTGCCAGTGAGGCCAGTATATCAAGCGTCAGCAAAATCAGCGCCGCCGCCAAAAGCCAGCCACCCAGCGCTGTTTCAGCCGCATGTTCCAGGCCTCTGACGGCGATGCGTGTGGGCCATGTCATCGGCTCAAGGATGCTATCGGCGGCCATCACATTGCGGGCAATCCGGCGCTCGGGGCCTTGATAAAGGCCGGGGCGCAGATCGGGGCCAAGGGGGGTGTCAATCAGGGCCTCGCCCGCAATGCCCGGCAGGTTTCCGGCGTCCTCAAGCGTACCAAATCCATTGAGCACCTTGACCGGCTTCCATGTGGTGCCCGCCAGTTCCGCCGCCTCGGGCGTGGTGGTGGCCGACGAAACCGCCAGCCGTTCCAGCATCTGCACAAAAAGGCCCGAGAGCGGCAGGGTTGACCATTCGGCATTGGCCGAGACGTGGAACAAGACCACCTGCCCCTGACCGATGCGTTTGCGGGTCACCAATGGCGTGCCATCGCTAAGCTGCGCAATCACCCGGTCGGCCAGCGTTGGATCAGGTTGCGCTAAAACCTGCGAACTAACAGTCACATCATCGGGGATTTCAAGGCCGTGAAACGGGCTGTTTTCATCAAACGGGGCCAGGGATTTAGGCGATCCCCAACTCATCGCGCCGCCAACACTGCGGCCACCGACGCGTAGGCGCACGGGCATCAAAGGCGCTTCTTCATCGCGCGATACATCACTGGCCGCCAGCCGTGGCCCGGCAAAGCGCAGCAGCAGGCCGCCCTTTGCAACCCACTTCAAAAGCGCCGCCTGTTCTCCGCTCGCAAGGGTGGCCACATCGGCCAGCACGATCACATCGGGGTTGGCGGGCAGGACATCCATCAGCGCGCCGTCCAGAAGGTCCGCCGTCGGGATCAGTGCCTTTTTGAGATAATGCAGTTGCGATAAAAGCTCCAGCCCCTCCCGGTCTTCACGGCCCGCAATCAGCGCCACTTCGCGGCGTTTGAGGCTGTCATCGGTCAGGCTGATGGCCCCGGCATGGCCTTGTCCGACCAGTTCAAAATACGTCAGGCGCTCGCGCAGCTCGGCAGGCAGTGAAAGCGTGGCCTCGGCGCTTTTGTCGCTTGCGGCAAAGTCCAGCGTCAGGCTGGCCAGCACCCGCTCAATCCCCGCCGGATCACGGCCATGAGCGGCCAGCACCACCTCGCGAGGCGCGCCCGGTTGGGCACGAAGAGCCGTCAACTGTACCCCGCCGTCTTGCATCAGCGCGGGGGCAAGGCTGAGGATCGGCCGGGGGCTTTCATAGACGCTAACCCGCCCGTGTTTTTCCAGCGCTGCCAGCAGGCTGTCGCGGCCCTCATGGGTCAGCCCGTCAGAAAACCAGCGGGTCTCAAAGGCGCTTGCATCGGGGATCACAGCCGAGGGGGCCATCATATCGGGGCGCGCAATCCATGAGTTTGGTAGCAGCCCGGCCAGTTGCCTGCGGATGTCTTCAGCCGCCTGAAACTGCGGCGCAGGGCCGGGATCACTGAGCCGTTTGAGCGCCACCGTGCGGCCCTCACGGCCCGCTTCGGCCAGCATGGTATCCAGCAATTCCTGTTGCGCTGTCCAGTCGCGGGCACTGGCCCAACTGGCATCCAGCAAGATCAACAGCGGGCCTTTGGCGGCTTGCTGATCCTCGGCCTGAGGGTTCAAAACCGGCCCGGCCAGCCCGATGATCACCGCCGCCAGCGCCAGCATTCGTAAGAGCATCAACCACCACGGCGTGCGGTCGGTGACGCTATCGTCATCGCGCAGGCCCAAGAGCAGCACCACACCGGGAAAGCGCCGCCGCACCGGCGCGGGCGGCACTGCGCGCAAGATCAGCCACAAAATGGGCAAGGCGATGAGTGCGGCCAAGAGCCAAGGTGCTGTAAATCCGATGGGGCCGATCATCATATCACCCGCCCCCGGTCAAATGCGCGGTAAAGCCACAAGAGCGCCGATTGCGGGCTGAGGTGGGTATGGTGGCATTGATATTGCCAGCCGGTGGCCAGACAAAGCCCGGCCAGCTCATCCTTGCGCGCGGCAAGGCGCTCAAGGTAACGCGCTTGCAATGCCCCGGCTTTGAGGGTTTCATGGGCCAATGTGCCGCCAACGCTTTCAAATATAGTCCGGCCCCGGAAGGGGAATGTCTCTTCCGCGGGGTCAAGCACCTGCATCAAAATGCCCTGCACCCCGCGATCAGCGGCGGCGGTCAGGGACGCGCGAACGGCCGAAGTATCGCCAAGAAAATCCGAGATGAACAGCGCGCGGCCATGGGTTGAAAGCCCGCGAATATCGGGGCTGGCATAGTCCTCATCGCTGCCTTGTGTGAGCGCCTGCGCTAAGCGGTGTACCTGCGGCTGGCCCCGGCGCGGCGGCATGGTGCCGCCGGTCAGGCCAACCCGCTCACCGCCGCGTATCAGCAATATCGCCGTGGCCAGCGCCAACAGCCGGGCGCGGTCGGATTTTTCCGGCAAACCCGCGTCTGAGGCAAACCGCATCGAGGCCGCCACATCGACCCAGAGCATTACCGATTGTGAGATTTTCCATTCCCGCTGGCGCACGAACTGACTGTCCGAGCGCGCCGAGCGCCGCCAGTCGATATGGCGGCGTTCATCGCCAGCCTGCACCGGGCGGTATTGCCAAAAATCATCGCCCAGCCCAGAGCGCCGCCGCCCGTGTTCGCCCAATAAAACCGCCCCCGCCAGATGCTCGGCCCGCGCCAGCAAAGGCGGCAAACGCGCCGCTTCTGCTTCTGCACGGCCTCGAAGGGGGGCGGTTTGGCTCACGCGGCGGCCTCGGTCCGAGTGATGTTTTTGGTGGTCTCGGTGATCAGATCGGCCAGGCTGTCGCCGCGCGCGCGGGCCGAAAAATTCAGCGCCATGCGGTGGATCAGCACCGGCTGCGCCATCGCCGCCACGTCATCCATATCTGGCACCAGCCGCCCCTGCAGCATCGCCCGCGCCCGCACCGTCAGCATCAAAGCCTGCGCCGCGCGCGGCCCCGGACCCCAGGCGACAGCCTCGCGCACGGTATCGCTGGCGCTGCTATCTTCGGGGCGAAAAGAGCGCACCAATTCAAGGATCCGTTCAAGCACATTTTCGCCCACCGGCATCCGCCGCAGAAGGGTTTGCGCCGCGATCAGCTCATCGGCGGTAAACACCTGATGCGCCTTATCTTCGGTGGCCCCGGTGGTGGCGAGAAGGATCTCACGCTCGGTATCAAGGGTGGGGTAAGGCACATCAATTTGCACCAAAAAGCGGTCAAGCTGGGCCTCGGGCAATGGATAAGTGCCCTCCTGCTCAATCGGGTTTTGCGTGGCCAGTACATGAAAAGGCGCGGCTAAAGCGCGGTTTTCGCCGGCCACCGTCACCTGCCGTTCTTGCATCGCCTGCAACAGCGCCGATTGGGTGCGGGGGCTGGCGCGGTTGATCTCATCGGCCATCAGCAACTGGCAAAATACCGGGCCTTTGATGAACTTAAACGTGCGGCTGCCATCGGCACCGGTTTCCAGCACTTCCGAGCCTAAAATATCCGCGGGCATCAGATCAGGGGTGAACTGAATGCGGTTGCCATCAAGGCCCATCACCGTGGCCAAGGTATCAACCAACAGGGTTTTGCCCAGCCCCGGCAGGCCAATCAGCAACCCGTGACCGCCGCATAAAAGCGCCGACAGGGCCAGATCAACCACCTGTTCCTGCCCGATAAAGCGGCGGGTGATTGAGGCGCGGGCCTGTGCCAGCTTTTCCTCAAGCGCTTCGATGCCCGCTAGCAGGTCGGCATTATCGGTCATGGTCAAACTCCTGTTGAGACTATAAACATAGGGCTAAGTGTACCGCGTGCAACGAAAATGGCAAAACCAATGAGCGACAAACCGATCACACCTCCGTCAGCCGACAATATCGCCGCTGCCGCGCGGGCCGTAAAGGGCAAAGGTTTGCCGCCGGTGCATCTGTGGAACCCCGATTTTTGCGGTGATCTGGATATGCGCATTGCCCGCGACGGGACGTGGTTTTATCTGGGTACACCGATTGGGCGGGTTGAGTTGGTGCGGCTGTTTTCCACCATCCTGCGCCGCGATGGTGACGATTATTTTCTGGTCACTCCGGTTGAGAAGGTGGGTATTACCGTCGATGACGCGCCGTTTGTGGCGGTGGATTTTGAAGTGAGCGGTACGGGGCGCGATCAGGTGCTGGTGTTTGAGACCAATGTCGGCGATTTTGCCAGCGCCGGGCCGGAGAACCCAATCCGGGTGGTGCGTGATCTAGAGACGGGCGAGCCCTCGCCCTATGTTTTGGTCCGCGCCAATCTTGAGGCGCTGATTGATCGCAAAAGCTTTTACCGGCTGGTGGAGATTGGTTGCCATCATCAGGGCTGGTTTGGGCTGTGGTCGGGGGGGGAATTTTTCAAGGTGATCCCGTCGGATGAATTGCCGGACTAGCCCCACGGAGGCTGAGTAGAGCAAGCGGCGTCTTAAGCCCAATGTTGCTTTTTTGCGTAGGGTGGGTAAAACCCACGCATGTTGAACCTAAGCCGCGATGTGCGTGGGTTGCACCCACCCTACAATGCAATGGTGATGTTTATTCTCGGATGATCGCCTGAGACGTGATGATGGCGGGCTGTGCCTAAAGGGCCACAATCCGCCATCAAACAAACGTTATAAACCCGCCTTTAATTCCCCGAAAGGCTGGCGGCCAGGCGCATGAGCTGAATCGCCTCAGCGCGATAACCAAAGGGATCGTCGCCTTTGGTCGCGTTGGCCAGCGCAATCGCATCCTGATAGGTCCATCCGTTGATATAGTCACTACCGCGCAGCAACTGGCCAAAGCCCGCGATGGCGGTGGCAAAACCAGCGTCCGGCAGGGGGGCCATATCCGCCAAAATCGGCGTTTCAATGAGCTGACTGGTGGCCGCACCGGGTGCTTTGTAACGCAGGGCGAGAAATCCCAACTCATTGCCAGTGTCGGCATTTTCGGCCGGTTGATAGCGCAACGGTGTGGTAAGCTGCGCCGGCGAGCCGACAGGTGTCACCTCATAAAGCGCGGTTACCGTGTGGCCGGCACCAATATCCCCGGCATCCACCGCGTCATTGTTGAAATCCTCGCGCCGCAGGGTGCGGGTTTCATAGCCGATCAACCGGTATTCCGCAATTTGGGCGGGGTTGAACTCGACCTGAATTTTGACGTCATCGGCAATGGGAAAAAGCGCACCGGTCAGTTGATCCACCAGCACTTTTTGTGCCTCCGCCAAAGTGTCAATATAGGCCGCCTGCCCGTTGCCGTTTTGCGCCAGTGCCTGCATCAAAGCGTCATCAAGATTGCCACGCCCAAAACCCAGAACCGAAAGATAGGTGCCACTGTCGCGCTTCTTAGCAATAAAGGTTTTCAAGGCTTCGGGATCAGAAATGCCCACATTGAAATCGCCGTCAGTGGCCAGAATAACCCGGGTCACCTCACCCTCTTCGGTCATCGCGGCGGCGGTGGCATAGGCCTGTTGCAGCCCGGCCTGACCGGCGGTTGAGCCGCCCGATTGCAACTGCTCAAGCGCGTTCAGAATTGTCGAGCGTTCCGAGGCATTTGTCGGCGCCAGAACCTGCCCGGCGCTGCCCGCGTAGGTAACAATCGACACCTGATCATCGGGGCGCAACTGCCCCAGCAACAGGCGGAAGGATTGCTTCAAGAGCGGCAGTTTGTTGGGCTGGTTCATCGAGCCGGATGTATCAATTAAAAACACCAGATTAAGCGGTGGGCGGTCCTCAATATCGGGCAATGCGCCCTGAATGCCGATGTGAACCAGCTTTGTATCGGGATTCCACGGCGTGGTGCTGACGGAAACCGTTGGTTGGAACGCGGCACCCTCGGGCGCGGGATAATCATAGGGGAAATAATTGATCATTTCCTCAATCCGCACCATATCGGGATCGGGCAGTTGGCCATTCATCAGTGAATTGCGGATCATCGAATAAGACGCGGTATCAACATCAATCGAAAACGTCGAAACCGGGGTTTCAGCGGTGATGCGCAGCGGGTTGGGGGCGGCGTTGGCGAAGGCCTCGGTGTTACTTTCGGGCGATATTACAGCCATATCGCTCAGTTGTTCCGCCACGCGGCCCAATGCCGGGGCGGGTTGTTGGCTTGGCGACACGGGAATTGATGCCACCGCACTTTCCGAATAAAATCCGTCCTGACTTAGAGACCCGCTGAAATCGGCATCGGATTCATTTGCCGCTTTGCCCGCGCCCACACGCGCCGGTTCACGGGTTCTTTCCTGCCGTGATTCGTCGGCAATGCTCTCGGATTTCGGGGCCGGGGCCGCCTCAAATTCTTCCGGGGCGCTGGTGACCAGCGGTTTGGGGGCAATGGATTTCGGTGGGTTCAGCAGATCGCTGCCCATTGGGGTCAGCATGACAAAGCCAATGGCGACCACGGCGGTGGTTGCGGTCAACGCGGCGCGTGAGGTGAGAGAGTTCAACATTTTAAGTGCTCCTGTCCAAAAGCCCCGATTGGGGCGATTGGAGGTATGACGCGCGCCGCTGCGTGATCCTTGGAGATCCTCGAATTTTTTTTGCGCCAGCGCCATATGTGCCGCCTTGGCCGCCGGGTCAGGGGCGGGGGTGGTGGCCTTCAGGGCCTGTTTCAGGTCGTTCAGATCGTCGGTCATATCTGATCCTCGGTTTTGCGCATATTCCGCAGGTGTTTCTTGGCCTCGGAAATGCGCCAGCTAATCGTGCCCTCTGAGACGCCCAGCACAGTGGCGGCCTCACGATGCGTCATATCATCCAAGACCAGCGCTAGGGTATCACGCAGATCATCCGGCAGGCTGCGCATGGCTGTGCTCAGCCAATCGGCTTGCGCTGCCGCCTCAGAATTGGCGGCTTGTCGGTTCTTCTCCCAATCACCCCAGCCCGAGGCCGCGCGCCTATGGGTGGCCATCCGGCGGCGGCGGTCATGGGCGGCGTTCACGGCAATCCGGTAAAGCCAGGTGGTAAACCGCGCCTCACCGCGAAAGGCGCGCAGTTTGGCGGGCAGGGCGGCGCAAATGTCTTGGGTCAGGTCCTCGGCCTCGTGTTGTGATCCGGTCAGGCGAAACGCCAGCCGGAACAGCCCGTCATAGCACTGCGACAACAGCATTGAGAACGCCGCCGCATCGCCGCCCGCCGCGGCCAAAGCCAGATCCGTGTCACTTGTTTCCATCCGCATCACGTTGGTATGACGGGGGCCACAGGTCAATCCTTGGAAAATAATTCATAAATTTGCTTTGTCCGGTGATCCCCTAAAATAACCAAACGGCAAGCACCCCACGTCCCGGCCCTCTGATCACATCCGGGGCGGGCCCCAGCTTTCGGTCAGGTGTTTTACAATCTGATCACGGGTTTGGCGGTAGGCCGTCAGCTTGGCCTCGCGGGTTTCGCCCAAACCGGTTGGGTCCATGATCGGCCAATAGACCACATCCAGATGAAAAACCCGCGTCAGCTCAAGCGCGCGGCGCTGGCTGGCGGGGCTGAGCGACACCACCAGATCAAACGACGACAGATCATCACCCCATTCAGCCATCTCATCAAAACTACGAGTGCGGTGGCGCGCCAGTTCAACGCCAATCTCTTTACACACGGCGATACTGAACCCATCAATATCAAGGTCACTTTTCACGCCCGCCGATTGCACATAGGTATCGGTGCCGTAAAATTTCTTCATGATGCCCTCGGCCATGGGAGAGCGCACGGCGTTATGATCGCAGCAAAACAGGATGGATTGAGGAAGCTCGGCCACCAATCGCCTAGCCCCCGAAATGCAAAACACAGATCAGGGTAAAGAGACGCCGCGCGGTATCATTATCGACATCCGCCTTGCCCTCAAGCCGTTCCTCAAGGATGCGCGCGCCCTCATTATGGATGCCGCGCCGGGCCATATCGATGGTTTCAATTTGCCCCGGCGGCAGGTTTTTCACCGCGTCAAAATAGCTTTCGCAGATTTGCCAGTAATCCTTGACCACCTGCCGGAACGGGCTGAGCGACAGATGAAATTCGGCCGCCGGTTGCGCATCTTCGGTCTGAATATCAAACACCAGCCGCTTTTCACGGATCGACAGCCCGACGCGGTAAGGGCCATCGGGGGCCACGCGCTCACCACGTTTGGGCAGGGTGAATGTGTTGTCCTCGATCAGGTCAAACATCGCCACTTTGCGCTCTTGCTCGATCTCGGGCGTGGGTGGGGGCAGGTTGGCGTCATCCAACTCAATATGGCTGATACGGGTCATGGTTTGTCTCTTACCTGAATATGTACACCATGGAGTACCGCAGGTTTAAGGCAGGGGCAATGCGTGCAGGGCCGGGGCGGTTTGAAAATCGCCCCGGCGGTGGTTTTATCTGGATCATACAGGAATTTATGCCGTCAGGGCGTTGTGCCCAAAATACATGAACTCTTGCTTCATTCCGGCCACGTCCCCGGCTTCCAATGACAAGGTGGCACTGTCCAGCATGGTAAAGCTTGATTGCGATTTCACCCATTCATCGGCATCCTGCAAGGTGGTCAGGGTATAGCTGACGGTCTCATTAAGGTAATGCGTCGGGATGATCATCTTGGGCTTTAGCCGCGCCACGATGTCATTGCCCATGTCATAAGACAGGATATGCATCGAGCCATCCACCGGCAGGGTCAGCACATCCACCTCGCCAATGGAATTCCAGAACTCTTCCGGCGGGTTATGCCGGTTATCGCCCCAAATCAGGATACGCAGCCCGCCGGTTTCCACCAGATAGGTGACCATATCCATGTGGCTGACATTATTGGGCGGGCAGGCATTGACGCCAAACTCCTCAAGCGCATTGGTCCATTTATACCAGCCCGGCGCCTGACAGGCGTGTTTATCGGCAAAACCGGTGATCTTGAGGTCGGCAAACTCATAATTGCCCACCATCCGGTCCAGCACCATGGTCGAAACCGGCCGGTCAATCGCATCGTGGTCAAAATGCGTGTGCGTCGACATGCAGATATCGGTCTGGGTTTCAGGGAACGGGTTTTTGAACCACAGCCCCCACGCGCCCGAGGGATCATTGCGGAACGGATCAAACAGGATCGTGGCCCCGCCCGGCGAGGTGATCTTGAACGAACAATGGCCGTAATATTCAACCTTGACCGCCCCGGCCACCGCGTTGCCGGTGGTGGCTTGCATTTCAATCACGTTATTGTTGTTGCCCGGCTGGGTCCAGTCGGTGGATTGCGCCCGCGCGGTGGTGGTGGAGGAAAGCAATGACGCTCCAACGCCCGCCGCCCCCGCCGCCATAAAGAACGTCCGGCGCGATAGCCCCGGTGCCAGTTTATCATATTCGCCATTCAGGATGGTTGGCTTCAGGTTTTTTCTATCCATGGTTTTATCTCCCTGTCGTTTGTTGCGCTGGGTATCGTCCCCGCCGGGAAAGCGTAGCAAACGATAAGCCCTGCGTGAGTAGGGATAATATAGGAGGATAATATGGGGGAATTCCCCCTATTTTTGCGCAGTGATCAACAGGCTGCGCAGGTTTTGACCACTTCGATTGATACCCAATTTGCGCCGGATATTGTTGCGGTGAAAATCTATTGTGCTGGTCTCGCGCGATAGGGTCTGGGCAATGTCTTTGGTGGTCTGGCCCTGCATCACCATCTGGGCAATCTCAAGCTCGGACGGGGTCAGCGCCTCTAACGCGGTTGATAAGCCATTGGAATAGCTGGCGGAAATAGATTTGAGGCTGCTTTCCATCAGATCAAGATAGGTTTGCGCCGTGGCATCCCCGTTCAGCCGCGCCCGCAGTTTCGACAGATGCGGCGTCACCAGCCCTTTGATCTGACGCAGCACCGTTGCGTCATAATCCTGCCGCGCCTGTTCAACATTGGCCAGCAGAACCCTGAGTGCTACGTTGGCCTCTTCCAGCTCCCCGGTGCGCTCGGACACCCGCAGCTCCAGCTTATCCAGCGTCTCCTGCAATTTAGCTTCCAACCGGACGCGGGCGTTGATCTCAGTCAGCCGCGCCAGATCGGTCTCAATCACCCGGGCAAATTCGCGCAGGCCCTCGCGAAACAACAGCGCGCGTTTGTTGCGGCGGTGATCAAGCACGCAGATAGTGCCAAAAAGCCCGCCATCGGGCCATTTCAGCGGATAGCCGATATAGAAACTCATGCCGTGCTCAAGATCATCATTATCGGCCCAGCGCGGCTCGCAAATGGCGTCTTCAACGATTAACTCACCATCATTTTCAAGCACGCCGTAGCAGTAAAGTTTCTCATTAAGGGTAAACTCCAGACCCACCTGATAGGGGTTATTTGCGCTATTGCTGGTCACATAAACCGAATGCCGGGGCGCAGATGTGCGCATCACAAGGCTAGCGGGGACATCGGCCAGCCGGGCAATCAGATCAACGATCCGCTGCCAGTTGGCGATGGTTTCATCCGGGATATCCGGCATTGGATCAGTCACGATTTGCCCCCTGTCGGCATCAGCTTAGGGCGAGATGCAGGGGTTGGGCAAGCCCGTGCCTTAATCGTTAAGCTGATCCAGCCGGGCGCGCACCGACAGCCCATGCGCCTCAAGGCTTTCCGACTTCGCAAGGGTTTCTGCCGCCGGGCCAATCGCTTTGAGCGCCTCCGGCGTCATCCGCGCCAAGGTGGTGCGTTTGAGGAAATCCATCACGCTGAGGCCCGAGCTGAACCGGGCCGAGCGTGCTGTGGGCAGCACATGATTTGGCCCGCCGACGTAATCGCCGATGGCTTCGGGCGTCCAATGGCCCAGAAAGATTGCGCCTGCGTGGGTGATTTTTTGCGCCAGTGCGTCGGCGTCCTCTACACAAAGTTCCAGATGCTCGGGTGCTACACGGTTTGATAGGTTCGCCGCCCGGTCCAGATCAGGCACAGTGATAATCGCGCCAAAATCGCGCCAGCTTTTCCCGGCAATGTCCCGGCGTTCCAGCACCTTCAGGTGCCCGTCGATGGCGTCCGAGACCGCCTTGGCCAAAGCCATATCATCAGTGATCAAAATCGCCTGCGCGCTTTCGTCATGCTCGGCTTGTGAGAGCATATCAAGGGCGATCCAGTTGGGGTTGGCCTGCGCGTCAGCAATCACCAGAATTTCCGACGGTCCGGCGATCATATCAATGCCAACCTTACCAAACACCCGCCGCTTGGCCGCCGCGACAAAGGCATTACCCGGCCCGGTGATTTTATCCACCGGCGCGATGGTCTCAGTGCCATACGCCAGCGCCGCAATCGCCTGTGCGCCGCCGATGCGGTAGACCTCATCCACACCCGCCAGCCGGGCCGCCAGCAGAACCAGCGGATTGGTCTGCCCGTCCGGCGTGGGCACGGTGATGGCCAGCCTTTGAACGCCTGCGACACGCGCCGGAATGGCATTCATCAACACCGATGAGGGGTAAGACGCGATGCCGCCGGGCACATAAAGCCCCGCCGCAGATACCGGCGTCCAGCGCCAGCCGAGCATGGCACCTTGATCATCAATCCAGCTTTCATCGGCAGGTATTTGCCGGGCGTGATAAGCGCGGATGCGCTCCGCCGCCAGCTCAAGCGCGGTGCGCTCATGCTCAGGCACCTGCGCCACAAGCGCGTCCATTTCATCGGGTGAAAAGCGCAAGCGATCGGCGGTTAGCAGCATCCGGTCAAACTTTGCCGTCAGCTCAATCAGCGCCGCATCGCCACGGGTGCGCACATCGGCGATGATCCCGGCGACGATGGTGTCCACATCCGGGCTGTCTTCGCGTTTGGTCCCCAAAAGGGCGGTGAATTTCGCCTCGAAATCCGGGGCCGTGGCATTGAGATAAACCGGCATGATGTTGCCCTCCTGAGGATGCTTTAGAAGGTTTGGGGGTGTGTCTCAAGTCACACGATATGCGCGGCAAGTGCAAGCAGCGCAATCGGTACTAAGGCCGCATGTAACACATGATCAAACCAGTTGCTGCTGCCCCAGCCCAGATACCATAGCCCCTGCCCGGTAACGGCGACCAGCGGGATGAAGAAATTCCCGGTTAAGGCCCCATAGGCGCAAAGTGCCAGCGCCATGATCCCAACCGGCAAGGGCGCGTATCCCAGCCGGTAAATATCCACCGGCAGATACCCCAGTGAAGCCGCGAGGAATGCCCCATAGGCCAGCAGGAAAATCCCCAGTTCAGCCGTTGAAAACGCCCGTATTTCAAGGCCAAGCTGCCCCGCCATATGGCGCAGCGCCAAAAGCGGCAGGACCACACCAACCGGGCCTATCAGGGCGATAAAAGGTTTGATAACAATGGTTTGGCGCAATAATGTCACGCTTGCCACGCCCAGACCGATGCCCGCCAGAACCGCCAGCGGAAAGGGCATGATCAGCCCCGTAAGCGCATAGCCAACCCAGCCGAGGATGACCCCGACAAACACGGATGTGACACGCCCGTTCATTGCGCCCGCACCCATGCGCCGTTGAACACATGCGCCCGGATGCCGCCTTTGCCGGAATGCGAATAGGTCAGGATAATATCACCGCCCGGCAGGCGCCGCAGCATGGGATAGCGCGCATCCCCGCTGCCCTCCTCAAGCGTGGTTAGCCGTCGCCATGTGTTGCCGCCATCGGTTGATAACATCAGCCGCAGAATATCGCCGCGCGCGGCCTCATCATTTGCTGCCATTAAAATGTGATCATTGCCCAGCGCCAGAGCGGCCACCGGCGCGTTTGGGTTCTCAATCTCGGTTTCCTGCGCCGGGGACCAGCTTTGGCCGCCGTCCAGTGTGCGGCTGATCAGCAGGTGTTTTGCGGCGGCATCAAGATTGCGCATAAACGCCACGGCGCGCAGCTCATCCAGTGCTATGATCATCGGCTGTATCGCCTTGACCCCCCGGCCCGGAATGCGCCGCGTGTCGCGCACCCGGCCATTGGCATGCAGCCGTACCAGCACTGCATAGGCCTGATCCATTTCAAAATAGGCGGGCAGGGCAAAGCTGCCATCCGCCATTTCCAGCATTGGTGATCTGACCAGATGCGAGCGATTTAGCAGCGGCGACAGGTTCAGCTTGTCGGCCGTTACCGGCCGCCGCGCGACCGTGCGTACCGCCGCGACAGAGGCCATGGCCCAGCCGCCCAATGAGACCACCGTGGTGTAAAAACCGCCGCTAACGGATTGATTCTCAACTGTATTTCCAAGGGTAAAGACCCATTGTGCAGGGTTGAATGCGTTGCCTGTAGCCTCACTTGTTAGCAGAGGCTCTGGGGCCGTGTGCTGCCATTTCCCCTGCGCATAAGTGACATCGATCGACAGAATATCAACATCCGCCTGCGCCTCATCCGAGCCTTCAAACCAGACCAGAGAAAACCCGTGATCCCTAAGCGCTATCGCCGGGGAATGCGCCCGTCCGGATGTGGGCGAATAGTCAAACACCGTATGAAATTCCGCCGCGCCGGTTGCATCCGCCGGTTCTGGCCCGGCGAATTTCCAGCACAGCGGCACCTGCCGCCGACAGGCCAGCACGGTCAGGCCGAGGCTCAGCAGTCCGAGGGTGATCTGCGCCAGCATTACCGCCTCAGCCGACCTTCAGCACGATTTTGCCAATATGCCCGCCGCTTTCCATCCGCGCATGGGCCTTGGCCGCGTCCGCAAGGGCAAATTCGAGGTCCATCACCGGCGCAATCCGCCCCGAGGCCAGCAACGGCCAGACTTCTTTGCGCAGGGTCTCCGCAATATCCGCCTTGGCCAGATCGGATTGCGGCCTGAGCGTGCTGCCGGTGATCGTCAGTCGGTGCATCATCACATGGGCAAAGTTCAGCTCAACCTTCGAGCCGGAAAGAAACGCAATCTGCACCAGCCGCCCGTCATCGGCGAGGGATTTGATATTGCGCGGCAGGTACTCCCCACCGACCATATCAAGGATCAGATCAGCGCCACCCTCGGCACGCAGAACCTCAACAAAATTCTCATTATTGTAATTGATCACCCGCTCGGCCCCCAGACCGGTGCAAACCGCGCATTTCGCATCCGACCCAGCGGTGGTGAACACCCGCGCGCCAAAGGCATGTGCCAGTTGGATCGCCGTGGTGCCAATGCCGCTTGATCCGCCATGCACCAAAAACCGCTCGCCTGCGCGCAACCCGCCGCGCATGAATACATTGCTCCAGACGGTGAAATAGGTCTCGGGCAGGCAGGCCGCTTGTTTGAGGTCCATGCCCTTTGGCACCGGCAGGCAATGGGCGGCGGGTGTGGCCACATATTCGGCGTATCCACCGCCGGGCAAAAGCGCACAAACCTGATCACCGACCTTCCAGCCACTAACCCCTGTGCCTAACTCGACAATCTCACCGGCGGCCTCAAGACCCGGCAGATCACTGGCGGTGGGCGGCGGCGCATAAAGCCCGGCGCGTTGCAGCGCGTCAGGGCGATTGACCCCGGCATAAGCCACTTTAATCACCACCTCACCCGGCCTTGCAGCGGGGCGGGGGCGTTTTGTAATCTGCAACACCTCCGGCCCGCCGGGTGCGGTTATTTCCACTGCGTTCATCATCTTACCCAACCTCTCATTTTGGCCCGTTCCACCGGCCCGGCATCCCGGTCTGCTGCCCACCCTCGGGCGATTTGATCCGGCCAAGAAAGCTCAGCGGCCCGGCCATCAGGCCCGAGATCAGCTTGTTATCCCGCATCTTAGCTTTGAATTTCTCAAACTGCATCACGTCCTCAATCCGCCGGTCAAGAAACGCCCATGTATCGCCATTACCCTCACTGCAATCGCCGAGCCAATACAGCACGGTCGAGGCGTAAACCGCCGACAGCGTCATGCGTTTGGTGTACCAGTTCACATCCTGCGAATTATCCCCCAGCGCGCGCCAGATGGCATCAACGGTCTGCCACATCGCCTGCGCCCCCAGACCGGCATTTTGCGGCAGGGCAAACAGCGTCATCCCCCGGCGCACCAGCTCTTTATCCTCGATCAATTCAAGCCGGGTACGCACCGCAAATATCACCCGATCACGGTAGCGCATAGCCTCAAGATCAGCGGCCTTCATCCGCTCCTGCATCCCCGCGTCGCCCATTGCGTGAAACGCCAGCGCCAGATCAACCGGCCCTTTGGGGCAAGCCTCCCGCGCCACGGCGGGATCAATTCCGGCCTCAACGATAGCGGCCTGAAACGTGGCCTCGGTCCAGCCGTCAAACACCACATGGGCCTTGGCGGCCTGCAATAATTTCGCCTTTATATCGGGGGGGGTCATGATCGTCTCCTTATGCTCAACGCCACCCTAGACAAAACCTGAGGGCTTTGCTATATGGCGCGTTCCTGCAAATCCTTGCAACTCAACTTAGAAAGGTGGTGAAAACCACATGCAGGT
>CAZZKL010000004.1:11077-48821 GCA_964655135.1 uncultured Roseovarius sp. | reverse complement strand
ATATCCCCGCCACCCAGACCTGCACCCATAAAGGCAACCGCCTAAAACTGCGCCAAATATCTAAAATCATCGCGTTCTTCCCAATAAAAAAGCAAGGCCTCTTTCAAAGCCCTGCTTTCATTTTTCAATAAATACTCCCGCGCGGCCGGCGTCCCCGGCTCAAGCCGCCGCAACCGCCCTTTTGGCCATGACACCGACCAAATGCGCGCGGTAATCGCCCGAGCCATGCATATCACTGATCATGCCACTGCCCGAAAGGCTCAGCCCGCCCAGCGCCCCGGCTGAAAAATCAGCGGCCAGCGCCGCCTCGGCCTCACTCCAGCGGAAAACCCCGCCTTCCGACGCGCCGGTCACCGCCACCCGCACATGGCCATCATATTGCGCCACAAAAACACCCACGAGGGCAAATCTTGAGGCGGGCTGATCAAACTTCGCATAGGCCGCTTTCTGTGGCACCGCAAAATCCACCCGGGTGATGATCTCGCCCTCTTTGAGCGTGGTTGTAAACAACCCGTCAAAGAAATTGTCGCCCGCGATTTCGCGCAGGTTTGTCCGCACAATCGCCTCGGAGCCAAGCACCGCCGCCGGGTAATCCGCCGACGGGTCATTATTGGCCAGTGAGCCGCCGATAGTGCCGCGATTACGCACCGCCGGATCACCGATATTGCCCGCAAGTGCTGCCAGCGCCGGATAGGCCCCGGCCCCTGCGGCCACGTCGGCATGTTTGGTGCCACCGCCAATGCTCAGATCACGGCCACTGGCGGTGATCCCCTGCATCTCGGCAATGCCACCAAGGCTTACCAATACAGCAGGCTGTGCCAGCCGTTGCTTCAGCGTCGGGATCAGGGTCTGCCCGCCCCCCAGCGCCTGCGCGCCCGGGGCGTTAAGGGCCTTGGCCGCGTCGGCAATGCTGGCGGGGCGTTCTATATTAAATTCATACATTTTCTTATCCTTCCGCCTTGTTCATCGCTGTCCACACCCGCGAAGGTGAGAGCGGCATATCAATATGGGTAATATCATGACCCGCCCGTTGCAGCGCATCGACCACCGCATTGACCACCGAAGGCGGTGAGCCAATAGCCCCGGCCTCACCACAGCCCTTCACCCCCAGCGGGTTGTGTGTGCAGGGCGTGCAGCACGAATGATCCACCTTGTAAAACGGTACATCATCGGCGCGCGGCATGGCGTAATCCATGTAAGACCCGGTCAAAAGCTGTCCGTCACTGTCATAAACGCAACCCTCCAGCAGCGCCTGACCGATGCCCTGACCGATACCGCCATGCACCTGACCCGAGACAATCATCGGGTTCACCAGATTGCCAAAATCATCGGTCGCGGTAAAACGCTCAATGGTGACCTTGCCGGTGTCGGGATCAACCTCAACCTCGCAGGCATAGGCCCCCGCAGGATAGGTAAAGTTGGCCGGATCATAAAACGCGGTCTCTTCCAGCCCCGGCTCCAGCTCTTCCAGCGGATAGTTATGCGGCACATAAGCCGCCAGCGTAACATCGCCCCAAGCCACCGTTTTATCGGTGCCCGCGACGCTGAACTGGCCGTCTTTCAGCTCAATATCCGCGTCCGCCGCTTCCATCAGATGCGCGGCGATCTTCTTGGCCTTGTTGATGATCTTCTCAGTGGCGCGCACCATGGCACTGCCGCCCACGGCCAGCGAGCGCGAGCCATAAGTGCCCATGCCCATCGGCACCTTGGCGGTGTCACCATGCACAATTTCAACCATCGATTCGTCAATCCCGATCATATCGGCAATCACCTGCGGAAAGGCCGTCTCATGGCCCTGCCCGTGGCTGTGGCTACCGGTCATCACGCTAATCCCGCCGGTGGCATTGACCCGCACGGTGGCGGACTCATACAGCCCCGCACGCGCGCCAAGCTGCCCCACAAGATGGCTTGGAGCAATGCCGCAAGCCTCGATATAGCAGTTGATACCAAGCCCGCGCAGCTTGCCGTTCTTGGCACTGGCTTTGCGACGCGCCTCGAACCCGCCCATATCGGCGATCTCTTCCAGCTTATCCATGGTGGCATGATAATCGCCGGTGTCATATTCCACCGCCACAGGCGTGGCATAGGGGAACTCGGTGATGAAATTTTGCCGTCTCAGCGCGATCGGATCAACCCCCAGCTCACGCGCGGCTTTATCAATCACCCGCTCAATCTGAAAGGTCGCCTCGGGCCGTCCGGCACCGCGATACGCATCCACCGCCACGGTGTTGGTAAACACCGCTTTGACATTCACATAAATCAGCGGGGTCTTGTAATTTCCCGCCATCAATGTGCCGTGCAACCAAGTGGGCACCGCAGGCGCGAAGGTGCTTAAGTAAGCCCCCATATTGGCATGGGTATCGGTGCGCAGCGCTATAAAATTATTGTCAGCGTCCAGCGCCAGCTCAATCTTGGTCACATGATCGCGGCCATGGGCATCGCTCATGAACGCCTCGGACCGCGAGCTGGTCCACTTCACCGGCCGGTTGATCGCCTTGGCGGCAAAGGTGCAAAACGCCTCTTCCGCATAGTGGAATATCTTGGTGCCAAAGCCACCGCCGACATCGGGCGAGATTACCCGCAGCCGCTGCTCAGGAATGCCCAGCACAAACGCCCCCATCAACAGCCGGATCACATGCGGATTCTGGCTGGTGGTGTATAGCGTATGCTCATCGGTGGCGCGGCTATAGTCGCCAATCGCCACCCGCGGCTCCATCGGGTTGGCCACCAGCCGCTGATTGACCAACTCAAGCGTGGTCACATGCGCGGCCTTGGCAAAAGCCTCTTCCACCGCGCCTTTGTTTTCCTCAACAAAACCCCAGTCAAAGCAAAGGTTGCTGGTCAGATCATCATGCACCTTGGGAGAGCCATCAGCCAAAGCGGCCTTCATATCAACCACCGCAGGCAGCTCGGTTATATCCACCTCAATCGCCTCGGCGGCATCGCGGGCCTGATCGGCGGTTTCGGCAATGACGGCGGCAATCGGATCACCCACATGGCGGACCTTGCCTTGGGCCAGCACCGGATGCGCCGGCTCTTGCATTACCTCGCCGTGCTTGTCGGTGATTTGCCAGCCGCAGGGAATGCCGCCCACGTCCGTGAAATCTGCACCGGTAAAGATGCGCACAACGCCGGGCATAGCCTCGGCGGCAGCAGTATCCACATTATTCAGCGTACCATGGGCCACATCTGAGCGCAGAAAATGCACATAAGCCTGGCCGTTTATATTAATATCATCGGTATAATTCCCGGCCCCTGTCAGGAACCTCACGTCTTCGCGCCGCTTTGGGCTGGCGCCGATGCCATGATCTTTCGGCATGTTCATTCTCCCTTGATTGGTGGGTTTCACCCACCCTACATTTTGCCCGTAGGGTGGGTGAAACCCACCCACGTCCTGGGCATATTATCCCGCAGCAATCCCCGACACATCCTGCCCCGAGGCCGCCATGATTGCTTTGACAATGTTATGATACCCAGTGCAGCGGCAGATATTGCCCTCCAGATACTCCCGGATCTCGGACTCGCTTGGCTTTGGATTGCTCTCAAGCAAAGAGGCCGCCGTCATCACCATGCCCGGCGTGCAAAATCCGCATTGCAGCCCGTGGTGATCCTGAAACGCCTGTTGAAGAGTGTTGAGCGTGCCATCCTCGGCCGCCATCCCCTCAATCGTCGCAACCTCGGCGCCATCCGCTTCAACCGCAAACATCGTGCAGGATTTCACATCCTTGCCGTTCACATGAACCACACAAGCGCCACATTGGCTGGTATCACAGCCCACATGGGTGCCGGTCAGCCCCAGATTTTCGCGTAAGAATTCTACAAGTAACGTGCGGCCATCAACCTCGCCGGTCGCCGTCTTGCCATTCACGGTCATTGTGACCTGTGACATGGACACCTCCCATATTTATTTTTGTTGTGCTGCCAAGATAACCACGCCAACCGCCAGTTGTGAAGGGACATTTTGGCAAGAGCATCATATCTTCGGTTTTAAGGGCCTGTGCAGCTTAGGTGTCGCGGCCCAGAAAGGGCGGCCCTTTCGTGGATAACGTGGGAGAAGAAACTTTGATGCCTCCGGCGGGGATATTTTTGGCCAGAAGAAACGGGGGGTCAGTGATTATTGCGTCTGATCTTTGCGCCCAAGGCGGTCATCAATGGCTCGAAAATGGGGAAGGATGTGGTGATCGGGCTGCCATCATCCAGACTGACGGGGTTTTGTGCGCCCATGCCGAGGATCATGAAGGACATGGCGATGCGGTGATCAAGGTGGCTGGCGCAGGTGGCCCCTCCGGGTACATTATCGGGGCCATTGCCCGTGACAATCCACCAATCGGGGCCGTCTTTGACCTCAATCCCATTGGCGCGCAGGCCTGTGGCCATGGCCTCGATGCGGTCGGATTCCTTAACGCGAAGCTCCTTGACGCCGCGCATGATGGTCTCGCCTTTGGCGAAGGCTGCCACCACCGACAGCACCGGATATTCATCAATCATCGAGGCGGCGCGGGCGGGGGGCACCTCAACGCCCTGCATGTCAGGTGAGTAGCGCGCGCGCAGATCAGCCACCGGCTCACCGCCCTCGGTGCGCTCGTTTTCATAGCTCAGGTTGGCGCCCATTTCCTGCAATGTGGTGAACAGCCCGGCGCGGGTGGGGTTGAGGCCGATATTTGGCACCAACACGTCTGAGCCTTGCACGATCAAAGCGGCACAAACCGGAAAAGCCGCCGAGCTTGGATCGCGCGGCACGGTGATGGTTTGCGGCTTTAACTCAGGCTGGCCGGTGAGGGTGATCACATGGCCCTCATCGGTGTGCTCGGTGGTGATCTCCGCGCCGAAGCCTGCCAGCATACGCTCGGTATGGTCGCGGGTGGCCTCGCGCTCGATCACCACGGTTTGGCCCGGCGCATTCAGCCCGGCCAGAAGCACCGCCGATTTCACCTGCGCTGAGGGCATCGGCACGGTATACTTGACCGGCACAGGGTCCGCCGCGCCGACGATGGTCATCGGCAAGCGATCGCCTTTGCGGCCAAAGGATTGCGCGCCGAATAATGCAATCGGATCGGTGATGCGCGCCATCGGGCGGCTGTTGAGGCTTGTGTCACCGGTGAAAGTAGCGGTGATCGGAGAGGTGGCCATCGCGCCCATGATCAGCCGCACACCGGTGCCGGAATTGCCGCAATCTATGATATTCTCAGGCTCGGCAAAGCCACCAACGCCGACGCCATACACAGACCATTCGCCGCCACCATGATCGGTGACCTCAGCGCCAAAGGCCCGCATGGCTTTGGCAGTGTCCAGCACATCATCGCCTTCCAACAGACCAAAGATGCAGGTTTCGCCCACCGCCATCGCGCCCAAAATCAACGAGCGGTGCGAGATGGATTTATCCCCCGGCACCTCGGCCACGCCCTTGAGCGGGCCACACTTGGCTGAGGTCATCGGGATCGGAGTGCCGTGGCCGGACATGGGATTGCCTTCCTTAAAGAATTATTGCCTGCCTGATAACGCAGCCAACGGGCCACGTCCATTGGGAGATTTATGTGGCGGATTTATGAATGAGCCGCCGCGATCACCATCACCTCAACCAGATATTCCGGCGTTGCCAGTTTGGATTCGCCACAGGCACGCGCGGGCGTGTGGCCCTGCGGCACCCAAGCATCCCAAACGCCGTTCATCTCAGAAAAATCCGCCATATCCGCCATCCAGATGGTGGTTTGCAGGATGCGGGTTTTATCCGATCCCAGTTCGGCCAGCAGGCTGTCAACCTGATCAAGGCAGGCCTTGGTCTGATCCGCGACGCTATCGCCGGGGGTGCCGACCTGTCCGGCCAAGTAAATCATGCCGTTAAATTTCACGCCCTGACTCATGCGGGCGCCGGAATGGATGCGGGTAATATCGCTCATGGAATTTATCCTTTTTGGTTACTGTTAAATCGCGCGGGCGAAAGTGCCGCAATGGTTTTGGGGTCAATCGCAGGCGGATGGCCGATCACCAGCGCCGCCGTCAGCTTTGACAGGGCCGGGGCGGTTTGTACGCCGTATCCCCCCTGCCCCGCCAGCCAGAAAAAGCCCTCGGTTTCGGCGTCAAACCCAACCACCGGCGTGCGGTCGGGGGCAAAACTGCGCAGGCCTGCCCAACTGCGTTCAACCCGGGTGACCGGCACCGTCACGGCCTGCTCATAGCGGTGCAGCCCCTCGGCCAAAACCATATCATCGGCCCAGGCATCATGGGCCTCAACCGGGTCTTCATCGGCGGGTGAAACCAACAGCCGCCCGGACTCGGATTTGGCATACCATGTCTCAGAGACCGAGCCAAAAAGCGGCCATTTATCAATCTCATGACCCTCAGGCGGCGGGATCACGGCCACGGATCGGCGCATCGGGGTGACACCGCAAGGGGCCGCCCCGGCAAGGCCTGCCACATGATCGGCCCAAGCCCCGGCGGCATTGATCACAACCGGGGCACTAACGGGGCCAGTGGGGGTTTCAACCTGCCATATACCGCCCGCGCGGGCCATGTTGACCACGCGCGCCTTGGTCCTTATATCGCCGCCGCGCGCCCTAAGCAGGCGGGTATAACCCTGCAACATGCGGTCCACGTCAATATCCTGCGCCGTGGCCTCGTAATACGCCGCTGCAATCGGTTCGGGCCGCAAAATCGGGACCATGCGGGCGGCCTCGGCTGCCGTCACACGCTCTAACCCGGTGGATTGGCCCAGTTCCTTTTCAAGCGCGTCAAGCTCATCCTCCGTGGCCAGCATCAGCTCGCCCCGGGGTGATAATAGTGAGCGGTCCGAGATACCCTCAGGCTCCAGAAACACCGGCTGCGCCACGGCGTTCAGCGCGCGCAGCGTGGCATTGCCGTAATTTAGGATGAACATCGCCATCGACCGGCCGGAGGTGTGATAGCCAAGCTGATCCTCGGCCTCAAGCACCACAACCCGCGCCGAGGTGGCCAGCTCGGCGGCGGCGCTTATACCGGCGATACCGCCGCCGATTACGATGACATCGGCGGTACTCATGCGGCCTCAAATCCGCTCAGGGTGCTGGTCAGGTTCTGGCCCAGTTCATCGCATAAATAGCCGCCCTCCTGCACAAACAGTGTCGGCAGGCCAAGCCCCGCGATGGCGGCACCTATGCGGGCAAATCCGGGGGTTGTGATGGCCAGTCCCTTGAACGGATCGCCCTCAAAGGCGTCCAGCCCCAAGGCGATCACCACCACATCCGCGCCAAACGCTGCGATCCGCGCAAGGGCAATATCCAGAGTTTTGAGATAATCGTCATCGCCAGTGCCGCGCGCCAGTGGCAGGTTGAGGTTATAGCCGCGCCCGCGCCCTTCGCCATGCTCATGGGACTGGCCCCAGAAAAACGGATAAAACCGCTCGGTATCGGCGTGGATTGAAACCGTCAGCACATCGTCGCGGTCATAGAAAATGCCCTGCGTGCCGTTGCCGTGATGCACGTCCACATCCAGAATGGCCGGGCGAAACCCCTTAGCGCGCAACCGTTCTGCGGCAATGCCCGCATTGTTGAGAAAACAAAACCCCCCCGCCACATCGCCAAAGGCATGGTGCCCCGGCGGGCGCGTGAGGGCATATGCCGCGCGCGCGCCTCCGGCGATCAGATCAGCACCAGAAACGGCCACCTGCGCCGACCAATAGGCCGCCTCCCAGGTATGCGCGCCAATCGGGCAGGCAGTATCAGCCTGATGAAACCCGGCTTGCCCAACAGCGGATTTGGGATAACTGTCGCGGCGGCTGAGGGGGTGAATATTGGGAATCACCTCTTCGCTGGCGCCTTCAATGAATTGCCAGCGGGCATGGATATTTTGCAGGAATGTCAGATATTGCGGCGAATGCAGCGCCGCAATCGGCCCAAGGCCTGCATCGCTCGGCGCGTGAAAACTGCATCCCGCCTCCTCTGCCCCCCGGCGCAAAACATCAATCCGTGCAGCCTGTTCCGGGCAGGGCTGAACCACGCCATTGGCCATGAAATGTTGGGGATCATGCAGATACTGGCGCTCATCAAATATAGCCTTCATCGCGTGTCCTCTTAGTCTAGACCGGGGTCAGACGCTTTCATCCTCAAGATGCAGCTTCATATCAATCAGCACCTGCTGCAAGGCGGTGGTTTCCTTCAGCAGGCGTTTGGCCTCGTTTATGGTGATGATACCGTCTTCGATGGATTGCTGATATTCAGCCATCAACATGGCAAATCGTTGCGCCAGCGCGATCACATCGCTGTTCACACCGCCCTTTTCATTGGTATTTTTTTGCGGCCCGTCAAACGACAGGGTGATGCCCTTCAATTCCGCCAAGGCCGCAGTCACATGCGGGTATGAGGCGGCTTCCTCAAGCGCGGCCACCGCATCAACCGGCATGAACCGGTCGGCGTGCTCGGGATGATCGGAATAATACCGCCCCAGCGTGGCCTTGGATTTGCCGGTCAGCTTGCAGGCGGGTTCAATGCCCACGTCCTTTACCAGCGCCTCAATATGCTTTTTCAGATAGCTTGCCATGACTGACATTTATTTTCACCCCGTTAAAAGCCCTGTTGACCGTGGGACTCCTTCAAAACGTATCCCCATTAACCACATTATTCAAAAATGTCATCAGATATTCTGCTGCCCGTGTTTATTACCAAACAAAGCGAAATTGAGACCGCGCTGATATGCGCCAGAGCGAGGCCGCCTGTGAGGCCGGATGAGCCGCTCTTCACGCCCTTGCAGGTGTGCCTCTCTCATGCGCGCTCCAGCAAAACCGAGCCCACGGAATACCCCGCCCCGAACGAGCAGATCAGCCCGGTATCGCCCGGCGCAAGATCATCAGAATACTGTGAAAACGCGATGATCGACCCGGCGGATGAGGTGTTGGCGTAATCCTGCAAAATATTGGGTTGCTCGCCCGCCTCCGGCGCGCGCCCCAGCACCTTGCGGCCAATGAAATCATTCATCGCCTTGTTGGCCTGATGCAGCCACAGCCGTTTTAACTGATCCGCGCTCACGCCTTCTTCGGCCATATGCCCGGCGACATGGCGCGCCACCAATGGCAGCACTTCCTTGAACACTTTGCGGCCTTCTTGCATGAATTGCATATCACGCCGGTCAGTCACTCCGCCCGGGCGCGAGCGCCGCAGATAGCCGTTATTGTTGCGGATATTGTTGGAAAACTGCGTCGCACAGCGGGTTGAACGGATGATGTAATGCCCGTCACGGGCGTCTTCAGCCCGCTCCAGCACCAGCGCGGTGCAGACATCGCCAAAGATGAAATGACAATCGCGGTCACGCCATTCCAGATGGCCCGAGCATATCTCGGGGCTGACCACCAACGCCTTGCGCACCGATCCTGCCCGGATCATATCCGCCGCCGCCTGAATGCCAAACGTGGCGGATGAGCAGGCCACGTTCATGTCAAAAGCAAAGCCGTTAACGCCCATAAGTTGTTGAATTTCAATGGCAATCGCCGGATAAGCCCGCTCATGATTGCTGGCGGCACAGATCACCAGATCAATCTCAGACGCGGCGCGCCCGGCCTGTTCCAGCGCCTTTGTGCAGGCATCAACCGCCATCTCGGCCATGATCCCCGGCTCATCATCGGCGCGTTGACGCAGCAGGGGATGCATTACATCGGGGTCCAATACCCCGGTTTTATCCATCACATGGCGCTGATGAATGCCCGAGGCGTTTACGATAAACTCCGACGAGGACGGCGCTTTGGCGGTAATTTTCCCGGCGGCAATACCCGCAGCATTCTCGGCATTGAATTTCTCGGCGTAAGCGTTGAATGCGGCCACCAGCTCATCATTGGTGATGGTCTCATCAGGGGTGAAAACACCGCTGCCGGTTATGGCGGGTTGATACATGGCTGGCCTCTTTAAAATGTCCGCCTCAGCGGACCCGATGGGCGGGCAAAGGTCAAGCCTGACGATGCGGAAAATATAGCGCGCCCCGCCCCGGACCTGATCCGGGGCCTTTCCGGCAAAGCAGAGGGGCCGGGGCGGGGGCCGGGGCGGGGGCCGGGACGTGGGGGGTTAATTCACCTGATTGGGTGGGGTCTCACCGGCAAAATAGGCCCGCAAGTTATCAACTGCCATCATCCCCATATCCTCACGCACTTCCAAGGCCGCCGTGCCCATATGCGGCAGCAGGGTGACGTTTTCTAAGGCGATTAACGCCTGCGGCACCTGTGGTTCAAACTCATATACATCAAGCCCGGCCCCGGCAATTTCACCCGCCTTAAGCGCTGCAATCAAAGCCGCCTCATGAACCACCTCCCCGCGAGAGATGTTAATGAAATGCGCGACAGGTTTCATCGCGGCAAAGACATCCGCATCAATCAGGTGATGGGTCTCCGCCGCCCCCGGAACCGCAGCCACAACTATGTCGGCCCCGGCGGCCAACTCGTCAAGCGTCTCGGCTTGCCTCGCGTCAAACGGCAGTTCCTTTGTCGAGCGGTTGAAATAAATCACCTTCATGCCAAAGCCATAGTGACAACGCCGGGCAATCGCCTGACCAATGCGGCCCATGCCGATGATGCCCACGGTTTTGCCGGTCACATGCAGCCCCATCATTTGTGTTGGCGTCCAGCCCGGCCAGTTTCCGGCGCGCAGCATACGCTCGCCCTCGCCCGCACGGCGCGCCGACATCAAAATCAGCGTCATGGCAATATCAGCGGTGGCATCGGTCACCGCGCCCGGCGTGTTGGTGACAACCACCCCCGCCGCCCGCGCTGCCTTGACGTCAATATGATTATATCCCACGCCAAAATTGGCAAGGATTTTGCACCGCGGGTTTTCAATTCCGGCAAAAATATCTGCCGAGAACGCATCCCCCAGCGTGGGCAGCACCGCGTCAAAATTCGCCAAAGCCGCGCGCATATCTGCGGGGTTTATGGCGGCCTCATCATCGCGGATATCCACTTTGAACAGCTCAGTCGCCGCTTTGATCACACGCCCGGGCAAATCCCGGGTCAACAACAGATGTTTCAATGCATTCTCCCGCCAATCGGCACGTCGTAATCGGGGCGCAAAAGCACAATCGCGCCGTCCGCGTCACTTGTCCCCAGCACCAGAACCTCGGACATAAACTTGCCAATCTGGCGCGGCGGGAAGTTGACCACCGCCATCACCTGCCGCCCAATCAGGGCCTCGGGCGTATAATGCACCGTGATCTGGGCCGAGGTTCTTTTCTCGCCAATCTCAGGGCCAAAATCGATCCACATCTTGATTGCCGGTTTGCGCGCCTCGGGGTACGGTTCGGCCCGGATCACCTGCCCCACCCGAATATCAACATTCAAAAAATCGTCAAAACTGATCTCAGCCATTCGCCAGTTCCCTTGATCTGTCGCTTGCCGCCGCCACCGTATCGCGGATCAGCGGCGGCAGGCCGTTTTGCGTGTTCATCAAGACCTCAAGCCCGGCCTGCGTGGTGCCATTTGGACTGGTCACATTCACCCGCAACTGCGCTGGTGTCTCATCCGATTCTTCCGCCAAAGCCCCGGCCCCGGCCACGGTGGCACGCGCCAGTTTCAGCGCCAGATCAGGGTTTAACCCCTGCGCCTCACCCGCCGCCGTAAGGCATTCAATCAAGTGAAACACATAAGCCGGCCCCGAGCCGGACACCCCGGTGACCGCATCCATCTGCGCCTCATCCTCAAGCCGGACAACCTGCCCCACGGCCGTCAAAAGCGCCTCGGCCAGATCCATCTCAGCGGGGGTGGCGCGGGCGTTGCCGATGATCGCTGTAATGCCTTTGCCCACCGCCGCAGGCGTGTTGGGCATGGCGCGGATGATATGGCTTTGATCCCCCAGCGCCGCCTCATAGGCCGCAATCGGCGTGCCCGCCGCCACCGAGATAAACAGGGTTTCACCATTGCCCAAACCCGCCAGAGTCGGCAGCGCCGCGCCCATCATCTGCGGCTTCACCGCAATCAACACAATCGCCGGAGACGCGGGCAGATCCGCATTGATATAAACGCCGGTGCCCCGCAGCCAATCTGACGGCATCGGGTCAATCACCCAAACCGATGCCACAGGCAGGCCTTGTGCCAGCCACCCGGCCAGCATCGCCGAGCCCATCTTACCACAGCCCAGCAATACCAGACCGTTTTTTGCCACATGATCCAAATTCATTAATCCCTCCCGCCTATCCTTTGCGGGATCAGGTTTACGCGCGCCCGTAGGCCTCTGCAATGGCCACTTGAAGGGCTTGTTTGGGGGTTTGATCGCCCCAGATGGCCAGTTGAAACGCCGGATAATAACGCTCGGCACTCAGCACGGCGGCGCTCAGCAATGTGTCGATCTGATCGGCGCTGGCCTCCTGCCCGCCGGTCATCACCAGACCGTAGCGATAGACCATCAGCTTTGGCTCATTCCAATAGGTGAACGCCCCGGTCCAGCATTGATCATTGACCTCATTGAGCATCTCATAAAGCACCGGCAGTTTTTCACGCGGCGGCTCCATCTCAAAGGTACAGACCAGCCGCAGAACCTCGTCATAGCCCGACCACGCCAGAGTGATCGAATAACTGCGCCACTGGCCTTCAACCACCATGGCGATCTGATCATCGGCGATGCGGTCAAAATCCCAGTCGTGATCCTGCGCGATGTGCTGGACAATATCAATCGGGTGAATATCTTCTTGCATGTACTGCTCGGACAAGGCCATTGCGCCACCTCTTTTTGTTGTAGCGTTGGGGGCTGGCAGCGCCCCAGACGCCGGGTGTGTGCTCTAGAAGCGGGGGCTAGTCCCCTCGCCTATACCAGATATGGTGCTGTCTTTCGTGGCTTCTGTAAAGCTATTTGTTGGGGATAACCACAATAAGTTGTGGATGAAATGGTTAATGCCACTAGTCTTTGACAGATTATCAAAATGTGCGGTCAGGCGCGCGCGGTGTTGGAAATCTCAGGCCAGATACCATAGCGCTGATGCATCAACGCGGCCGAAGCATGATTGGCCTGATCGCGCGTGCGCCCGTCCATAATTATGTCCTGCAACCCGTGATCATCGGGATAGGCCAGCGTCATACCGCTGCGCGCCGCCGCCGCAATCCGGATCGAAATCCCTTGCCGCGCCAGATGCCCCGAAAGCCAGATGTCATCGACGGGCCAGGCAACTTCAGGCGGCTCAAACTCCGGCCCGGACAGCCACTTTGGATCAATCAAAACGCCGGCAAACCCCTGCGCTATATCGGTAAATTCAGGCGCAGCCCCCAGCCTGCCAAGACGGGCCACGGAAAACCCCGCGCCGGTCACGGCCTGCCCCGGTTGCCGCGCGGCAAGCAGGTTTGCGGCCCAGTTGGGCGGCATGATCCAATCATCATCGCAGTAAATCAGCGCGTCCAAATCCCCCGCCAGCCTGCCCGCCGCAAGCAAAGCTTTCGTTGCCGGGCCCAGATCATTCGGGCAGCGCAGGATTTTCACAGGCTCTGATAAATCCGGCAGCGGGGCAAGCTCGGAAAATCTGCGGTACTTGTCAGGCAGGCAAAGAAACACCCGCTCCGGCGCGGGGTTTTGCGCCAGCAGGCTTGATATGACCGGCAAAAGCCGATCATAACGCGGTGGAATTGAGGTTAGCGAAATGGCATATCGGGGGCAGCGCATTAGCCCGTTACCCGGCTATCAGGCCCATCTGTTCCAGCTTCAAAATCACCTGATGGGCGCAATTATCCACCTCAACATTTTCCGTCTCAACCCTGAGTTCGGGATTTTCAGGAACATCATAAGGGTCTGAAATTCCGGTGAATTCCTTGATCTTCCCGGCGCGCGCCAGCTTGTACAGCCCCTTGCGGTCACGGCGTTCGCATTCCTCAATCGAAGTGGCGACATGCACCTCAATAAAGGCACCAAAGGCCTCAACATCTTCTCGCACCAGCCGCCGCGTAGCCGCATAAGGTGCGATTGGCGCGCAAATCGCAATGCCCCGGTTTTTGGTAATTTCAGAGGCCACAAACCCGATGCGGCGGATATTCAAATCGCGGTGTTCCTTGGAAAATCCCAACTCGGATGACAGGTTTTTACGCACAATATCGCCATCCAGCAGCGTCACCGGACGCCCACCCATTTCCATCAGCTTGACCAGCAGCGCATTGGCAATCGTCGATTTGCCCGATCCGGAAAACCCGGTGAAAAACACCGTGAACCCCTGTTCGGCCCGGGGGGGGCGGGTTTTGCGTAGCTCCGTCACCACCTCAGGGAACGAGAACCATTCAGGTATTTCCAGCCCCTCAGCCAGCCGTCGGCGCAGCTCAGTGCCCGAGATATTCAGTACCGTCACCCCGTCCTCAATCTCATCGGCAGGTTCATATTGCGCCCGCTCTTGCACATACACCATGTGTTTGAAATCAACCATCTCAACGCCAATTTCGCTTTGATACTTGCGAAACAAATCCTGCGCCTCATAAGGCCCGTAAAAATCTTCTCCGGCTGAATTTTTGCCCGGTCCCGCGTGATCGCGGCCAACAATGAAATGGGTACAGCCATGATTGGCCCGGATCAGCCCGTGCCAAACCGCCTCACGCGGGCCACCCATGCGCATCGCCAGATTAAGCAGGCTCATGGTGGTGGTGGATCCCTGATATTGATCCAGCACCGCCTCGTAACAGCGCACCCGGGTGAAATGATCGACATCGCCGGGTTTGGTCATGCCCACAACCGGATGGATCAGCAGATTGGCCTGCACCTCGCGCGCGGCGCGAAAGGTCAGTTCCTGATGCGCCCGGTGCAGCGGGTTGCGGGTTTGAAACGCCACCACCTTGCGCCAGCCCAGTTTGCGGAAATACGCGCGCAGCTCATTTGGGGTGTCGCGACGGGCGCGAAAATCATAATGCACCGGCGGTTGAATGCCTATAATCGGCCCGCCAAGATACACCGCCCCGGCCTGATTGTGCAGATAATTCACCGCCGGATGGGCCACATCATCGGCCCCAAACACATGCCTCGCCTCAAGCGCCTTATCGGGTGTCCAACGATCGGTAACCGTCAGCGTTGCCAAAATCACGCCCTCTTGGTCACGCAGGGCAATATCCTGCCCCAGCTCAAGGCTTTTACTGAATTCTTCCGAGACATCCAGATTGATCGGCATCGGCCATAATGTGCCATCCGCCAGCCGCATATCTTTGACCACGCCATTATAATCGGCCTCAGACAAAAACCCCTTGAGCGGCGCAAACCCGCCATTCATCAGCAATTCCAGATCACAAATCTGGCGCGGGGTCAGATCCCAACTAATCAGATCGGCGGCCTCGGATTTCAACTTCCGGGCGCTCTCATAAGAGACATAAAGCTCGGGCACGGGGGCCAGGGATTGTTCAGGCATGGGCACTCTCAGACATCAAATATGGGCGTTACAGATTGCAACGTCTTTGCATCAGGCATTTGCCCCGTAGGGCCACGGGTTTCAAGAACCCTATAGAGGAAAACAGTAAATGAGGCGAAAATGCCGCCATAATCAAGCTTTTTGGATGTTTAATCCAGATTTTCCCTTATAAATGCGCGGTTGTTCGGTCATTCATCGTATGAAACGGATACAAGGTAGAAAATAGGGCCGCTGCAACAAAGACCTGCGGGAAAATGGGAACATCTCAATTGAATCTTCAATATCGGTGAGATATTAAATCTTTCGCCGCAATATCAACAAAATGCCTTAGGATACGTGCCGTATGAATGATGCAAGCTTTGATAACATTACATCGGCCGTGAAGCTGGTGATTTGGGATGTGTTTATTTTCCCACATGTTCAATGAACGCCCAAAGGACAGGCGATTGCTACCAAGATATAGACTGGATAAAATAGGCAAAAATCGGGTTGCTCACACTTAAATGCTTCCCAAAAATTTTGGCCTGATACACGGCATTTCGACTTCTTCCTTTCGGTTAATAACAAAACGATGAAAGTAGATGAAAATATGTTCACGACTCCCTCCTTAGAAAAACCCATAAAAGACAAAATTGATTGTTTGAAGGGCGCGCTGATTATTCCTCCGCCAAAAGGGGATGCCAACCGGTCGGTGCAAAAATCGGGCGTGCTGGATGCCGGGGGGGAGTTTGTCGAAAACTCGATTACCTGGCGCAATACCAATCAGGTCAACCTAGAACCACCAATGCCGCCGGAGGCCGAAATTGTTGATCTCAAAGGGTCATACATGTTTGCGGGTCTGCTATTTGGGCATTTCGGGCATTTTCTTGTCGAAAGCATCTGCCGTATTTGGGCGGTGGAACACCTCAAAGACAAGATTGATGGCGTTCTCTTTGTGCCCAAGTTTCAGAACCGCCCGCAACATGTGATGGATGTCTATCGCCACTTCCTTGAAATGCTGGGGGTGGATGTGCCGGTGTTCAACATCGAAGACCCAACGCGGGTGGAAACATTATATATCCCGCAACAGGGTTTTGGCATGTTTGAAATGATCGAAGGCGCGCCCGAATTTCGCGACTACATCAACAAACACGCGGGCAAAAACGTCACCCCCGTGGGGCCTGAAAAAATATACGTCTCCCGAAGCGAGCTACCACCGCAACGGGGCAGTCTGCTTGGGGAAAAACGGCTTGAGGCTTTGCTGATCGACGAGGGCTATAGCGCCTTTCACCCGCAAAAGCACAGCCATGAAGAGCAGATCGCAGCCTATAAAGCAGCGCGGTGCATCATCTCCATTGATGGCTCGCCGTTGCATCTTGCCGCCCTTGTGGGCAATGGCGAGCAAAAAATCGCCTGTATTGCCCGCCGGGCTGGCGATCTGGATAAAATATTCGCGCGGCAGTTCAAGGCGTTTCAGGGCAATGAGGTGACAGCCATCAGCGCCTTGGTGCAAAACTGGATCCCCGAAACCGATAACCGCCCCAGCCGGGTCTCCTTCGGCGAGGTGGATTTCAGTGAGGTATATACCGCCTTGAAATCCAGCGGATTTATCGAAAGCGATACCCCGTGGATGGCTTTCACCGATGAGGACCGCGCCGAAATGCTGGCCGAACTTGAGACGCATCAAAAGGTTGCCTTCAAGGCCTATGTCAAGCCTTGAGGACAGGGCCTTCTAAGCTTATTCAGCCTGTAACCAGCATGTGATACACTTGTGCCCTTGCATTGTTGGGACCGCGTTCTAGGGTCTTCCCGACAAAACTGGCTGAAGTTCCATCTCAAACGCGCCATAAATACCAACAAGCCGATTATTGGAGTAAAATAATGCCAATTTCTTCCACATCCGCCACCGAAGCCTACCAAGCGGCCGCAAAAAACAAGCTGCGCCGGTTTCCCTCCCCCGAAAAAGATGGCGACCGGCTTTATCCGCTGGCGTCGCCCTCGGTCAATCCGGGGTTTCAGTTTGAAAAGTCTGATACATTTTTCGCCATCGGCTCCTGTTTTGCCCGCAATGTGGAAGCGGCATTATCAAACGCAAACTTGCGGGTCCTGAGCCGGGAATTTGATCTTGGCAAAATCGGCGAAAGCTTGGGCGAGGCGTTTAATTTCTTCAATAAATATTCCGTGCATTCCGTCTATAATGAGCTGCTGTGGGCGCTTGAGCGCGATAGATTCCCTGGTGAGAAAATTTTATATCCGCTGCGGGAAGGCAAGAAATACTGCGATCTGCAACTCGGCTCGGCAAAGCTGGAATTCAGCCCCGAAGAAATCCTTGAATTCAGGCATAAGTTTCTCGATTCCATGGCGCAGGTTGCCCACACCGATGTGATCATCCTGACGCTTGGCTATGTCGAAACCTGGTATGATAATGAGCTAGACATCTATCTCAATATCGCGCCGCCCGCCGCCCTTTGCAAAGCACAGCCCGACAGGTTTGAATTTCGCGTTCTAAGCTATGAAGAGGTGATGCAGGGGATGAATGACATCTATGCCTTGCTGAAAAAGCATCGGACAAAACCGCTGAAAATGCTGGTGACGGTTTCGCCGGTGCCGCTGTTATCCACCTTCCGCGATATGGATGTGTTGGTGGCGAACACTTATTCCAAATCGGTGCAGCGCGCCGCGTTGGAAAGTTTTGTCGCGGATAAGCCGGATGTGGATTATTTCCCGTCTTATGAATTTGTCATCCTCAGCAATCCAACGATCGCCTGGTCACGCGGGGATTACCGGCATGTCTCGCCCGATATCGTCGCGCGTATCATGTCGAATGTCCTGACCAGCTATCTGCCTGGGCAAGACAGGCCCGAGCAGGTCCAGCAGGAAATCCTGACACCCGAGGCGCTGCTATCAACCGTCCGGCTTTATTTCAAGCTTGAGCACGATACCAAGCTGGTCGCATTACTGGATGAAAACCCAGATATTGTGGCGGATTCTGTGGATTTACTGCTGCTGAAAGCCGCCAGCCAGCGCCGCCTTGGATTACTGGAAGACAGTTTTGAATGCCAACAGGCCGCCATCAAACTGGCCCCCAAACGCCCCGCACCGCTGGAGCGGCAGATCAAGCTGTGCCGCCCCTTGCGCCGCAATGAGGTGGCAAAAGAGCTGTTGCAACTGCATAAAGAGCGCTTCCCCGGCCGTGGCGGATTTCGCAATGATTTGGCTTGGTTAAAATAAGAACATCAGGCTGCCTTCAAGGCCTATATAAAGCCTTAGCTCAGATCATATTGATGTTATTCAGCCTGTAACTTGCTTATGAAGCGCTTGTGCCATTGCATTGTCTGGGTCCAGTTCCAGAGCCTTTTCGGCAAAGCCGCGCGCGCCGTCGTGATCCCTCTTCGCCAACAATACCTGCCCCATTTCCAGCAGCACGCCTGCCTCATCAGGGGCGCGTTCAAGCGCATCTTTCATCGTGGCTTCTGCGGCTTCTATCTCACCTTCAGCGCGTTGAATTTCCGACAGCATGACCAACCGGCCCGGGCGCATCGGCACGGGAAAAAGATTGAGCGTGGATTTTAACAATTCCGAGGCCTCGGCATATTCGCGTTTGCCGATCAATAGTTTCGTCAGCGCACCAACAACAGCGCGCGCGCGGGGGTTATGAGCCAAGGTATCGCGCAGCGTGGCCTCGGCCAGATCGCCCTGTCGCGTAGCGCCATAATTGCCCGCCAGCATACAGGTGAATTGCGGATCAAAGGGGAATTTCTCAAGCCCCTTTTTAAACAGCTCCATCGCCTCGGTCATCCGTCGTTGCCGCTGCGCCAAAGCGCCAGCCATCTGGTAATACTGCCGTGATGTGGCCCCTATTTCGGTCAGCCGAGCAATCGTATCCGCCGCCGCTTCACGCGATTTATGCCGCGTCAGAATATCGGCAAGCTGCACCAGCCCGCCCTCGGATGTGGCCCCCTGCAACACCTCCTCCATACGCTCTATCGCCCGCGCGGCCTGTACATTATGCGGATCATAGGCAAAATTTGATGGGTAGGTATTGGGCGATTTATACAGTAAAATAGCATCCGGATAACGTTCAATCGAATAAATCTGCGGTGCCAGCGCATCCACCTCGGCCTGTGGAAAATGCACCCGCATTTCCACATGATCCACCAATGTCCAGCGCTGTTGCGCATACTGCATCAACGGGCCGTCGGGGTTGAAATCAGTGGTCGGTTTTTCAGAACGGACAACCATGACCCCAGCGTTATTCACACTGTCAAAAGCTGCCTCGATTGCCGTTTGATCAAAACCGGCTGCGCCATCAAGCGTCACAATAAAAATATCCGCTGGCGGGGTCTTGGCCCCATCTTTACTTTCAGAAACCGAGGCAACCTCAAAAGGCAATTCAGGAACACCGCCGATGCAATGCACCTTCGGCGGTTGGGTTGCAAAGTCTTCAAATCGGTTTGATTGAAACACATCCTTTGCCTGTCCATCCGCCTTTTTATGGATGGCAATCATGTTATGAAACCGCTCCATCGCGGCAATATCTGCAATCAGGGGGGCCTTACTGTTGATGCCAAGTTGGCGCTGCATATCGCCAAAATACCCGATTGAGTTTGGCGCTGTCATCTCAAGCGAGCCGCCAAAGCGCGGGTGGAATGAGGTCTGAACATCCTCGGCCACATATATCCCACCAGGGGCAAGGGTCGGGAACAGCAGCTCAAAACTCTTGACAACATGCTCATTGCGGTGGCTGCCATCATCAACAATAATATCAAACGGCCCGCGCTTTTTGACCAGATCTTTCAGGAAATCCGCGTCAACCTGACTGCCCCGCAAAATCTCAACCCGCTCACCCAGATCCATGGTTTTCTTTTGAATATCAATGCCGGTGATTTGCGCATTCGGGAAAAAATCGCGCCAAACCTCCAAAGATTGCCCGCCACGGTCATCATCGGCGTAACCGCCAACACCAATTTCCAGCACCTTGACCGGGGCCTCTTTCAGGTGTTTGAACATCTTGAAATAGTTTGGCGTGTAATCGTGATACCCGAATTTATCGGTGCCATAAAGGATCGCGAGTTTTGTCAGGGGGTCATGCATTCAATTGGCCCTGTTTGGGCTATGAAAGTCAGCGTTACGGCCTTGGATTCCTGATACATTACCCGCTGACCCATTGTCGTAATAGTATACACAGGTTTTCGGCCAATGTTGTTAAATTCCCACTAAATTTCTTGCAAAAATCACACCGTCCTTACCAGTGCGCATCGCCTCACTCGCTCAAAAACCGTTCCGCGTCCAGGGCCGCCATGCAGCCCATTCCGGCGGATGTGACGGCTTGGCGATAAATATGATCGGTCAGGTCCCCCGCCGCGAATATGCCGGGGATTGAGGTGCGGGTGCTGCCCGGCTCAACCACAACATAGCCGCCATTATGCAATTCAAGGTTATCTTTTACCAATTCACTGGCGGGTGCGTGGCCGATAGCAATAAACACGCCCTTGCAGGGGATTTCGGTGATCTCGCCGGTTTTGGTGTGGCGCACCTTTACCCCGGTGACGCCTTTGGGATTGTCATCGCCCAGCACCTCTTCCAGCTCATGAAACCAAAGCGGTTCAATCTTGGGGTTTTTAAACAGGCGGTCCTGCAATATCTTCTCGGCGCGCAGTTCATCGCGGCGGTGGATCAGCGTCACCTTTGAGGCGAATTTGGTCAGGAACAACGCCTCTTCCACCGCCGTGTTACCGCCACCGACCAAAACAATCTCCTCACCGCGATAGAAAAACCCATCACAGGTGGCGCAGGCGGAAACGCCAAACCCCTTGAACGCCTCTTCGCTGTCCAGCCCCAGCCATTTGGCCCGCGCGCCGGTGGCCAGAATAACCGCATCCGCCGTATAGGTGGTGCCGCTGTCACCCTTCGCGATGAACGGGCGGCTACTGACATCCAGATCGGTGATAATATCGCCGATGATCTCACAGCCCATGGCCGCCGCGTGCTCTTGCATCCGGATCATCAGATCAGGCCCCTGCACCTCGGTAAAGCCGGGGTAGTTCTCCACCTCGGTGGTGGTGGTCAACTGTCCGCCCGGCTCAATCCCCTGAACCAATAATGGCTCAAGCATGGCGCGGCTGGCATAGATGCCTGCGGTATAGCCCGCGGGGCCGGAGCCAATGATCAAAACGCTGGTATGACGGGTATCGGCCATTGAATTTTTCCTTCAGGTCAGAGATTGAATATGCTGCTGCCCCCGATATACCCGGCCCGTGCGGGGCATGAAACCCCAAGAAAACCGCGCCGCCGCAGCAATCAATTCTGGTATCATGCGAAATATTATTGCGCCTTGGCGAAATAATATTGCGCGCGCGCTGTGGGTGATATAACTAATGCGAATTAATAAAGCGTTTCCACTTAAACCAGAGACAGGGTTAAGGGGAAACGCAGCGCAACATATAAGCGATGCGGGCGTTTCGATAAAAACCTGTGATTCAAGTTTTTATCGAAACGCTTTACAGGAGGTCCGCCGATGCCGTCATCCCGCCTTGATCCGATTGACCGCAAAATACTGGCCGAGCTACAGGCCGATGGCCGCATGACCAATGTTGAATTGGCCAAGCGCGTTGGCATTTCCGCCCCGCCTTGCCTGCGCCGGGTGCGCACGCTTGAGGAAACCGGATATATCCGGGGCTATCACGCCGATGTGGACGCCCGCGCGCTGGGGTTTGAGGTGCAGGTCTACGCCATGGTTGGCTTGCAATCACAGGCCGAGGCCGACCTGAGCGCGTTCGAGGCGCGCTGCCGGGCGTGGCCTTTGGTGCGCGAGTGTCACATGCTTAATGGCGAGGTGGATTTCATCTTGAAATGCGTCGCCCCTGATCTGTCGACGTTTCAGCGTTTCCTGACGGAGGAGCTGACAGCCGCCGATAATGTGGCCAGCGTCAAAACCTCATTGGTGATCCGGGGGGCCAAGGATGAGCCGGGCGTGCCGTTTGACATCCTTGAAGAGCGGCTTTCGCAAAACGCCTGAGAAATCGGGCCCGGATAACCAAAACTGATTAATCCAGGCCCGAAAAAGCGCTCCGAGTTCAAGCCGTATCTCAACTTAAACTCGAAACGCTTTAGTTACCCTTCCCAGGGTTCAAAGTGGCAGGCGCGGGTGCGACAGCTTGCCAAAATCTTTGGGCGTGTTGATATGCGGAAACAGCGACAGGAAAAACGCCAGCAGATTGGTCCCCATCGCATGTTCAAACCCGTATCCGGGGTGATAGCTTTCCACCTCAAGCCCGGCCGCCGTAAGCGTGGCATGGTCTTGCAGACACACATGATACACCTGTACCGGGCGCGGCGGCGTGATCTCAATCACGTTAATACCATTGGCCAATTCGCGCACCGGGGTCAATACGCGCCCGGCTCGATGGATATACCCGGCTTTGGGCGAACGTGCCAATATGCGCCCCCCCGGTCCGGCGACAAAATCACAATCGGGGCGCGACATGCCGTAGGTATCCGCCATCACCCGGGTCAGACATTCATCCATCCGGTCACGACCGTTTATTCTGGGAAGCAAGGTGATGGACCCCAGCCATAATAGCGGAGACGCGCCAAATTCTGCGGTCATCAACCGCATTCCCGGGTGCAGATCTTCCACCGCAACCGGCCCCTGATCCGTATCCAGAAGGGTGCCCCGGGCAAAGCCCGAAAAAGCCGATTCAAATCTGTTTGTTGCCGGGATGATCTGTTCAGACATCCGCACTGATCCGTCCCGGTTAAGGCTGGATATCTGGCATTTGCGCACGGTTGCGGATTTCTGCACATGCCCCGCAGGCACAGGGGCCTTTTGCGGCTTGGCAATTGTCTGCATATCCGCCGCATGTAAAGTCATCGCCATGGTATCTCACTTTCCTTCATCGCGGTATGGCGCTGTTTTTTCAAACAATTTCCACCCGCAGTGTCATATGCCGATCCGGCACGCATTCCGCCAAAAGCCGATACTTCTGGCACCTCAGCAAACCGCATTAGATAAGTCGCAACCGCGCCGGTCCCACCGACAACAGCGACAGGACTGTTGAATTGGTCCGGGATGACATTTTGATGCATCCCGGTCGTGTAATCATAATTTCAAGTTTGCGTCTCACGGGCCATCATCCATTGGGCGATGATCGGTGGTATTTCATTTAACCGGGAACATAAGATGTGGTCCCAAATTATTCTATTCGCCGGTTCTTCTTAAAGTAGCACCTCAGGAATATTCGCAATTATTAAAGCGTTTCGCAATTAAGTTGGGTCACAAGTTATTTGTGAAACAAATATAACATCAAAGCGTTGCACCGCGTTTCGACAGATTGTTTGCCTCAACAATAAGGCGAAACGCTTTAGTCACGGTAATATGTAACTGCCGCCGTAATCCGACAGTAAAGATCAGGCCACTTTGCGGGTCAGTTGAGACGCCGCGCCAAAAGGCAATGCAGGCAATTCTTGCTTGCTGGTTTCGAGTATTGATTTCATCCAACGCTTTGTCATAGTTACTCTCCTTAAAACTCGTTTGCCCGATTTATGTGGACATTGATCCGTCTGTGATCCGTCTGTGATCCGTCTGTCTTGACCTCAATATAATAAAGCTTTGAGGCCAAGTTTTGACGGATTAACCAAGTTTAATATTATTTTCTGATATTTTTATGGATCAGTAATTTTTTTAATAAAACAATCGCATCCCATTGATATTTAACAATATTTATTAATTTTGAAACATTCATCCCGCACTGTACAAAATCGAACATAGCCGTAAAACTGGCTTTTTTGCCCACAAAATGTCTGATTCACAGCCTGATTACCGCAATCAATCTGCCATAATCCGCCTCATGGGCATGGGTGGCCCGGCGGTAAGAATAAAACCGCGCCGCATCGCCATAGGTGCAATGGCGGGTATACTCCGCCTGCCCCACGCCCGCCCGGCGCAAACGGTGCAGGCCAAACCCCGGCAGATCAAACTGATAATGCGCCGCTCTGCCGCCCGCAAAAAATCGCGCGTTTTCCGGGTCATCATCCACAAAGGTCTCAATAAACTCCTGCCCAACCTCATAGGCCGCCTGACTGATCGACGGGCCGATGACGGCACAGATATTGGCACGCGCAGCCCCAAGGGTTTCCATCGCCTCTAGGGTGGCCTCCAACACGCCGTCCAAGGCCCCGCGCCATCCCGCGTGCGCCGCGCCAATGACGCCCGCCCCCGCATCGGCAAATAAAACCGGCTGACAATCGGCGGTCAGAATACCCAGCGCCAGACCCGGCGTTTTGGTCACCATCGCATCGGCCTTGGGGCGCTCAGTAAGCGGGGCCTCAACATGGATAACATCGCGCGAATGCACCTGATGCAACGTGATCAGATGATCGGGCGGCACCTGCATCGCCTCAGCCACCCGGGCGCGATTGACCGCAACGATCTCGGCCTGATCCGATGATCCCGGGCCGCAATTCAACCCCTCGAATATCCCTGACGAGGCCCCGCCCTTGCGGGTGAAAAACCCGTGGCGCAGCGGCGTCAGGCTATCGGCAGTCAGAATTTCAAGGGTCATGGTTCCAGTCCCGGTGGCGGCGCGGCGCCTTTGGGATAAAACGCCATCACCTTGAACAGGGTCCCCATTTCCGCCCCATGGGTCAAGCGCCGATGTGCCGCGATGTGATTTTCCAACGCCGCACCGGAAAGTCCCGCCGCCAGCGCCTGCGCCCTTTGAGCAATGCCCAGCCGCTCTAAAAACACGCCTTGCGGGGTCAGGCGGCTATAGGCCGAGGGGGTGGCCAATGCCAGCGCCGCAAAATCCACATGCGCCGTCAAATCCGCCTGCCCCGGATGGGCCAGCGGATCAGCGACCGCATGGTTTTCAAGCGCCTGAAACGTATCCCCAAGCGATTGCCAGTCGCCGTAATCAATCATCAAAGCCGCGCCGCCTTTGGCTTCAATCCGGTCCCCAACCCTTTCCGCCAGCGCAAGGGCCTGCGGGCAGACCTCAACAATATCGCCGTCTTGGGTATCCTCCAGCCGCTGCATTAATCCGGCCATCGCCATCGGTCCGGTGAGGCCAAAGCTCAGATCGCCGTCTTTCACCCCAACACATCGCTCACGCCAAAGCCCGCCATCGCGCACCATCTGCCGGATCGGCAGGGCATCGAAAAATTCATTGGCCACCAGATAAAGCGGCAAGTTCGGCAAATCGTCAAAACCCTCATGCCAAATAATATCCTCGCGCCCCAGCGTCTTTTGCTGGATATGCCGCAATGTCTGTGAGGCCTCAATCAAATGCAGTTGCATCGCGCCGTGAAACCCCGGCACCGCTTTGGTGGCGCGCAATATATCAGCCATCATCGTGCCCCGCCCCGGCCCGGCCTCGGCCAGTATAAACGGCGCGGGCGCGCCCTGATCCAGCCAGCATTGCGCAAGGCTCAGCCCCACCAGCTCACCAAACATCTGGCTGATCTCGGGGGCAGTGGTAAAATCCCCCGCCGCGCCAAAAGGATCGCGCGTGGCATAATAGCCATGCTCGGGATGCATCAGGCAGGTGGCCATATATTCCGCCAACGGCATCGGTCCCTGCGCCCTGATCTGCGCAATCAGCAGCCGGCGCAGACCGTTCATGCGGCCAACAAGCGCGCCTTCCTGCGCCGCGCCCGGATGATCAGACCCGCACCAAAGACAATCATCGGCAAGGATAGTAGCTGCCCCATGCTCAGACCAAAGCCCCCCATTTGCAGCACATAGCCCATCGGATTATCCACTGTGATAAACTGCGGATCGGCCTGCCGCACCAGCTCAACCAGAAAGCGCGAAATCCCGTAGCCGATGAAAAACAGCCCCGTCACCATGCCCGGCCATTTCAGCCAACCCCGGCGATAAACCACATATAACAGCACCAGCCCCAGAATGACCCCCTCCAGCAGCGCCTCATAAAGCTGCGACGGATGGCGCGCGCACGCACCAATCACCCCCGCGCAATCCTGCGCATAGGCGCCGGGAAATATCACCCCCCAGGGCAAATCGGTGGGCCGCCCCCAAAGCTCGGCATTGATAAAGTTGGCAATCCGCCCCAGCAACAGGCCAATCGGCGTGCCCAGACACAACACATCCGCAACCGAGAATTTCTCAAGCTTCCTGCGCCAGGCAAAGGCAAAACAGGCCACGATCACCCCGATCAACCCACCATGAAAGGACATGCCGCCGGTCCAGACCATCAAAATCTCAAGCGGGTTTTGCAGGTAATACAGCCCCTTGTAAAACACCACATATCCCAGACGCCCGCCCAGAATGACGCCCAATATTACCCAAGTGAGCAAATCCTCAACCTCAGTTGGGGTGATCACCTTCTGATCTTCGCGAAACAATCGCTTGCGCTTTACCGTGGCCACCACCAGACGCCAGCCCAGCAAAATGCCCACGATATACGCCAGCGCATACCAGCGCAGCGAAAATTCACCGCCAAATAGTGAAATGGTGAAAATTTCGGGCGAAATATCAGGAAACGGGATCATGGCCAGCATTGTGATCTTTCTTGCTTGCGGCCAACCAGAGAAGTCAACCTTGTGATAAAAACTGTTTCCCCCCATATAAGGCCAAATGCAAATGCTAAAAGGGGGCAATCATGCAGACCCGCAATAAAGTGCTCGATGATATATCCAAACTGATGACCAACGCCATGGGCGTGGCGCAAGGGGCCAAGGACGAGGCCGGCACGGCGATGAGCTCAATGATCGACCGCTGGCTGGCGGATCGTGATTTTGTCACCCGTGAAGAATTTGACGCGGTGCGCGCCATGGCACAAAAGGCGCGTGAGGAAAATGAAGCGCTGAAAGCCCGGCTTGAGGCGCTCGAAGCCCCGGCAAAGAAAAAGAAATAGCGCGGGCTATCCGGCCAACGCCCCAACCCAGACAACCCGACCCAGCACTAAAAGCTGGTCCAGTTCCGGCCCCCGGCGCAAAACCGGCGGCGTGGTGGGGTCTGCGTCTGACATCAGCATCACGCCGGGTTCCGGCTGACTAAGGTAATTCAGCCGCAATTTCCCCGCCTCCAGATGCGCCCATATGGCATGTTCGCCCACCTGCCGCGCGGCGCCATCAATCAGGCAAAGCGCGCCCTGCGCAATCCCCGGCGCAAGCGTGTCATCCGGGGCCTGCACGCAACACAGATTTTCCGGGTCAAACCCCTGCTGATCCAGCCACGCGCGGGTAAACGCCACCGGGGCCGACGCGCCGTAATTGCGTTGTGCCGGGTGATAGGGAATCGGCAGATAGCCCTGCCGCAACGCCTCTTGCGGCGGCTCTGCCCCCGCATCAGAAGTCTCGCCAAACCCGCCCGAACGGGCAGGCGCATGGCCGGGGGCATCACTTATATGCAAGGTCCGCCCCATGGCCTCAACAATGCCAATCATTTTTGAGGATTGAATATCGCGGCCATCGCGCAGGCTGCGTAACGTGCCCAAATCCAGATCAAGCTTGCGCGCATAGCCCCGCAGCCCGTGACGGGCAATACCCTCATGCGCAAAGGCCCTCAAATTATCCAAATCAAAGCGAGTCACACTTCGGCTTTGGCATGAATAAACAAAGTTGACTAGATAGTTAAAATTTTACTCATTGTGTAATTTATTACACAAAAAGAGTGGATTACACTCTTGAAGTGCGTACACTGCCAAAAGGCACTGGATAGGTTGTGAGGCTAAACATGTTACAGTTGTATCGTTTGAAGGCAGGGTTTCTTTTATCATCCAGCAAGATACCCTTGGGCAAATGCCTATGTCGTCAAACGCCTTGTGTGATTTGGCCATGATGCCTGCCAAGGCCGCCACTCTTCTCGGCCAGATCCGTCGTGATCTGGTCGAGATCCAAACACTCCGACATGATATTCGCCGTGCCCCGGATCAGATCAGCCGCGACAACGCAATCATCCGCCATTCCCGCACCCTCGATAAAATCATTGGGGTCTTGCAGCAGCTCGAAGATGAAGGGCTTTTGGATGATTTTCCTTTCGGCGAATGACGAGAATATAAAGCCAGCGTGAAGCGTACCCATTCAAGGCACATGCCGTCAGGTCAATGTACGGTGACCGGCACCAGATCATTTTGACGCGCCAAAACAAATGCCAGCGCCCTATCGCGCACCAGCGCAAGCCGCTCACCCTCTGAGGTGCAGACCGCATAAAGTGTCTCATGCCCCATCGCCTGCTCTTGCATCTCCTGTGGCAGATCGGCCACATTTACCGCGCACACATAGACAATCGGACGCTCAGAACCATCGCCAAAATCATATCTGGTATCCATATTGCCTACCCCTTATTAATTTTGATCGTCTGCACCACCGCATTGGGCACCGCCCGCGTCAGATCCACATGCAACAGTCCGTTTTCCATAATCGCCTCGCCGACCTCAACCCCGTCCGCCAGCACGAACGAGCGCTGAAACTGCCGCGCCGCGATGCCGCGATGCAAGAACATCCGCTCCGCCCCGTCATCCGCTTGCCGCCCCCGGATCACCAGTTGCCGGTCTTCCACCGTGATCGCCAGATCAGCCTCGCCAAACCCGGCCACGGCCAGAGTGATGCGATAAGAATGCTTGGATGTTTGCTCAATATTAAATGGCGGATAGCCTTCATTGCCGGATTTGGCGCTGCGTTCCAGCATCCGCTCCAACTGTTCAAATCCCAGCATATAAGGGTGCGCCCCCAACGTAAGTTTTGTCATCGACACGTCCTTGATATTAAGCGACAGTCCATTGATTGAGGCCCCGTTATGGCGGCCCCGTATGAGGGAAATATGGGGACTGAACCAGCGTGACGCAAGGGCTATGCGAAAGCCCCTGAATTCAGTATCTTAGAGACCGCCGCAGTAAGAGAATCATTTCCAATGAACGCCACTCAGAATCTTTCCATGAAATCCGAAGAGGTTCTGCGCGTCGAGCTTGAGGAATACCGCCATCAGCACCGTGACCTTGATGAGGCCATCACCGCGCTTGAGGAAAAAGGTGCGCGTGATCCTTTGACCATCAAGCGCCTCAAACAGCAAAAACTGCGGCTAAAAGATATCATCAGGCGCATCGAAGATCGGTTAATCCCCGACATCATCGCCTGATCCGGCACGCTTGCGCGCCACCAGCGTGAAACACATTGGCACCTGCGCCTTTCGCCCCTCATAGATGTCATATTCAACCTCACGATTGCTGTGCGGGTGTTCGGTCAGGCGCTCAATCTCAAACCCCGCCCGCACGCAAGCTGTCACAATATCACCCATGGTATGATAAAACCAAAAAAAGGCCGGGCACGCCACGCCGTCCGAGCCATCATAGGTGATGGTTTCCTCCCAGCTTTGCGGCTGTTTCTCAAAATAAGACCGGGCAGGTGTAAACGGATCAGGGGATTCGGGGTCAAACATCTCAAGCATGGGGTGCGTCTCATAAATCACCAGCGGCGCGCCGGGTTTCAACAGCCCGGCAACCACGCTGAAAAACCGCAGCATATCGGGCATCCAGTTGAGCACGCCAATGGTGATCAGGCCAAGGTCAAAATCATCTGGCACATCCTTGGGCAGATCATAAATATCGGCGCATAAAAACCGGCAGTCTGACCCGGCCTTCGCCGCCAGCTTGCGCGCCTGCTGCAAGAATTCATCCGCCTGATCAATGCCCAGCTCCGGCATCATCCCCAGCGCCGGCAAAGACAGTAATTCACGCCCGTTATTACAGCCAATCTGCACCACGCGCCGCCCCTCAAACCCAAGGCCCCGCAAGGTATTTGTCAGGGTTTCACCCAGCACCGAAAACCCCTTGCGCCCGACCTGCGCCAGCAACTCCTGCCAGCCGTCACCAGCCTCAAATGCCGCCGCCGAGGCATTCCAAGCCGCCCGGTTCATCACTGTATATTCAGAAACCTTTTTCATTTTTCCACCCTAAGATATAAGTTACCAATAGCTTTGCCCTAACTTATTGTGGAATCCAAGCTGTGCCTAAAATCATCTTAAATCCGCGCCTTAGCAGTAGAACTCTGGCCAAACTGCCCCTATAGTGCCCGCTCCATATGCAAAGGGCATGTTATGGCGGATATAAAAGTTGGCATCATCATGGGCAGTCAATCCGACTGGCCCACACTGCGCGAAGCGGCTGAAATTCTCGATCAGCTTGGCGTCGGGTATGAGGCCAAAATCGTCTCGGCGCACCGCACCCCTGACCGGCTTTGGGACTATGGCAAAACCGCCGTCTCTCGTGGTCTCAAGGTGATCATCGCGGGCGCAGGTGGGGCGGCGCATTTGCCCGGCATGATGGCATCCAAGACCCGCCTGCCGGTGATCGGCGTGCCGGTTCAGACCAAGGCACTTTCCGGCGTTGACAGCCTCTATTCCATCGTGCAAATGCCGCGCGGCTATCCGGTGGCCACCATGGCCATAGGGGCCGCTGGTGCCGCCAATGCGGGCCTGATGGCGGCGGCGATTTTGGCCAATGACGACGCCGCCCTTGCCACCCGCCTGGACAAATGGCGCGCCGCGCTTTCGGCCTCAATCCCGGATGAGCCGACGGATGACTGACCCGCTGCCGACCGGGGCCACCATCGGCATTCTTGGCGGTGGCCAACTGGGCCGGATGCTGTCGGTTGCCGCCGCCCGCCTTGGCCTGCGCGCGCATATTTATGAGCCGGGTGCCAACCCGCCCGCAGGCGACGTGGCCCATGCGGTGACCACCGCAAGCTATGACGACGCAGACGCCCTGCGCGCCTTTGCCGGGGCGGTGGATGTGATCACCTATGAGTTTGAAAACATCCCCACCTCGGCGCTGGACCTGCTTGAGACCCTGCGCCCGATCCGCCCCAATCGCGAGGCCTTGCGCATTTCTCAGGACCGCCTGACCGAAAAGGCATTCCTGCGCGACCTTGGCCTTTCAACCGCGCCATATGCTGCTGTTGATGACGCTGAGAGCATGGACCGGGCCATCGCGCAAACCGGCCTGCCCGCCATCCTCAAAACCCGGCGTTTTGGCTATGACGGCAAGGGGCAGGCGCGGCTCATGTCAGCCGATGACGCGGCTCAAGCGCTCAAGGATATGGCCCATGCGCCCGCAATCCTTGAGGGTTTCATCGACTTCACCCATGAGGTTTCCGTCATCGGCGCGCGCAGTGCCTCGGGTGCTATCGCCTGTTTTGATCCCGGCGAAAACGTGCATGAAAGCGGGATTTTGCGCACCACGACCTTGCCCGCCCGCCTGACACCCTCGCAGCGTTCTGATGCCATCCTCCTGACGGCTAACATCCTGAACAAGCTGAATTATATCGGCGTTATGGGGGTTGAATTATTCGTCACACCCCAAGGCCTGATCGTCAATGAGATCGCGCCCCGGGTGCATAATTCCGGCCATTGGACGCAAAATGCCTGCGCCGTGGATCAGTTTGAGCAACACATCCGCGCCGTCGCCGGCTGGCCCCTTGGCGATGGTCAGCGCTTTGCCGATGTGGTGATGGAAAACCTGATCGGCGATGACATGGACCGGGTGCCTGAGCTGGCCTCCGAGCCAAACACAGCGCTGCATCTTTATGGCAAGGCCGACATCAAACCGGGCCGCAAAATGGGCCATATAAACCGGATAAAACCGCGCAGTTAACTCATTTCGTCGCATTTACACTATCCCTTCCGCTACCTTGCGGATTACGCTTGCCTCAACGACAAGGAGGGACGCCATGAAAGGAAGTTGCCATTGCGGTGCGGTTAAATACGAGCTCACCGGCCCCCTGCGCAGCATTGTCGGATGCCATTGCAGCCAATGCCGCAAAACCTCAGGCCATTTCGTTGCCGCCACCCAATCGGCGCTCAGCGATTTCACCCTGACCGATGAGAGCGGGTTGAAATGGTACGTCTCCTCGCCCGGCCACCGACGCGGTTTTTGCGGCACCTGCGGCAGCTCACTTTTCTGGCACGAGGACGGCACCGATCACATCTCAATCATGGCAGGCACGCTTGACGGCCCCACCGGGCTGGTGATGGACCGGCATATTCATGTGGCCTCAAAAGGCGATTATTACGACCTGCCCGAGGGCGAAGTGATTGATCAATCCGCCCTGAAATTCCGCTGATGATCACCCCCGGCAAACCCATCCATGTTGTTTCCTGCCACGCTGGCGGCGAGGTCGGCGATGTCATCACCCAAGGCGTCGCCCCGCCCCCCGGCGATACAATCTGGGCGCAAAGCCGCTTTATCGCCCGCGATCAGACCTTGCGCAATTTCATGCTGAATGAGCCGCGCGGCGGGGTGTTTCGCCATGTCAATCTGCTAGTGCCGCCCAAGCACCCGCAGGCCGATGCCGCGTTCATCATCATGGAGCCGGAAGACACCCCGCCGATGTCCGGCTCAAATTCGATCTGCGTCGCCACGGTGCTGCTGGAAACCGGCATTACCCCGATGGTTGAACCGGTCACCCACCTGACCCTTGAGGCCCCCGGCGGGCTGGTTAAAATCAAAGCCGATTGCAAAAACGGCAAAGCCACCCGCATCACCGTGCAAAACGTGGCCAGCTTTGCGGATCAGTTGGATGTGCCGTTGCAGGTCGAGGGTTTGGGCGAAATCCGCGTCGATACCGGCTTTGGCGGCGATAGTTTTGTGGTGGTTGATGCCGCCCGTCTGGGGTTTGAGATCATCGCGCAAGAGGCCGCAGATCTGGCCCGTTTGGGCGTGCGCATCACCAACGCCGCCAACCAACAGCTTGGGTTCCGACATCCGGAACTGCCCGAATGGGATCACATCTCATTTTGCCTCTTTGCCGGGCCGCTTTGTAAAACCGATACCGGCCTGAAGGCGCGCTCGGCGGTGGCGATCCAGCCGGGCAAAATTGACCGCTCCCCCACCGGCACGGCGGTCTCGGCGCGCATGGCGATTCTGTCCGCACGCAGTGACATGCAGGTGAATGACAGCTTCACCGCCACCTCAATCATCAATTCGGAATTCACTGGCCGGATTGTGGCGAATGCAAAAGTGGCAGGGCATCCGGCAATCATCCCGCAAATCAGCGGCAGTGCGTGGATCACCGGCACCACTCAGCATGTGCTTGATCCCACTGATCCGTGGCCCGCCGGGTATCGCCTTAACGATACATGGGGTCTTTAAATCGAGCTGCTACGCCAGCATCCCGCCATCGGAATCATCGCCCGCCTCATCCGACAGCCGGTCATAATCGGGCACAATCACATGGCGTTTGCCCTTGAGGCTGATCACGCCATCCTTTCTTAAACCCGAAATTTGCCGGCTCACGGTCTCCAGCGTCAGGCCCAGATAATCCGCCATCGCCTCGCGGGTCAGCGGCAGATCAAATTCAATCGCGCCTGTCGCCTCGCGCAGGTAAAGCGCCGCATCGCGCCGGGCAATCACCGCCAGCAATGAGGCAATCTTTTCGCGTGCGGTTTTACGCCCCAAAACAAGCATCCACTCGCGCGCGGCGTCCAGCTCATCCAAAGTCATTTCCAGCAATCGCTGGGCGACATGCGGGGTCTCGTTCATCAATTTCTCAAACGGTTTCTTGCGAAAGCAGCACATCACCATATCGGTCACCGCCACCACATCATAAGCGGCGGTGCTGCGCCCCGGACGACCGACAAAATCACTGGGCAACAGCAGGCCCACCATCTGCCTGCGCCCGTCTTCCATGGTCTGGGTCAACGTGGCAATGCCCGATACCACCGAGCCGACAAATTCCATTTGATCCCCGGCCCAGATCACCGTTTGGCCAGCCTCAAAGCTGCGGTAAAACTTGACCTTGTCCAGCCGCGCCTGTTCCTCATCGTCACAGCGCGCGCAAACCGCTCGATGTCTAATCGGGCATTCACCACAAGGATGCGGCGTTTTGGCCGTTAATTCACTCAACATATTTGGTTCACTTCGCGCGTTTTGATCTGTGTCAATGTTGACACCCATACACTACCATAACGCTAGTCGCATGGTTACGAAAGCACAACTCGGTAAGCTGGGACTGTTTGACGCAAAAGTCCCCCGTTATACCAGCTATCCAACGGCGCCGCATTTCTCGGATGCGGTGGGGGCGGGTGATTTTACCAATTGGATCAGCGCCATTCAGCCTGGCGCGCAGATATCACTCTATATCCATGTGCCGTTTTGCCGCCGCCTGTGTTGGTTTTGCGCCTGCCGCACCCAAGGCACCCAAAGCGACAGACCCGTGGCCGCCTATCTGGAGACCCTGAAAACCGAGTTGGCCCTGCTGGCCACGCACCTGCCCGACGGCGTGACGCTTTCACGGCTGCACTGGGGCGGCGGCACGCCTACCTTGCTGAACGCGGATATGATGCACGATCTGGCCGGGACCATAAAAGAGGTGGTGCCTTTTGCCGCAAACACTGAATTTTCCGTAGAAATCGACCCCAATGAAATAGACGGCCCCCGGCTTGATGCGCTGGCGGCGGCGGGGATGAATCGCGCTTCTATCGGGGTGCAGGATTTTGACGTTGAAATTCAGAAATGCATTGGCCGCGCCCAAAGTTTTGAGATCACCCGCGACGCCATAGATCAAATCCGCGCCCGTGGCGTGTCGAGCCTCAACGCCGATATATTGTTTGGCCTGCCGCATCAGACCAATGCGCGCATCTCAACCAGCGTGCAAAAACTGCTGTCGCTCTCGCCTGACCGGGTGGCGCTTTATGGCTATGCCCATGTGCCGTGGATGGCCAAGCGGCAACAGTTAATACCCTCCGATGCCCTGCCCACGCCGGAAGAGCGGCTTGAGCTTTATGAGACAGCCCGGAAATTATTTCTTTGGGATAAATACGCCGAAATAGGCATTGATCATTTCGCAACCCAAGACGATGGCCTGACCATCGCCCAAAACACCGGGCGGCTGAGGCGTAATTTTCAGGGCTATACCGATGATATGGCGGAGGTGCTGATTGGTATCGGGGCCTCCTCAATCTCACGCTTCCCGCAGGGCTATGCGCAAAACAACGCCGCAACCGGTGCCCATACCAAAGCCATCCGCTCGGGGTGCTTTTCAACCGCGCGCGGCCATGTGTTTAGCGGCGATGACAAGCTGCGCAGCCGCCTGATCGAGGGGTTGATGTGCGATTTCCGGATTGATGTGGCTGAGATTTGCGGCCGCTTTGATATAGACCGCAATACCCTGATGGATATGCTTGGCAAAACCGATCAGGCCTTCTCAGGCCTGCTTGATTTGTCTGAAAATGGCCTCAGCATCCCGATGGCTATTCGCCCCCTGACCCGCATCATCGCGCGCTCTTTGGATGCCTACGACCTGAGCAAAGCCGGCCACAGCCCGGCCATTTAAGGCAGGCCGCTCTTTCGGCTTTACAGCCAACCTCGCGAGGCGCGCACGCAAGGGCGCGACGAGCAGCTTGACATCGGTTATCTCTGGTCTTGGGTCTCAGACCCACCATGCGGCGGGTGCATCCTCACCTCAAACCCTTGTTCGCGCCCCATAGCGGGGGATAAAATATCCAGCTTCCAGCCAATTCCTTTGGCGATTGCATACACAATCGCAAGCCCCAGACCGCTGCCTTCCGCATGGCTGCCCCCCCGGGCAAACCGCTGCGTCAGCGCGGTTAAAACCTTGGCAGGAACCACCGGCCCGGCATTAACCACCCGCAAGGCCCCATCGCTTTTCAAACTGGCTTGCACCGGCGCAGTCCTATCCCCATGACGCAGGGCATTTTCCAGCAGGTTGCGGGCGGCAATGGCAAAGGTGTCGGGATCAATTTTTACCATCACCGGATTGAGCGGCAGGTCCAAAACCAGCTGGTTGCCGCAATCTGTATACGCCAGATCATCCGCCACCATCCGCAGCACCATCGCCAGATCATGCGGCGTATCAGACAGCAGATTGGCCCCCTCGGCCCGCGCCATCTGCATCAGCTTTTCCGACAGACGATTGAGCCGTTTCAGCGAGAATTCGATGTCGCCCGCCCGTTTGCGCGTGCCATCCTCGGCAGTTTCAGCCATCAGGCGCTGGGTCTGGGCCAGCGCCGCTGCCACCGGTGTGCGCAATTCGTGGGCCGCGTTGGCGGCAAAACTGCGCTCGGCCTCAAGTGTGCGCTGCAGGCGCGCCAACAGCGCGTTCACGGCTTCAGCCACCGGGGTAACTTCATCGGGCAGCCCGACGGTTTCAACCGGCGTCAGGTCGTTGCCATCGCGGCGGGCCACACCCGCGCGAAACCCGCGCATGGGGCGCAACATCAGGCGCACCAGCAGCCAGATCCCGCCCAGCGTCAGCGGCAGCAAAATAAACAGGGGCAACCCCAGCGCCATCAGGGTTTCGCGCGAAACTTCGGCACGGTGATCCAACGGCTCGGCAATGGCAATGCTAAATTCCCCCCCCAGGGCAGCATCGTAATACACCCGATGGGTGGGTGTTTGCACAAAGCCGTTTCGGGTATAGGGCGGGAAATCACGAATATCGGCATCATGCGAGCGCAACAGCACCCGGCCTTGTTTGTTGCGCACCACATAAGTCAGGAATTCATCATTATTGCGCAAGGTAGTGATCAGTTGCTCGGTGCCATCATCCTCGCGCTCGAACACGTCCTGAATTGCCAGGGGCAAAAGCCGTTGCGCGGTTTCCTGAAGCGTACTGTCGAACACCTCGTCAATTTCGCTCCGAATGGCGGCGGCTGCAATCAGCGCGCTCACGATCCACAAAATCGTCACCCCCAGCCCCATTGCCAGGGCCAGCCGCACCTGAAGGGATGTTGGCATCCTCACGCTGCCGCTCCCAACCGATAGCCCATGCCGCGCACGGTTTCGATTGCACCCTTGCCCAGTTTCTTGCGCAGGCGGCTGACATGCACCTCGATGGTGTTACTTTCCACCTCGGTATCAAAAGCATAAAGGCGTTCCTCAAGCTGGGCTTTGGACAATATCTGCCCCGGGCGCTGCACAAAGGCCTCAAACAGCACCCATTCGCGGGCGGTCAGTTTGACCGGCTTGCCGTCACGGCACACCGATTTGGCGGCCAGATCAACCTCAAGATTGCCAAGTGTCACCAGCGGGTTGGGATTGCCGGAATAGCGCCGCGCCACCGCCGCCAGCCGCGCCGACAGCTCGGACAGATCAAACGGTTTCACCATGTAATCATCCGCCCCCGCATTCAGCCCCTCAATCCGGTCGCTGATCTGGTCCAGCGCGGTCAGGATGATCACCGGCGTCACATCCCCCCGCCCGCGCAATTCGCGTAAAAACGGCAAGCCACGCCCATCCGGCAGCATCAGGTCCAGCAGCACCAGATCATAGGCGGCACTGATCAGATATTCGCCCGCCTCGTCCAGTCGCGTGACCCAATCGACCGAATGGCCCTCGGCCTTGATCTGATCGCGCACCCCGGCACCCAGCACCGTATCATCCTCGATCAATAAAACCCGCATCTGTTTGTCCTGCCTTTTGTTCTGGCCCTTTTGTTCTGGCCCTTTTGTTCTGGCCCTTTTGTTCTGGCCCTTTTGTTCTGG
>CAZZKL010000004.1:0-10977 GCA_964655135.1 uncultured Roseovarius sp. | reverse complement strand
CCTTTTTGTTCCGGCGTCCCTCTATCTCGCACAAAGCTGACAGCCACCTGAAGCAAAAAAGAATAAAACCTTCAGGTTGGCGTCAGGAAGCGCGTGCATAAAGCAGGCAAAATAGCCCGAGACGGGAGACCTAAATGAAAAAATCACTATGGCTTGCCAGCGTTCTGGCCACCCTGTCGGTTGGCACCCTTGCCTATGCTGATGATAATGACTGCTATGTGCCGATGGCAAATTGGCAAACCCGCGAAGCGGTGCGCAACATGGCCGAGGCGCGCGGCTGGAGCGTGCGCCGCATCAAGATTGATGACGGCTGTTACGAGATCAAGGGCTATGATGCCTCGGGGCGTGGCATCGAGGCCAAGATTAATCCGGCCACGCTGGCCGTGATCGAAATTGAACACGAAGAGCGCGCGTATGATAACAGCAGCGATGACGATGACGACGGACGCGGCAGCACCGGCAACAATGCGGCCCCGGTGACGCCATCCGCCCCGCCTGATAACGGGCTGTTCGTACCGGGCACCAACCCCAGGGTAATTATCCAATGATCAAAGTCTGGGACCCCCTGCTCCGCCTGTTCCACTGGAGCCTTGTTGCCAGTATCGCCCTTGTTTGGCTAACCGCAGAAGACGGCAAAGCCCTGCATGAGTGGGCCGGTTATGCCGCCCTTGGCCTGATTGCTTTTCGCCTGATCTGGGGGCTGATTGGCCCGCGTTATGCCCGTTTCACCCAATTCATTTGCGGCTTGCAAGAGGTGATCGGCTATACCAAGGATATGCTGAATAAACGCGAGAAGCGATATATCGGGCATAATCCTTTGGGGGCCGTGATGATGGTTGCCCTGCTGGCAACGATTGCGGCCACCAGCGGCACCGGCTGGTTGATTGCAAAGCCCGAACGCATGGCATTTCTGCCCGAAATGCCCGCCCTTATCGCCCCTGCCTTTGCCAGTTCGGACGAGGGCGAGGAAAACGACGGCTATGGTGAAAGCGGCGGAGAAGCCTTGAAAGGGCTTCATGAGGCCTTTGCCAACCTATTGTTATTGCTTATTTTTATGCATGTTGCCGGTGTGATCTATGCCAGCAGACGCCACCAGGAAAACCTGACCCGCGCGATGATCACCGGCCAAAAGATGGCACCGACAAAGGACGATATTACCTGAGATCCCTACCACTCACACACACTCCCCCGGCCCCGTCTCTTTCCAGCAAGAGCGGGGTCCCTTTTTTTGCCGATCCTGAATTTTCAAAGCTGACAGCAACCTGAAGCATTTTTTTGCAAAGTGTAAGGTAAAGGTCAGGCAGGGGCGTCAGAACGGGGGCAAGAAATCAAAACTGGAGACGAGTAAAATGAAAACCCTATTGTGTGCATTGGCCCTGACCACCGCAATCACCGCACCTGCGACTGTGGCTGCCGCCCCCCTGACCTTTAACGCAACCATGCAAAACTATGGCGGTCCCGGGGCCTATCTTGCGCTTTATGTCACTGATCAAAGCGGTGCCTACCAAGGGACGTTGTGGATGGCGGGCGGAAGATCCAAGTACTACAGGCACCTTTTGGGATGGATGCGTGCCAGCCGTGGCGATCTGGGACAGTTGCGCGGTATTACCGGGGCCAGTGTTGGTTCGGGCCGCACGCTGACAATTTCCTTTGAGCTGAAAGACGCGATGTTAGATGCAGGCTATACGCTGCATATTGATGCCGCTGTTGAGAACCGCCGCGAAAGCCCCTCGGATGTGGTGGTTCCGCTGACCCGCGAAAACCTTGGCAAAGCGATCAGCGGCAAGCGTTTCATCAGCAAATTCATCTTCGAGTAAATCCAGACCCCTGTATCTAGCCCCCCTGTAAAAGGATAGCCCCCATGTTGCGTGTTTTGCATAAATATACCGGTCTGTTTGCGACTGTTTTGGTGCTGGTTCTGGCGCTGAGCGGTATAGCCTTGTCGGTGATACCCGCCTGGAACAAATTGCAGGCCCCCGCCGTGACCGAGACCCGCCTGACCGTTGCTGATCTGGCGGCGCGGGTAGCGGAAAACTATCCCGGGGTCGAGCAGATCAAACGCGCACCCTCGGGGCGGATCACCGCCTATTACTTTGCTGGTGATGTTGCAGGCGCGGTGGTGGTTGACCCCGCCACCGGCAAAGGCGTGGCCGATTATAACACCTCGCCGGTGGTGCAATGGCTGACCAGTCTGCACCGGTCGCTGTTGCTGGGCGATGGCGGGCGATTGACCACCGCAGCCGGGGCTTTGGCGATGCTGATAATGTCCATATCCGGCCTGTTTTTGCTGGCCCGGCGCATGGGCGGCTGGCGACAGTTTTTTGCCCGCACCCGTGGCCCGCTGGCAGGGCGTTTGCATGTTGAAATTGGCCGGTTCAGCGCGGCAGGGTTGATCCTTGCCTCGGCCACCGCGATATTCATGACTTTGAACACCTTTGAAATTCTGCCACAGGAAATCTCCACCCCCAATTTTCCCGCGACTGTGAGCGGTGAAATCGGCCTGACCCCTGCCGATATGCCTGCGCTTGCGGCCATCCCCATCAATCAGTTGCGCGATCTGACCTTTCCCTATGCCGATGATCCGACCGATGTTTATACCATCAGCACCAATCGCGGCGAAGGCTATGTTGATCAGGGCACTGGTGAAATGCTGGCGTGGCAGCCGCTTGGCCCGTGGCAGAAATTGTTTGAATTCATCTATATGCTGCATACCGGAAAAGGCGCGTGGGGGCTTGGGCTGATCATGGGCCTGATGGTTCTGGGGGTGCCGGTGATGGGGGCAACCGGTGTGATCATGTGGTGGGTCGGCCGCAGGGCACGCCCGAAAATGCCCAAAGGTGTGGCCGCAAACAAGGCCGATACGGTGATCCTTATCGGGTCTGAGGTCGGCAGCACATGGGGCTTTGCCGCCACCTTGCAAGAGGCGCTGATGGCAAAGGGCCATTCGGTCCATACCGCCCCAATGTCGCGGTTTGACCCCGCCAGATACCCCACCGCCAAACAGATCATCGTTCTGGCGGCCACTTACGGCGATGGCGCGGCCCCTGCGTCGGCCAAAGGGTTTCTTGACCGGTTGATCGCATTGAAAACCGCCCCTGCCGCCAAACTGGCCGTGCTGGGCTTTGGAGATCGTCAATTCCCCGCCTATTGCGCCTTTGCTCATCAGGTGGTTGAACAGGCCGCTGAAAAAGGCTGGCAACACCTGATCCCGATGCATACGGTCAATCAGCAATCGCCACATGATTTTGCCCAATGGGGCATGGCACTTGGGGCCGAGCTGGGTCACGAGTTGGAGCTGGTACATGAGCCCGCACAACCCAAAACCCGGCACCTGACCCTGATTTCACGCCGCGATTATGGCCAAGAGGTACAGGCCCCCACCGCAATCTTGCGCTTTGCCCTGCCCCGCAGCGGCCTGCTGGCGCGTCTGCGCGGTCAAAGCTGGAAACGCTTCAACGCCGGGGATTTGTTGGGAATTCTGCCGCAAGGCTCTGACATTGCGCGATTTTATTCGCTGGCCAGCGGCACCCGTGACGGCTTTGTCGAGATTTGCATCAAAAAACATACATGCGGATTGTGTTCCGGCCAGTTGATTGATTTGCAGGTGGGCGACAGCATCGCCGCCTTCATCCGCTCCAACCCCGATTTCCGGCCGGTCCGGGGCAAAAAGCCGGTCATCCTGATCGGGGCGGGCACCGGCATCGGCCCGCTGGCCGGGTTCGCCCGCGCCAATACGCGCCAACGCCCGATGCACCTGTATTTCGGCATCCGCCATCAGGCATCTGATTTGTTTTATGGCGATGAAATGCCAAACTGGCAGGCGGACGGCCATCTGGACAGCATAAATATCGCCTGTTCGCGCACCGGGCAGCGGGCCTATGTGCAGGACCTTTTGCGCCGCGATGCCGCCACCATTGCCACCCTGATCGAGGATGGCGCGCAGATTCTGGTCTGTGGCGGGCGCGAAATGGCTGCCGGAGTGATGCAGGCCCTGCACGATGTTCTAACTCCGCACGGGCTATGCCCAATTCAGTTGAAAGCTGAAGGAAGATATGCCGAAGATGTCTATTAAGCTGACCCCTACCAAAATGGGCGGCCCGGTGATGGGCACCCGCTGGACCGCTGATCTGGGCCTGCCGGACGGGGTTGACGCCGCCATTGTGCAAGCCGCGCTGTGCGATGCGGTGGCTATGGTCGATGCACAAATGTCCACATGGAAAGCCGACAGCGATCTGATGCGCCTGAACGCGGCCCCGGTTGGGGACTGGGTGAAAATTCCGCCCGAGCTGATGCAGGTGCTGCGGCGCGGTCTGGACATCGGCAAGGCCTCGGACGGGGCGTTTGACATCGGGCTGGGCGATCTGGCCCTGGCCTGGGGGTTTGGCGCCAACAGCCCTGACGAGGCAGCAATTCGTGCCAATCTGGGCCAGCCCCGCCGCCCCACGCATGAAGTTCTGGAACTGGACGAACGCAGCCTTCGCGCCCGCAAACTGGCCCCGCTTGCGCTGGATTTATACGGTATCGCCAAAGGCTATGGCGTGGACCGGATGATGCGGGTTTGCGAGGGTTTCAACATCCCCTCGGCGCTTGTGGCGCTGGATGGTGAATTGCGGGCCAAAGACGTGCAGCCCGATGGCACCCCGTGGAGCGTGGCAATCGAAAAGCCCGCCTATGATGCCCGCCTGCCGCTTTCAATGCTAGAGTTGCAGGATGCAGCGGTGGCCACCTCGGGCGATTACCGCCATTGGGTTGAGATCAGCCAGACCCGTTTTTCGCACAATATGGACCGGCGCAGGGGTGGCCCGGCGCAGCCCGGTGTTGCCGGTGTCACCGTGGTGGCCTCGGACGGTATGACGGCGGATGCAATGGCCACCGCCATTTTGGTTTTGGGGGTGAATGAGGGCCGCGCATTTGCCGAGCGCCACGGGGTTGATTGCCTGATACTGGAACGCGCTGGCGACGCATTGCGCCAGCACGGTGTCGGGCCGCTTTTTGATGTCGGAGCTTAAGGGCGGTCAGTGCTGAGCTGTCAAACCATCCCTTTTCAAATCCCTCCGAGCGTGTCGCATCAGATCGGATTCGGACGCCCTAGGGAAGCATGAGAAAGAGCCGTCTAAGTCAACGCAAACAAACCCGCTTGGTTGAGCATTTCGTGGCCGGGCCGGAAGTAACCCTTTCCGCTTCAAATCTTTGCGACAGGTCGGTGTCTACATTTGGGCGGCTGACGATAGATACCGTGTTGATACCAACCTGATCCTGACAGCAACTGCGCGCGCCGGGTATTCATTTGACCGTGTGCTCGTATACGCAAAGAGCGGGTACGCGGGTGCTGATATTGATATGGGGATCGTTGATACCACAGGGGGCACCGGGGGGGCACCGGGGGGGCACCGGGGGGGCACCGGGGGGGCACCGGAAGCTGGAAGCTGGAAGCTGGAATAAAAGCGCCTGGCAAAGCGGGTTTGTTGTTGGCGCAGGGGTTGAATACAATTACCTTGATCCCGGGAGCAAATCATACGCCGCTGGTACAATCGACGGAGGGGTTCCGGGCGGCTCCCTGACATTCAAAAACAAGGCGAGATTCCACAGCATCGGCCTTCGCGCTTCCAAGAAGTTTTAGTAAATGGCTTTAGTCACAACAGTTTAGCAATGATTTCAGGGCGAGGTAAAACTGGCCCATGACGGTCGCGGCAACCGCCGCCGCCGCGCGTGAGTAAAAGTAAGCCGGGCTTAAGCCCGGCCTACCCCACCTCACAACTGTCCGTACTGCGCTTCCTGCATCGCACTCCAGCGGACATGCAATTCATAACCATCCTCGCCCGCCACTTCCGCCTCAACCACGCCCTTTTCAAACAACCAGGCGCGGCGGCGGCCGTCCTCATAGCTCAGCTTTAGCACTTCTTCATGCAGCCCGCCCGACAGCCCGTCGGTGATCACCTGCGCCAGTTCCGCCATGCCCTCGCCAGTTACGGCCGACAGCGCCTGCACATCCTCGCGCCGTGCCGCTTGGATCATAATCGCGGCGCGCGCGTCAGCATCCAGCAGGTCAATCTTGTTCCACACCTCAATCATCGGCGTCGCCGCGTCCACCCCAAGGCTTTCCAGAATGGCCCGCACATCTGCCGCCTGACCCTCGCTCTCGGCGTGTGAAATATCGCGCACATGCACAATCAAATCCGCCGCCAGCACCTCTTCCAAAGTGGCGCGGAATGCCGCCACCAGCTCGGTTGGCAGATCGCTGATAAACCCAACCGTGTCCGACATGATCACCTCAGGCCCGCCGCCCTCCAGTTCAATCTTACGCATGGTCGGGTCCAGCGTGGCGAAAAGCATGTCCTTCACCATCACATCCGCGCCGGTCATTCGATTGAACAAAGTGGATTTCCCGGCATTGGTATAGCCCACCAAAGCGACAATCGGAAACGGCACCTTGGCGCGGGCCTCGCGGTGTAGGGCGCGGGTTTTGCGCACCTTGTTCAACTGCCGCTTAAGCCGCACTAATTGATCATCAATCGCCCGCCGGTCGGCCTCAATCTGGGTCTCGCCGGGGCCACCAACAAAGCCCAGCCCGCCGCGTTGCCGCTCAAGGTGGGTCCAGGCCCGCACCAGCCGCGTGCGCTGATAACTCAGCGCCGCCATCTCAACCTGCAACACGCCCTCACGGGTGGCGGCACGGTCACTGAAAATTTCCAGAATAAGCCCGGTACGGTCCAGTAATTTGACCCCCCAGGCGGTTTCAAGGTTGCGCTGCTGCACCGGGCTGACCGGCCCGTCAACCAGCACCAGATCAACCTCCGCCGCCTGCATCTCGGCGCCCAGCTCGGCAATCTTACCCTTGCCAAACAGCTTGCCCGCATGGGGCACCTTCAGGCGCACCACCCCCTGCCCGGCAATCTCAAGCCCCGGCAGGGCCTGCGCCAGGGCGATTGCCTCGGCCAGTGCGGCATTTGGGTCACGATTTGCCGATGATGAGGCAATATCAGGATGCAAAACCCAAGCCCGGGTTGCCGCCTGTCCCGGCTCAATCAAGAGCCGTCTTCACCGTCATAAAGATTAACCGGCTGCGATGGCATTATGGTTGAAACAGCGTGCTTATATACAAGCTGTGATTGTCCATCGCGCCGCAGCAAAATGCAGAAGTTATCAAACCAAGTGATAACCCCTTGCAATTTAACACCATTAATCAAAAATACAGTCACCGGAATTTTGGTTTTCCGTATCTGATTCAGAAATGCATCCTGTAAATTCTGTCTATCCGAAGCCATTGTCCTCAAACCTTTATTCTTGCGCGCACCGTTGACCGGCGCAACTTGTCTCCCGTGCTTTAACTATGTCGTGCCGCGCCGGGGTTTTCCAGCCCCAAAAACAGTTTGTTTCGCATATTTGCGTCACCAACCTTACCTTTCACGCCAAAGTACCGGATTAATCAACGCAATAATCGCCAGTGTCTCAAGCCGCCCCAGCACCATCGCCGCCGCCATCACCAGCTTGGCCGCATCGCCCATATTGTGCAGATCAATCGGAGTTTCCAGCGCCACCTGCGTCAGCGGTCCGGTGGTCGAAAGCGCAGATACGGCCAGCACAACAGATTGCTCAAAGCTCAACCCAAACATCGCCAGAACCACCGTAATCAACGCCAAAGACATTGCAAATAGCATAAAAAATATCCACGCAATCACTGCCCCATTGCGCCGGATCCGACCGTTGCGCACGGTTGTACGCCCCACCGACGACGGATACACCAATCGCTCCAGTTCACGGCGGCTGTTGAGATAGAGCACATAAACCCGAAGCAGCTTCACCCCACCCGCCGTGGTGGCCACACCACCGCCCATCACCGCCAGCCCCATCAAAATCATTCCCGGCGTACTCAGCCCCGACCAATCGCGCGCCATGCTCCAATCGGTGCTTTCAAAACCGGTGGTCGACAGGAACGACAAAACCGTGAACATGCCCCCCCAGAACGCTTTCAGCGCCAGGCCAATATTGGCCACATCATCAATTTCTAACGCGGCGATGAAATGCCGCAGCATCAGCAACAGCGGCACCCCCAGCACCAACAGCATCCCCAGCCTGAATTCCGGGTCATTGTTCAGCCCCGGCCGGGTGGTTGTCATGGTGTCGGATGAAAATGTAAGCCGTGAAAGCGCAAACAGCATAAACAGGAAAATCACCGCCTCGCCGCCAAAGCCCGAGCTTGCCCCCTGCATCCCGCCCACCGGCGAGATACCACTTGTGGCCAAGGTTGCCATCGCGTGCATCACCGCCACCACCGGCCGGTCACCGCTGATCACCAGCAAAAACCACAGGCCCGCCGTTAACCCGGCATAAAGCGGGATCAACTGCGCGCTCACCTTTGACAGTCGTTTACTGGAATTGGCCCGCTCAAACCGTGCCAGCATCATATCATTCTGCCCCGGCTCGGCGCTTGCGGTCACTTCAAAGCCACCAAGATTGAGCGGCGCCAGCACCGCAGCGGCGGATATCCAGATCAGCAAGCCCCCCATCCACCCCACCAGCCCGCGCCACAAATGCAGGCTGTCAACCAGACGACCGGGGTCATCAAACAACGTGGCCCCGGTGGTTGTCAGGGATGAGACCATCTCAAAATACGCATTGAGAAAGCTTGTTGTCTGAACACCGGCATGAAACGGCACCGCCAGAAACAACGGCAAAACCGTAAACGCCAGCAGTAGTGAGACCAGATTATCCAGATCACTATAGTCGCGCTGCCCCCGCCCAGACATCGCCAGCCCGGTGGTGAAAACCAACGCCAGCCCCAAAATTGCCGCATAGCCAAAGGCCCGCGCCACCAAAAATTCCCGATTGGCCAGCGCATGTACCATCGGCACAAACATCGCCAAGGCCGCAATCCCCGTCAGGATCAGGATAAGAGGGGCGTTTTTTATTATCCGGGTCAACATGCTTTTCCCGCGATCAGAAGAAATCTATTGAAACCTGAAGTAATTGCTCGACCTGCGGCACATCCTCGGCCATGGCAAAAAGCACAATCACATCCCCGGCATCAATCCTGAGCTTGCCAGTGGGTTTCACAATCTCATCGCCCTTCTTGACGCCGCCCACCAGCACCCCTTCGGGGAAATCAATATCGCGAATGGTCAGGCCGGCAATGTTTGAGGTCGACATCACCTCGGCCTCAATCACCTCGGCCTCGGCGTCACCAATGGAATAGACACCGCGCACCCGCCCATGGCGGATATGGCGCAGGATCGAGCTGACGGTGGTAGCACGCGGATTGATGAAGGCGTCAATCCCCAACGGCTCCAGCAACGGCTGTAACGTCGGGTCATTGATCAGCGATATGGCCATCGGACAGCCCGCCGCCTTGGCCCGCACCGCCACCAGCATGTTAGTTTTGTCATCATCGGTGACCGCCAGCACCGCATCAGCCCGCGAAATGCCTGCCTCGGCCAGCAGCGCGCTGTCCATGCCATCGCCATTCAGCACAATCGTGCGTTCCAGCGCATCCGCCGCCAGTTCTGCGCATTTGCGGTTTTTCTCGATCACCTTGGCCTTGATCCGGCGGCCATTGGCCTCAAGCATTTTGGCCACGCCAAGGCCGATATTGCCGCCGCCAACAATCACGATACGCTCTTGTTTAATGTCGGATTTTCCAAATACCTCAAGCGTCCGGGGAATATCCTCCACCGGCGCAAAGACATAACATTCGTCCCCCTCAAACAGTTGATCACCTGCTTCGGGCGCAAACAACCGCCCCTGACGGCGCACCGCCAGCACCACCACCCGCAAGGTCGAAAACAGATCATTCAACTGCCGCAGCGGGGTATTGAGCACCGGGCAATCCTCGCCCAGCCGCAGACCCATCAGTTGCGCCTTGCCGCCCAGAAACATCTCGGTGTCAAACGCGGCGGGGGCATTGAGGCGCTGCATCGCGGCCTCGGCCACTTCGCGCTCGGGGCTGATCACCACGTCTATCGGCATGTGATCACGGCGGTAAAGATCGGAATAAATCGCATCAAGATAGGATTGACTGCGCAACCGGGCAATTTTCCGCCCAATATCAAACACCGAATGCGCCACCTGACAGATCACCATATTCACCTCGTCCGAATAGGTGGCCGCGATGATCATATCAGCGTCGCGCGCGCCGGCACGTTCCAGCACATCGGGGTAGCTGGCAAACCCCGCCAACCCCTGCACATCAAGCGTATCGGTGGCCCGGCGCACCAGATCGGGATTATTGTCAACAATCGTGACATCGTTCTTTTCACCAGACAAATGGCGGGCGATCTGCCAGCCAACCTGACCAGCGCCGCAGATGATGACTTTCATATGGTTTGCCCCATCCCTCGTTTGAACATGGTGCATGACAGATGGCATTTGCAGGGTCAAATGCTTTGTCATCCGCCCGCGCCTGCCTATATTATCCCTAAGAAGGCTCTGGGTTTAGCAAAAAGAGGTGTGACGGATGAAAAATGCATTGTTTTTAAGCGTGAATTCCTTGCTGCTGACCTCCTGCACAGCATTAAGTTTGAACTATAAAGAAGGCGAGCAGGTCAGCCGCATGTCAACTGATCTGGCAAGCTGCAAAGCCTCGGCACTTGAAGAGTTCCCCAAAGACATCCGCATCCGTTACCTGCCGCCGCTCTACCTGCCCTATGGCTATTATGGCTATCATAGCTACTACCCGTATTATGGCTATAGCCGCCCGGAACGCTATGACGCCAATAAAGGCAAGCGCAATACAGCGATCAGCCAATGCATGGCGGATCAGGGGTATACGCAGGTCAAAATCCCGGCTTGCACCTCTGACGTGGTCCAAGCCACGCGCATCCAATCCACCGACGTCATGCCGCCCCTGATGGAAAATTCCTGCTCAATCCGCCTCAAATCCGGCGGTTGGCAAATCGTCAATCCGGGCTGATCGCACTCCCGTAAGGCGCCAAACACTTTGCACGCCTCGGCTGCCAACCGCTCCTGCCATTCGGGATAAAG
>CAZZKL010000003.1:0-49799 GCA_964655135.1 uncultured Roseovarius sp. | reverse complement strand
TATTTGTCTTTTATAAGCCATGTGAGTTCCCCTTCCTTACAGCACGTTTGACGGGCGACCAAAGATCAGGTCGCTGGCGCCTTCGGCGAAAATATCGCCATTATCATCCACCCTCAGGGTGAATTGCGGCAGGTTTTGTGTGGCATGGCCCCAGACCTGCTGACCGCCGGCCTCAACGTCGAAACGTGAGAAATGGCCGGGGCAATTCATCGTGCGATCCTCGGAATTATAGGACATGAAATAACCCTTGTGCGGGCACAGCACCGAATAGGCGACAATATCGCCATCGGGGCCAACGCCGCCCTCAACGGCCTCGCCCAGCTTGATCAGAACGCCGGGGCTGTTGGCATCGGGATATTCAATATCCACCGGCTCATTCACCGCCAGATCGGCGACATTGGCCAGTTTGCCTGACGGGTAATCCACCTGCGCATTGGCCGGTGTGGCCTGTGCCTGAGTCCCAGTGACCGTCGCAGCCGCCGCCCCGGCAGCAGCAAGCGCGCCGCCTCGCAGGAACTGACGGCGACCAACGTCAACCATCTTTTTGCATCTCATGGAAATCTCTCCCTGTTTTTCCTGATCTGGGTCAAGAGTAGCAACAGGCAGCAGCGAAAAGAGTGCAAATCTCCGCTGGAAAGTCAAATATATCTTGTTGATATTTCAGTGATATTTTCAGATGTTCAGAATCCCGAACAGCCGTTAACGGGTCTTGCCCTCAATCCCCAGCTTTTGCATCTTGTCCCATAAAGTGGTGCGAGACACCTTCAGCAAACCTGCCGCTTTGCTGATTTTCCCGTTTGTCTGTGCCAACGCATCAATGATTCTCGCCTTTTCGGCGGCGTCGCGGGCCTCGGCCAAAGTTTGCCCCTTGCCTGACTGGATCAGGGTTTCGGGAAAAATATCAAGCGGTTGCAACAGGTCACCGCTGGCGTTCTCGGCCCCTCGCTGCAAACGCGCCCGCAATTCACGCCCGCCACCCGGCCAATCGTGGCTGCGCACGGCGTTTTCGCACAGATTACTGATTCCACTTAAGGGCCGTTTGCGTGCCGCATTCATGGCGGGGAATAATTGCTGCATCAACCAAACTGCATCTTCGGTTCGTTGCCCCAGGGACGGGATCGGAATTTCTGCCATGTTTAGCCGATAAAAGAAATCGGCACGCGCATCGTTGCTGGCGATGATGTCGGCCATTTCCTGCCCGCAAGAGCCAATCACGCGCCCGCCAAACCCGCCTTCCATCGCGTCCAATAAGGCAAGATGCGCCGCTTCGGGCAATCGACTAAGCGCATTCAGGAAAAGCACACCATCCCCCACTTTCTGCCACGCGCCACCACTGCCGAACAGCGCGCTTTGCGGATCAGCTTCCCTCGCCAGATTGACGGTGACAAATGGTGCGGCCTGCCGGTCCGAAGCCTGATGTATCCGGCGCGCGACCAGTTCCTTGCCCGTTCCAGGCCCTCCTACGATCAGTACCGGCCGATCGCTTTTTGCCGCTTTCAGCGCCAGATCATCCACCCGCTGCGCCGCTGGTGAAATACCCAGAAGCGGCGGCATCCCGCCTTTGGGACGTTGCGATAACAGCATTGCCAGCCGCTCCAGAAACACCGCGATTTCAAAAGGTTTGGTCACATAATCCGCGGCCCCCGCCTTGATCAGCCGCACGGCCTGATCAATCCCGCCATGACCAGTGATGAACAAAAACGGCGGTGGCCTGGTTGTCTGGCAAAGGGTTTCATACAGTTCTTCTCCGGTGCCGTCCGGCAGGCGAATATCGCAGATCACCGCATCAATCGGCCCGCGCGGTGTGCGGATCGCCCCCAAGGCCCGCTGGGCTTGTTTGTGCCAGACCACTTCGGCCCCTTCCAACTGCATCCGCTGCAACAGCGACGCGCCCATGATCTCGTCATCCTCGACCAGAACGATATGCGCACCCCTTAACATTGCGCACCCTCGTGATCGGATTTCAAAGGAAGCTCAATGGATATTATCGTCATGCCTTTCGTGCGGTTCAGCCGGACAAAGCCTTGCAGCTCGCTGGTCATTTCATGAATCAACCGCAACCCAACACCGCCCTCGGACTGGGCTGGTCCAGAGCCAAGCAGGCGTTCGCAGGCCGCTTTGGAAAGGGCCGGTCCCGAGTTGGAGACCTCGATATACAGGAAATTCTCCGCCGAATTTACCCGCAACCCGACCTTGCCATCCTTCCCCGAGGCTTCGGTTGCATTCAGCAGCAGGTTCAGCACAATCTGGCGCACCGGTGCTGCTGCGAGATGCGACAGGGACTTGTGATCCGCTTCGATCCGCCAGTCCAGATGTTGCGATTTGCGCGACACCTCGGGATGGATCAGCAGGCGCAGGTCGTCAAAATCCTCGGCCACAAGCCCGGCCCCCGAACGGTCCAGCCGGTTTTGATCCAGCGTGGCTCGCGCCACATCACGCAAATGGCCAAGACCCCTTGTCAGCAACTCGGCCGATTCCCTCACCACCTCGGGACGGTCGGCATAGGTCTTGATGGTGTCAGCCGCGTTTAGCAGCCCGCCCAACGGGTTGTTGATCTCGTGTGCCAATGAGGCCGACAGGCGGCCAAGACTGACAAAACGCTCGCGTTTGGCTAGCCGTTTGTCTGCCTCGGCCTTGGCCTCGATCGACCCAACCATGCCGTTATAACTGTCAAACAGCCGTGTCATTTCGGTATCGCCCCCAGGAATTTCGGTTTCCGGGATCGGTTCGGGTCCTTCTCCGGAATTGCGCATATGGCCGACCAACAGGGTGATCGGCCGTAGCATCCGGCGCATACCCAGATAGCCAAGCAACGCCAGAAAGCCGGTGGCCACCGCATTTCCGATCAAAAGCAATCGCGCCGCATTGCTACGCTCGACCAGTAAATCCGACACATCCAGTTCGATCAGGATCTGCCCGACCACGCGGTCCTGATATGTCAGATATGACAGCAGGCGTATGTCAGATCCCTGATCGGGTATCGATAGGGTTTCCAAGCTTTGCGCATCCCGCGCCAATGTCCCTATCGGGCTATCCAGCGGTGCGCGTCTAGGATCTGTCGCGGCAAGAATATTGCCGTTTTCATCGGCCACTGCAGTGAACACCAGCCGTTGAACACGGGTTTGCGCAGTTGCCCGGTCCAGCGTATCGTAAACCTCCCACACATTTTTTCGCAGCACCAACGGACCAAGCGCAACCGAAAGCGCCTCAATCTGCAATTGCGCCAACTCCCGGATACGTTCGTTCTGCACCTTATGCAGAGTGGTCAGAACCTGTTGTGAAGCAATAACTCCGACCAGAACCATCAGTGCGGCCGTAAGTAACGGCACCCGCAGCGACAAAGGAAGCGGCCTGATCCCCTGCATTACAGGAAGTTTTCCAGCTCGCGCATCCGCTTTGCGATGCCGTCATAAAGCGACGGTTGCGCCGATGTCATACTGTCAAGTTGCAGCAGATCAAGCGCGGCTTTGCCCTGCGCTGTCTTGTCCAGGCCTAACAAAGCCAACCGCATCGCCCTAATCGCCGGTTCCCCGGCCCTGTCCGCGCGGCTGCAAAACGGCGGAAAGCCAAGCCATTCGGATTTGGAAATGACCTTTGTGCGCCGGGTAAGATCGGGCTCGGCGCGCTTTAACGCCTCCCAGACATAGCCGTCCACGCTACCAGACTGGACCAGCCCATCTGCCACGGCCCGCACTACATTGCGGTGACCAAAGGTGAATATCGTGCGACGAAAGAAACTGTCGGGCCGTTCCTGCATACGCGCCAGATCAGATGCGGTAACCAGATATCCAGAATTTGAATCAGGATCGGAAAATGCATGAGTGCCGCCGCGCAAATCCAGCAGAGAAGTGGCCTTATTATCTGGCCCGGCAATTAGATAGGACTGATAGAGCGGCCTGCCGTTCCACTTCGGAACAGCCATCAGCTCAAGATTTTTGCGATGCTGCAAGTAGGGAAAGCCGCACAACCAGGCCGCATCGACAGACCCTTCCAGCAAAAGCCCAGTCACCTCTTCGTAAGTGCGGCGTTGCTCCAGTTCGACCGGAATCCCGAGGGCATCTGCAAAAGCCTCGCGCAGACGATCCACAACCTCGGCATCGTTATCCAGAAAAACCGGCGTAAGCCCCAGACGGAATACGCCCATCGCCTTGATGCCGGTCGCTGAAAGCCCCAGAATTGCCCCAGCTGCTCCGATTAGTGTTCTTCGTGCTATCATTTGGCGTTTCCGATCCCGTCCAATCATCACAAAGGCTATGAGAAAGCATTTATTGCAGTAACTCACTTCTAGGACGGCATTTCAAGATGATCGGAAAAACATATCTAAAATCGGTCGCTAAAAGCGACCCGTCCATATTCAAAGAAATCTGGTAGTGGCGGAGGAGCTGAGAGGAACTTCGAACATTAAACCCCAAACGCGCGACCGCGCGTCGGGCGGTCAGCCCGCCCCGTCGGAGGCGCCTTGCGCCGTGAGACAAGAAATGGCGGACCGAGGAGGATTCGAACCCCCGACCCCCTGATTCGTAGTCAGGTACTCTATCCAGCTGAGCTATCGGTCCGTGCCGGCCAGCATCTAGCCCCTGAGACGCGGCAATGCAAGGGGCCTGGGCGGAAAATCATCCCGTGCCCAGAATATTTCCCTTGGGCAGATCAATGCAAAACGCGGTGCCGTCCGCACCAGTGTATTCCAGCGTTAGCGCGCCGCCATGGCCCCGCACCAACTCGACAGATATGGTCAGGCCAAGGCCCGAGCCGCCTTTGGTGGCCCCACCCTGAAACGGGGTGAACAGATGTTCACGCGCCTTGGCGGGCAATCCCGGGCCGGTATCGGCAATTCTGATTTTCCAACTGCTGTCATCCTCATATGCAGTGATATTGATCTCGCCGGGCTGGCCGGTGGCGATGATCGCCTGCCGCGCATTGCGCACCAGATTGGCGATGACGCGGTAAAGCTGCTCGGCGTCGGCGCGCACCGTAAGATTTGCTGGCACGTCCTCCGAGAGGCTGACATCGCACGCGCCGATAGACAGGCGTTCGCTATCCAGCACATCCTGAACGATGTCCGACAGCATGAACCGGCTGAGGGTCGGAGGCGGCTCTTCTGCCTTGCCATAGGCCAGGGTGGATTCGCACAGATGCACCGCGCGGGTGATGGAATTTACCAGCTTGGGGGCCAGGCGTTTAACCGCCGGGTCTTCGATCATTTCAATCCGGTCGGTGAAAAGCTGCGCACTGGTCAGGATATTGCGCAGATCGTGGCTAACCTTGGCCACGGCGCTGCCAAGCTGCGCCAGCCGGTCTTTTTGGCGCAGGGCCTGAGTGAGCTGAGTTTGCATGGTTTTAAGGGTTTCCTCGGCCTCGCGCAGCTCGGTCACCCCCGCCGAGGGCATGATCACCTGACGGGCATCCTCGGGGGCGGCGGCATAGGAATTCATATGCTCGATCACCCGCTTGATCGGGCGCACCAGAAACACCCGGACGGCCACAAACAGCATCACCGCCGTGATCACCGAGATCACCGCCGAAAGCCACAGGATGCGCAGGCCGTAATCAATCATCGCGGTGCGCAACTCGCCCGAGTCCATGGTGACCTCGATCAGCAGCCCGGCCATGCGCACCGGCTGACCGATGACGCGGATCACCTGACGCTCGGGCGTGATCAGCCGCGTCATGGCATCCTTGATCAGTTGAAACGCCGAAGCGTTACGCATATCAAAGGTCGCGGATATGGGCGACGGCACCGGCGAGGACAGCATCAGTTGGCGCGCCTCATCGCGGCGCAGAACCACGTTGAACACGCCCGCATTTTGCAGCAATTCCTCCTGCAAATCGGCGCTTATGGTGTCATTTTCCAGCAGCGCCAATGAGGCAATCTGCGAGCGTTCCAGCCGTGACACCAGATAATCCTGCCGGAACCGCGCCACCGAGGGCACAAAAATCATCACCTCGGCCAACATCACGAAGACCGCAGTCAGGATCAAAAACCGGCCTGATAGTGAGTTCAGCATCACCCTTCCAAATCAAAATTCACGGCAGCCAGCGCTGCACAAAACCAACAACTTTCTTTACCTTAGAGCTTTCAAACAGCCTTGGCGAGAAATACGCCCCGGCAACCCGTTTGTTAATCTCGCCGATGGTCGGATAAGGTGCCACCATCGCCGCCACATGTTTCATCTTCATCTTATTGGCCAGCACCAAAGCCCACAGATTGATCAGCTCACCCGCCTGATAGCCGCCAATCGACGCCCCCACAGGCCGCCCGCGCACCACCATCACCTTGATTAGCCCGGTGGTTTTACGCTCGGCAATGGCACGGTCGTTATGGCTGTAGGGAAAACGCACCACCTCAAGATTGCCACCATGTTCCGCGCGCGCCTGCGCCTCGGTCAGGCCCACTTGCGCCAGTTCGGGGTCGGTATAGGTGGCCCATGGGATATGGTTGGTGCGCATCTTCGCAGGCAGGCCAAACAGCGCAGAGCGGAGGACCAGCCCGGCGTGATACGCCGCCATATGGGTGAATTGCAGCCCCCCCGCCACGTCGCCAATGGCGTAAACACGGGCGTTGGTGGTTTTCAGGCTGGCAGTCACCTTGATGCCCCGGCGGGTGGTTTCAATGCCCGCCGCCTCAAGATTGAGCCGGTCCGTGTTTGGCTTGCGCCCCACCGCCATCAGCAGGTGCGAGCCTTTGAAAACCCGGCCGCCCTTGGCCACAACCTCAATCGCACCGGCTTTGCCGCGGATTTCCTCGGCCATGGCCCCTTCGGCGATTTCAACGCCTTCGGATTTGAGTTGCTCAATCACAATCGCGGCGGTTTCCGGGTCGTCCTGCCCAAACACTTTCATGCCCTCAATCACCGTCACCTTACAGCCAAGCCGGACATGCGCCTGCGCCATTTCCATGCCAATAGGCCCGCCGCCGACAATCAGCAGGTGCTTGGGCTTCTCTCGCAGATCAAACAGGGTTTCGTTGGTCTCATAAGGCACGTTTTCAAGGCCCGGCACCGGCGGCACAAACGGCGACGAGCCGGTTGAGATGATGATGCGCCGCGCGGTGATCACATGCACGCCTGCCTGTACTTGGGTGGGTGAGATGAATGAGCCATATTCGCGGATCACCTGAACGCCAAGGCCTTCAAACCGTTCCTGACTGTCCACCGGCGCGATGGTGGCAATCACATCGGCCACATGATCCTTGGCGGCGGCATAATCGACCTTGGGTTTGGCATTGGCCACGCCAAATTCAACGGCATGGGCCTGCGCATAAGCTGCCTTGCCGCTGGCGATCAGGGCCTTGGAGGGCACACAGCCGAAATTCAGGCAATCGCCACCCATCTTGTGGCCCTCAAGCATAATCACCGAGGCCCCCATCTGTACCGCGCCTGCGGCCACGGATAGCCCGCCTGAACCGGCCCCGATGACCAGCAAATCCGCCTTTAATTCACTCATTTTCAGGATCCTTTCCTGCCGCGCAGGGTTTTGATGATAATCGGCAGGATTGCCAGCGCACACAGGCCCAAAATTGGCCCGATGATCTGTGGCTCCCACAATAGCGAAAGATCGGGGCTTTCGCCACGGTCAAACACCTTACCCAGACCGACACCAATCCATGTAAAGACAATCGCGCCGGGGATGATGCCGAAAAAGGTGGTGAAAACAAAGTTGAAGAATTTGACGCCGACCAGTGCGGGCAACAGATTGGCCACGAAAAACGGCACGGCGGGCACCAGACGCAGAAGGAACAGAACGCTGATCTCATGCTCGACCAGTCCGTTTTTGAGCTTTTTCAGCGCGCCGTCCGAGGCATCCATTTTAGCGGCCAGATTTTTGCCAAGGCCCCAGCGCGCCGCCAGAAAGATGATGCAAGCACCGATTGTGGCGGCTGTCATGTTATAGAGGGTGCCCAAGCCAAGACCAAACAAAAACCCGCCAGTGACCGAGGCCACCGCGGCACCCGGCAGCGAAAACGAGACGATCACAATGTAAATCGCCAGAAATGTAGCCACCAGCCCGATATAATTGGCATCGCGAAACGCCAATAACGCCTCGCGGTTTTGGCGCAATGTATCAAAGGTGATGTAATCCTTGAGGGTGAAAGAGCCGATAATGGCCACAATCACAATAATCAAAAGCGGCGCGTGACGCAGGATTGATTTGTTGCCCGACTTATGATCCGGCCCGGTCGCTTTGTCCATGTTCTGTGCCTGTTTTGGTTACCTTTGCCATAACATGCGGGTTTCATTGGGGTTTGGCTATACGGGATCACAACCGATTGATCCCGGGTGATGTATTTCGGGCATTCATTGCAAAGTTTCGGGCTTTTCGTAACATTGCGCCGGTTGTTGCCGGGTTTTGTTGCAAAAGGCCTGATTTCCCCGGATTATACGGCGGCTTTGGTTTGACTTGTCAATTTCATCCCACTATAGACCGGGCTTCAGTTATTCACAGGCCCCTTGGCGATTCCATTCGCCGGGCCTCAGATCAAGTCGGAGACGGAGCGATGAAACGCACCTTTCAACCCTCGAACCTGGTTCGCAAACGCCGTCACGGCTTTCGCGCCCGTATGGCCACCAAGGCCGGTCGTAAAATCCTCAATGCCCGCCGTGCCCACGGCCGCAAAGAGCTGAGCGCCTAAACAGCGCCAGTTAAAGGACAACAGACATGACCCCGCCGGAGGCCCCCGAGTTTGACACGGGGAACACCCCCCCGGCGGTTTTGGTTTGTCTAAAGACCCTCTCAAAACGCGCCGATTTCCTGCGCGCCGCCCGCGCCCAAAGGCAAGGCACCGCGTCAATGATGGTGCAGGCCCGCGCGCGCGATGATGATGATCCCGCCATTCGCGTGGGCTTTACCTGTTCCAAAAAGGTGGGCAATGCGGTGGCGCGCAACCGTGCCAAACGCCGCCTGCGTGAGGTGGCGCGGATGGAGCTGCCATCGCTTGGCCGCGCCGGGTGGGATTATGTGCTGATCGGGCGCAAGGACGCCACCGCCGCGCGACCGTTTGAACTCCTCAAGGGTGATTTTATCGCCGCCCTGACAAAACTGCATGTGGACCAATGACATTTTTTGCCCATATCCTTGCCCTGCCGATCAAAGGCTATCGCCTGCTGTTTTCGCCGTGGGTTGGGTATAATTGCCGCTACCTGCCCACCTGCAGCGCCTATGCTTTGGAGGCGCTGGAAAAGCACGGCGCGATCAAAGGCGGCTGGATGGCTTTAAGGCGCATTGGCCGCTGCAACCCATGGGGGCAATGCGGCCATGATCCGGTGCCGGATAAAAAAGACGACGCATAAGCCGCCTATTCCCCGATGCTATAGCCAAACCCGCGCACCGTGCGCACCATGCCCGCACCGCCCGCCTTCTTCAGCGCGCGCCTAAGACGGCCGATATGCACATCCACGGTTCGGGTTTCCATATCAGACGAGATTCCCCAAACCAGATCAAGCAGTTGGGTGCGTGACAGCACCCGATCCTGGCTTTGCATCAAGACAATCAGCAGCCTGAATTCCGTCGGGCTGATCTCAATCCCCTGACCGTCAAATTCAACCCGGTGGCGATCAATATCGACCTCAAGCTTGCCCAAGGTCAGCTTTTGATCGGTGACCGAGATCACCGGCCGGCGCAGCGCCGCTTTGACCCGCGCCAGCAGTTCCTTGATCGAATAGGGTTTGGTTATGTAATCATCCGCGCCGGTGTTCAGCCCCCGGATCATATCATTTTCTTCCGAGCGCGCGGTCAGCATGATGATCGGTATCTGGCGGGTTTCTTTGCGTCGGCGCAACTGTCGACAGGCCTCGACACCGGAGAGATTAGGCAGCATCCAATCAAGCAAAATCAAATCCGGCGGCTGTTCAACCGCCGCGCGCACGCCGTCTTCGCCGTCCATCTCAATGCGCACCTCATAGCCCGCATTGGCCAGATTAAAGCGCAGGATTTCAACCTGTGACGGCTCATCCTCAACAACCAGAATTTCCGGGATTAAAATGCTCAAACCACAAGCTCCGTGTTATTCAACCGCCTTCAGATCATCGCCCTCAACGATCTGGTTCACAAACCTTGAGATATTGACGATATGATCGCCGACACGTTCCAGATTACGCGAAACCAAAACCAAATGCACCAGCCCGGCGGTTAGGTCTTCGCTGTTTTGACCCTCCGCAAGTGCGGTGATCACCTTTTGCATCAGATTTTTATGGGCGGCATCAACCAACAGGTCTTTTTCGCGCACAATAGCGGCCAAATCGGTATCGGATTCAGTATAGGCCAGCAAGACATCAATCAGCATACGCTGAACATCTTGGCTCATCTCAGCAATCAGATCAAACAGCTCTTTTTCCGGGCGCTGACCAGTATAAAGATAGGCCCGTTTGGCAAGGGTTTTGGCGTGATCGCCGATGCGCTCCAGCTCACCCGCGATGTTGATCGGGGCCAGCGTGGCCCGCAGATCAAGCGCCACCGGCTGCCGCCGCACGATCAGCACTTCGGCGCGGGCGTAAACCTCGCGGTTCATGCCGTTGACCTGCCGGTCAAGGGCGCGAATGCGGTTGGCCTCGGCCTTGTCATAGGCAAACCAAAGTGCTGTGGCATCCTTGATCTGAGCGCCCACAAGCGCGCCCATGCCAAGGATCAATGAGCGGATTTTTTGCAGGTTCTTGTCAAACTTTGCGACAATATGTTCATGCGGTTGGTTTTCCATTTGTATCCCTCTAGCCGATGCGTCCGGTGATGTAGTTTTGGGTGCGTTCGTCAACTGGATTGGTGAAAATGGTTTTGGTATCGCCAAATTCCACCAGATTTCCCAGATGAAAATAAGCCGTGCGTTGTGAGATGCGCGCGGCTTGCTGCATGGAATGGGTGACGATGATGATGGTAAATTCCTTGCGCAGGTGATCAATCAGATCCTCAACCACGGCGGTGGCAATCGGATCAAGCGCCGAGCACGGCTCATCCATCAAAATCACCTTGGGCTCCACCGCGATGGCGCGGGCGATGCACAGGCGTTGCTGTTGCCCGCCCGAGAGCGAATTGCCCGGCTGATCCAGCCGGTCGGCCACCTCATCCCAAAGCCCCGCACTTTTGAGGCTCCATTCCACGCGGTCGTGCAATTCGGATTTGGCGGGGACCATTTTGTGAATTTTAAGACCGTAAGCCACGTTTTCAAAGATAGATTTCGGGAACGGGTTGGGCTTTTGAAACACCATACCCACCTGCGCGCGCAGGGCGACCACATCGACCTCAGGGGCGTAAATATCCTGCCCGCCGATGCGCATATCGCCCTCAATACGGCAGATCGGGATCAGGTCATTCATCCGGTTGATCGCCCGCAAAAACGTGGATTTGCCACAGCCCGAGGGGCCGATGAAGGCGGTCACCTTGTTGGGCAGAATATCCATATTCACATCGAAAATCGCCTGTTTGTCACCGTAGAAAATATTCACATTCCGCGATGAAATGATCGGATCAGCCATGCTCAGAACCTCGTTTCAAGTTTGCGCCGCAACAGGATGGCAATCAGGTTCATTGAGATCAGGAAGATCAGCAAAACGATGATGGCCGCAGCCGTTTTTTCAGAAAACGCCCGCTCAGGCGCGTCGGCCCAAAGGAATATCTGCACCGGCAGCGCCGTGGCCGGTTGCAATATGGACGTGGGAATATCGACGATAAACGCCACCATGCCGATCATCAGCAAGGGGGCTGTTTCGCCCAAGGCCTGCGCCATACCGATGATGGCCCCGGTCAGCATACCCGGCATCGCCACCGGGAAAACATGGTGAAACACCGCCTGCACCGGCGTGGCCCCGAGCGCCAGCGCGCCCTCTTTGAATGAGGGCGGCACCGATTTCAGCGCGGCACGCGCGGCGATGATGATCGTGGGCAATGTCATCAGCGCCAGCACCATGCCGCCAACCAAAGGTGATGAGCGCGGCAGGCCCATATAGCCCAGAAATATAGCCAGCCCCAGCAGGCCAAACACAATCGACGGCACCGCCGCCAGATTGTTGATATTGACCTCAATCAGGTCCGACATCCGGTTTTTCGGCGCGAATTCTTCCAGATAAAGTGCCGCCCCAATGCCGATGGGGAAAGACAGAATGAAACACACCGCCAGCGACCATGCCGAGCCAGCCAGCGCGCTTAAAATGCCCGCGACCTCAGGCTCGCGGCTGTCGCCACTGGTGAGGAATTTCCAGTTGATCACCCGGCGCAGATTGCCGTTTTGCTCAAGCGTGCTGATCCAGCCGGCCTCAATATCTTTCACCCGGCGGCGTTTTTCCGGTAGCTCCATATCCACCTTGCCGCGCAAGAATAGATCAAGATCATCCGAGGCGGTGACCCACACGCGCCGCACCCCTCCGGCAAGTTCGGGGGTCTCGGTAACCATCTGGCGCAGCTCAAAACCCGCCTCAGGACTGGCAAGGTTATAAAGTCGTTTTTTGTCTTTGCGTTTGCTCACCTCAGGGAACATCGCGCGCAGGCCCTGCTTGACGATCTTGCCCCAAGGGGCGGCGCGCAGATCAGCCGGGTCCATATTTTCCGCGCCCAGATCAACCTCAATCGCAATCTGAGTGCGTTTGATTGCCCCGCTGGCAGTGCCGGTAATATCCCACAGCATCACCAGCAAAAACATCAGCGACACAGCGATGGCCAGAATGCCGGACAGGCGGAACCGCCGTTCAGCGCGGTTGCGGGCGGCCAGATCAAAACCGGCGTTTTTGCTCAGATCAATCATAGTGTTCCTGATATTTGCGGACGATGTGAAGGGCGAAAACATTAAGGATCAGGGTGATCACAAAAAGGAACAACCCAAGGGCAAAAGCCGACAGGGTTTTGGCACTGTCAAACGCCTGATCGCCGGTCAGAAGGGCAACAATTTGCACGGTAATAGTGGTCACCGCATCAAGCGGATTGAGCGACAGCTTTGCCGCCATGCCCGCCGCCATCAGCACGATCATCGTCTCACCAATGGCGCGCGAGGTGGCCAGCAAAAGCGATCCGGCAATGCCCGGAAGGGCCGCAGGCAGGATCACCCGGCGGATGGTTTCCGATTGGGTGGCGCCAAGCCCATAGGACGCATCGCGCAGGGATTGCGGCACCGTATTGATCACATCATCCGACAATGACGAGATCAGCGGCACAATCATGATCCCCATGGCAATCCCGGCGGCAAGGGCACTTTCCGAGGCAATCTCAAGCCCGAACTGCCCGCCGGTCATGCGAATGAAGGGTGCCAGCGTGAGGGCGGCAAAAAAGCCGTAAACCACCGTCGGGATACCAGCGAGAATTTCCAGTGCCGGTTTGATCCAACCGCGCATGGCTTTGCTGGAATATTCCGACAGATACACCGCCGAGGTCAGGCCCAAAGGCGTGGCAACCAGCATGGCAATGGCCGAGATCAACAGCGTGCCGTTGATCAGCGGGATCACCCCAAAACTGCCCTCGGCCCCCACCTGATCCGAGCGGATCGCGGTTTGCGGGCTCCATTCCAGACCAAAAAGAAACTCGGACACCGGCACTTTTTTGAAAAATTCCCAGGTCTCAACCACCAGTGACAAAACGATGCCAAGCGTCACCAGAATGGCCACCCCGGCAAATGCCGCGAGGGTTGCGATGACAAACCTGTCACGCCATTTCGGGCGCATTGTGTTGGAAAGGTTGAGGCTTTGCGATTGCATGTTGTTGCTTTCAAAATTGCTGCAAACCGGCCGGGGGATGGCCGGTTTGCAGCCATTGGCGCTACATCGTGAGTGGCTCAAGCGCCAATATTTTTGCGGCCTCTTTGGCGCGCTCTTCTTCGGTCAGCGGGATCAGGCCTTTGTCCACCAGATAGCCATCCTCGCCCCATGTATCCTCATTGGTAAATTCCTTGAGATACGCCATAATGCCCGGCACCTGCCCGACATGTGAGGCCTTCACATAGAAATAAAGTGAGCGCGCGATCGGATAGGTGCCCTCGGCAATCTCGTCAAATTCGGGGGCAACCCCGCCGATGATCGAGCCTTGAATGACATCGCTGTTTTGCTCAAGAAAGGAATAGCCAAACACCCCAACCGCATCGGCATTGGCCTGTAATTTCTGCACGATCAGGTTATCGTTTTCACCCGCTTCGATATAGGCCCCATCTTCGCGGATGGTATGGCACAGCGCCTTGTAGGCGGCTTTATCTTGGGATTTCAAAGCCTTGATCCAGTCAAACGTCTTGCATCCGCCCTCCATTGCCAGCTCGGCAAAGGCGTCACGAGTGCCGGATGTCGGCGGCGGGCCCATAACCTCGATCTTCACATCGGGCAGATCAGGATTGACATCGGACCACATTTTATAGGGGTTCGGCATGGCCGCGCCGTCGCCATCGGGCACATTCTTGGCCAGCGCCAGAAAAATATCGCGGCGGGTCAATTCTAGCTGTTCGGCCTCTACCGAATTGGCCAGAACGATACCATCAAACCCGATCTTGGCCTCAACAATCCCGGCCACGCCGTTTTCAGCACAAAGCGCCACTTCCGAGGCTTTGATCCGGCGTGAGGCGTTGGTGATGTCGGGCGTATTCAGGCCGTCGCCGGCACAAAACAGTTTCAGACCACCCCCCGAGCCGGTGCTTTCAACCACGGGCGTGGGGAAATCAGTGGATTTGCCAAAATGCTCGGCCACGGCGGTGGCAAACGGGAATACTGTGGACGAGCCGACAATATTGATCTGATCGCGGGCCATGGCGGGCAGCGCGATGGATGTGGCAATAAGGGCAGCAGAGGCTGTCAGCGAAAGGGGAAGGGGAAGGGGCATGGAATCGTCTCCTAAAGGTTCACAAACGTTCCTTAAAGCGTTTCGCCCTGCATTTGGCTCAGGGACTGCTTTGATGCACGCGCGCCCTACAAAGGTCGCGGGCGTTTCCCATTCAATTTGCGATTCAAATTGAGTGCGAAACGCTTTACGGAACGGCCCAATATTCGCTCAGGCATGAATCAGGAGTACGACAGTTATGTAACAGTTCAGTGACAGGTTTTATTTCTTCTTCGGCTTCGCCAGCGGTAGCCAGACACGAAATTCCGAGCCCTCGCCCGGCACGCTTGTGATCTCAATCCGGCCGCGATGACGCCGCAGGATATGCTTGACAATCGCCAGCCCCAGACCAGTGCCGCCAACATTGCGCGAGCGGCTTTTATCGACCCGGTAAAACCGTTCGGTCAGCCTTGGGATTTCCTCGGCGGCAATGCCTTCGCCCTGATCTCGGATTGAAATGCACACCGCCGGGCGGCCAAGCGGGCTGTTCGTTTTCTCAAACCGCGCCGCAAGCGTGATCTCACTGCGCTCACGGCTGTAATTGACGGCGTTTTCCATCAGGTTGATCAGCATCCTGACCAGATCACCATGATTTCCCGGAATCTCGGGCAGCTTTGCCGCACTATGCACCGCCAGCGCTTTACCGCGCTTATGGGCATAGGCCGTGGCACTTTCGCACGCCTCACCGATGATCAAATTCGGATCAACCATTTTCTTTGGCGCGCGGCGCTCTTTCACCTCAACCTTGGACAGCGACAGCAGATCACTGACCAGATTTGTCATCCGCGTTACCTCTTTACCCATCATGCCCAAAAACATCTCGCGCGCTTTTGCATCGTCGCGCGCCGGGCCTTGCAATGTCTCGACAAAGCCGGAAATGGCGGTGAGAGGCGAGCGGATTTCATGGCTGACATTGGCGACAAACTCGCTCCGCATGGCTTTGACATCGCGAAGCGGGGATCTGTCTTCAAACGTCAAAACCAAGGCTGTCTTGCCGGTTGTCCCGGCGGGATTTACCGCCCTGAGGGTGATCTGATAATCCTTGCCAAAGCCCGCTGACAGCGACAGGGATGTTGTTATCTCGTCTTTGGTTTTCAGGGCCTTTTCAAGCTGTTTGATGAATTTACGCTTGTCAGAAACCGCCGCACCAACAGGTTTGCCATGGGCAATATCCGGGAAAGCTTTGCGCGCCTCGCGGTTGGCAAAAACAATCGCCAGATCAGCATCAAGCCCGATGACGGGGGTGGCAACGGCATCAAATACGCTTTTCAGATCGGTCATTCGTGCGCATTCTCCTGATCAATTCCGAGTATTCTTGTGCTTTAAAAACATCCCCAAAAGCCTAATCCATTCTGGCTTTCATGGCTATCGCAAACATACGAAAAGTGTGGCTGTTATCCACCCGCCAGAGCCGAAATTTTGCTTACCTGCCAAAGGTATCTGTGCTATCAAGGCAAGGCATTTGAAATGAACTTATAGTTTAGGGGGGCCTGATGCTGGCTCGGTTTAATACGCGATATTTAATCCTTGGCGGCATTGTTTTTATCCTCGCCGCCTGCGAGCCGGGCGTTGTCAGCAAAGGGGCCGGGTTTCAGCGCAATTATGTGGTTTCGCGCAAGGCGCTTGAGGCGGGCAATTATGAGGCCGCAATCAAAGGCTACGGCGCGATGATCCAGAAGGGCGGGCCGTTTGAGCCGCGCCTGCGGCTGGAATATGCCCATGCCCTGCTGCGCGCCAACCGCTATGATGAGGCCGCGCGCGTCTCGGGTGCTTTGGCCAAGGGGCTGAAGGGCTCTGATCGTGCTGCCGCTTTGGCTGTGCGCGGCACTGCTGAGCATGAAATGGCGCTTGCGGCGATGGCCAAGGGCAATTACGGACCCGAGACCAAAAAGCGGCTTTTGTCCGCCCGCGCCGCGCTTGATGAGATGCTCAAAACCAACGCTGATCTTGACCCGCTTGGGGCCATGGCCTCAAGGCGCAGGGATATTGCGTCTGAGTTGAAAGTGGTGGCCAAGCGCGGTTAAATCATTGGGCTTTTAATCGCGGCCACACAGGCGATATAAAATGCCTGCCACGCTTAGAATATTCTGCGTCTGATCCGATTTCGCGGTTTCAGAATGACCGCAAAAGGCGTCTTTCAGGCCTGTGGCATCACTTAATTCACTGGCCCAATCCGGCTCGGCAGAGGCCATAAAATGGCGCAGGTGCAGCATCCGGCCTTCGCTGGCCAAAACCAGGCCAAAACCAAAGGTCAGACCCATAAGAACTGTCACAATCCGGATCATTGCGCCGGCACCAGTTTGAACTCGGCCTCAACCAGATCATCGCGCGTGCCACGGGTGAATTTGAACGCTTCCAGATTATAACCCCAGCTATCTTGATTCTGGCTCAGCCATGCAGAAAGCCCGGTAAAGGCCGCCGCATCAAACCGCAAAGTCACGCCGCCCCCGGCATTATTGGCAAGCTCGGTCACATCCTTGCGCAGGCCCGCCTCAACCAGACTAAGCTCTATGCCGCTAACGCCGATGGGCGGGCGGGCACCCGTATCACCGGCCTCGCCCAGCAACGCGCCTTGCGCCAGATATTCCTCGGCCTGCGCCGCGACCCATTCCTCAATCAGCCGCGCCTCATGCACCTGCGCGCGCGCCGCATTGCGGGCCTCGGACAGGGGTAAAGCAAGGCCAAAAACAGCGGCCATGGGCAGGGCAACCAAAACCAACAGCGCCAAAAGCCAGCGTTCGCGGCGGCTTAGATCCACCAAAAACGTGATAATCCGCTCGCTCATTGCCCCGGCCCCCGGTTTGAGGCCCGGTTTGAGGCCAATGCCAAAGACGCCTCAACCCCTTCGTTTTCGCGCGCGGTGGATTGCGCCACGCTCAGCTCAATCCCCGCCTCGCGCAGCGCCGCGACCAGTTGATCAAGGGCGGCAAAATCTCTGACTTTAAGGTCAATCACCAGGCCACTTCCAATCTGATAACTCACCGCTAAAACCTGCGCGTCACTGTCGGCCAGAACATTGCCCGCACCGCGAAAAACATCCACCGGCCGGGCCTGCATCGCGGCCTGTTGCGCGGCCCTTTGGCGTTTATCAACCAGCCGTGACACCTGTGCGCGCATATCCAGAATTGGCCCGGTTGGGATCATCGTCTCGCGCAATATCCGCTCGGCGCTTTGGCGGTGCGCCAGGGCTTGCGCGCGCAGCTCACCAGTCTCGCGCAGCATCGCAGCGGCCCACAGGACCAGCGCCAGAACCACCATCATTGCAGGCAAAAGAAAAGGCCGCAGCGCCCGGCGCATGTCTTCCCTCTCAGCGTCGGGATCACGCGCCAGATCAAGTGCCAGCTCACCATTGGCAAAGATTTTAGCGCCGTATTTGGCCGGATCATTTGCCACCTTGAGCTTGCGTTCATGAAACAGGCGGGCAATATCCGGGTCTGGTGTGCCGGTTAGCAAAACCGCCTTGGGCATGGCGTCCAAAAGCGCCGATTTCAACAAGGCCAGCGCCAGCGCAGGCTCGGCGGTAAAGCCGTCATCCACCCCAAGGCGCGCGCGGATTTGTTCCTCCGCGCAGTCAATGCTCCAGACATCCGGCGCATAGGGCAAGGCCAGATAATCAGGCAAAACCGCGCGGCAGGCGGGGGTGACATCCCGCAGCCATTTCTGCCGGTCCTCGGGGGCCACGGCCAGCGCCCGGTGCCATTGAGTTAACTGCGTTTTGCCCGCGCCCAGAACCACAGGCCGCATCTCAAAATCCAGATCATTGCGGCCAAAGAGATCCGCCATTTGCCGCCGCGCAACGCGCAGGCGCGTGGCCCCCTTAAGGCCCGGCGGCAGATCAAGCGACAGAATCGGAGCCATCATTCCCGGCACCAAAGCCACATAGGCCCCGGCGGGCGGGCGCCCCCCCGCGCCCAAATGATAGAGCGGCAATTTCGCGGCCTCCGTAGCGGCGCGGCGATGATATTTTCGCTGATGCTGTGTCATTGCTGCAGCTCAATCCGGCGGAGAATTGTGGTGTGCCCGGTCAGCCGGTCACGCAATATCACCAGCCGCCGCCGCAGTACGGTGTCATTGAGGCTGGCGCTAAAGCGCGCTTCAAACCATTGGCTGCTCACACCCAAACCACCGCTTGGAATGCGCGCATTGGCCAAAACAGCCGCCGGAATGGCCCGGCCAAGGCGGGTATTGTAATCTGTCATATCTGCAAAATACGCTTTGTTGCGCTCGGCAATCAAGCGGTCAATATTACTGCCATTCGCCGCCGGGTAAATCGCCGCAAGAACCTCACGCGGGGCGGTGTTGACATTCACCGACAGGCCCGGCGGCCCGGCCCAGACAAGGGGCCGCAGCTTTTGGTAAATCTCAGACGTCATGCCATTGACCAGCCGCAATTCGGATATGTCATCCAGCCGCCGCATCGCCGGGCGAATCGGCAGATCACGGGCGCTATAGGCTTGCAGGTCAGAAGTGCCCAAGGGTTGGGTAAAGGCGGCAATCTCACGCGCCAGCACCACGGGCAAATCAAGGCTTTTGAGCAGATGTTCAAACGCCTGCACCGCAGAGCCATCGCCCGGGTTGCTGAGGGAATTGACGTTGAACAGCCCTTGCAAATCGCGCATCTCACCCACAACATTGCCCCGGTCCACCTCGGCGTTGATCGGGTTTTTGGCCCAGCTTTCCGATAGGTGATCGACGTTCTGGTCCAGCTTCCAATCGCCGCGCAGCACCGGCTCGACCAGCAATTCAGCGGCATCAAGATATAGCATCGCCTGCGCCGAGCCTTGCAGGTAACTGATCCGCGTTCGGCTGTTTTCCGCCATCAGCATCAACCCCGCCGCAATCGCCGATATGGCCGCCACCAAAATCAGCGCGTTAAGCAAGGCTATGCCACGATCCCCGCCTGTCCTGCCCCGGCGCATCAAAACCTCACCACGATGCGCAACGGCCCGTAAAGCTCGGACACGAGATTAAGCTCAACCGCCTCGGGCAAGGAAGCTTCAAACGGTTGTTTATCAGTGCCAAATTCGCCAACCCATCCATCATCTTTGCCCGCATATGACCGCACGCTCAGCCCGACAATCCCTTGCAGCATTTCAACCTCGGGGGCCAGTGCCTGATCCCCGGCGGGGCGCAGCACCGGCCAAACCTGCCGCGTCAGGCGGTTATTTTCCCGGTCATGCCGCCAGATCACCCTTGAAAACCCCGCCGATTGCACATCAGGCAAAACCGGCTGCCCGGCGATGGTGAATTCCAGCACGCCATCACTAGCCGTTAGATCAATGAAGGGGCGCGCGGCTTCCTCCGCGCCGGGGGGCCAGAAAACCCGGCTATCCGCGGATTTGAGATCATTGCGCAACAGCGTTAACGCGCGGGTCATGCGGGCGGTTGCGTCGTCCACTTTGCGCAGCCGTTCATCGGCGCGCATTGCCCCGCTAAGGGCCTGCAACCCCATCACCGCCACCAGCGCAAAAAGCGCCATGACGATCACCAACTCAAGCAAGGTAATCCCGGCGTCGCGCCTATGTGCGGCACCGGTCATGGCTTGCGGCCTTTGTTTATAATCACCACATAACGCGCGCCGGGCTGCCCCTTGGCGCGGGCCGTGACCGTGGCCTCAACAAACCCCGCGCGGGTTTCTTTTTCGTCAACCGAAACCTGCCAGTCATAAGGCCCGTATGCAACGCTTTGCGGCAAATCACGCCCGTCGCGCGCGCCGAAAAGGCGCAGTTCTTCTGCCCGGTTAAGCGCCACCTGAGTGGCAAACAACCGCGCCGCCTCATCGCCGATATTACGCTGGGCAAAATCAATTGACCGCAGCGCCGCGATGGTGCCGATGGCCAGCACAAACACCGCAATCACCAGTTCCAGCAATGTGATCCCGGCCTCGGGGGTCATCCGCCCGCGCATGTCATCCCCTCCCATCCCGAGCCGGTGCAACGGGTGACGGATTTGGCCGAGATAAAGCTGACCTCAAATTGCGTCACCTGACCGTCAGGCAGAAAAATCAGATCGGGCGTGGGGGTTGTGCCGCCCTGCCCAAGCGCGCCGGATTTGCCCTGAAACCGCACCTCGCCACGAAATTTCTGCGCCGTGCCGACAAGTACCCAATCGGCATCCGGCGCACCCCCCGGTTTCAACACCTGCCACTGATCAGCGCCAAGAAACATCGCCCGCGATTGCCGGCTGAGAATCGCCGCCTCGCGCAGGCGGGCGTAAGCCTCGCTAAACCGGCGGGCATCGCTTTGCGAGGTTGCACCGCTGCGGCCAACGGAAAACACCGCCGTGATCGACATCACTGCAATCACCGCCACCACAATCACCATTTCGATCAGGGAAAACCCCCGATCCGAGTGCATTATTCCTCGCTCCATGAGCCAATATCCGCGTCCATCCCCTCACCGCCCGAGGTGCCATCGGCCCCAAGCGTAAAGATGTCAAATTCACCGTGCACACCCGGCTGCAGATATTGATACTCCAGCCCCCACGGGTCTTTGGGCAGGCGGTCAATATAGCCGTTTTGCGCCCAGTTTTGCGCCAAGGGTTCCGTGGTCGGGGCCTCGACCAAAGCGCGCAGGCCCTGATCGGTGGTGGGAAAGCGGAAATTGTCGAGCTTATAAAGCTTCACCGCGCTTTGCAGCACCGCCAGATCCGATTTTGCCCGGCTGACCCGCGCCTGATCGGGGCGGTTGATGACGCGGGGCATGATCACCAGTGCCAAAATCGACATGATCACCACCACAACCATCAGTTCCAACAGAGAAAACCCGGCCTCGGAGCGGCGGCGCAGGGCGGGGGTTTCTTTTGATATGCTAGGGCCTGATATGTTGATCATCATCTTAAATTACTTTCCCGCTGCGTTGCTGATAGTCCTGAAACAGGTGCAATGCTGTTGTCTTTATAAACTTAGGCGCAATCCAGTCCAAAAATTGGTTTTGGCTTCTGAATATACGCAATTTCGGATAATCTACCGCTATGGAATCATATCGTATGGGTAAATCTATTTCAATCAAAGCCTTGGTCAATCGGGTTGTTATTCGATCAAAATCATGGCGCTGACCGGGGCCTTGGCCCTTGCCTTGATGGTGGTCATTCTCGGCGGTGCTGTGGGGTCATTTCTGGCGCTGGTCGCGGATCGTCTGCCCTTGGGTGAGGATATTATCCGCAAGCCATCGCACTGCCGAAGCTGTGAAACGCCGGTTGCGTGGCGTGATAAGCTGCCGCTTTTGTCCTATCTCATGCTGGGTGGGCAATGCCGCGCCTGCAACGCGCCGATCCCAAAACGCCTGTATTATGCCGAAGCGGCGGGGGTTGCCTTGGCCACATTGGCGGTATTCGTGGCCGCCAGCCCGTTACAGATGCTGCTTGGGGCGCTGCTTTTGTGGTGCCTGATGGGGCTAATCTTATGCGATGTCGCCGATTTCAGGTTGCCGGATTTCATGACGCTGGCGCTGTTTTTGATCGGCATGGCGCTGGCGATTGAAGACCCAAACCGCGATGTTCTGGGGGCTTTGATCGGGGCCGCCGCCGGGGCCGGTTCATTTCTGGTGATCCGGATGGGGTATTATGCCCTGCGTGGCCGTGAGGGTCTGGGGATGGGGGATGTTAAATTGATGGGCGGAATTGGCGCGGTTGTTGGCCTTGTGGCCTTGCCGGTCACCGCTCTGTTGGCGGCCCTTGGGGCCTTGATGATCACCGCATTGATCGGCTGGTTTGGCACTGCGCAGATAAAATCCACCACCGCCATTCCCTTTGGGGCTTATCTCTCGGGGGCCACCGGGATTGTCTGGCTGGCGATGGCATTGATCTAAATCCCCACCCGCCTTGCCAAATATAACGCGGGCGGCAGGTTTCCCCACCGCCCGCTTCGTACCATAGAGCACATTACTCAAAACCCTATGGCACGATCCAATCGCTGACGACCCGGTAGCCCACGCGGGTATCCGGTGCCAGCTCAGCTATGAAGGCGCCCTTTGAGGCAAATCGTTGCCCCGGGCCAAGCCCCAATTCCGGGTGGGTGCCCGGGTTAAGCTCATTTTCAGCCTCGTGTTCGATGATCTCCATCAGGTAATCGCGCTGGAAATCGGTGATGGAATTCAGCAACCCATATTGCATCATGGTCAGAGCATAATAGGTCTGCAGTTGCAGCCTTGGATGGGTGACCTTGAGCCGCCTTGAATGCATCCATGCGCGGACCCGGTATTTGCGCGGGTGATAGTTTTCTGGTTTGTCATAGGGCCAGATGATGCGCGTGCGGGCGATCATATCCGCAGGCAACGCCGCCACCGCCGCGTCTTTGCTGGCCGAGGGCAGATAAATCTGCGCCGCCTGTGGATCGGCACTTGCCAGAACGTCCATTGCACCCGCCGGATCATCGGGCCAGATCACCAGCATATCGGCATCACCATATTTGGCCAAAGCCGCCCTTAACCCGTCTGCGCCCTGATAGCTGACGGTCTCAATATCGGTGCCTTCAAGCTGATACCCGGCGGCCTGGGTCAACGCCTTTGCCGGGCGGCTGCCACGCGGGCCGAGCCCGTGAAGCTGCACAATCCGCGCCGGGGGCGTTTCACTATCCCCCAGATACATCACCAAAGCCTCGGCCTCTAACGCCACCCCCCGGTTGAAAAATATCGAATAGCCATAGCGGTTTTCACCCGGGGTTGGCAGTTCGGTATTGGGAAAGACACAAGGCAGGCGTTTATCATCGCAAAACTTGCCAATCTCATCCCACGGGCCGGGCACCAGCCCGCTGACCGTGGCATAGACCGGTTGATCGGCATAATAGGCCTCAAGCTGTTCGCGCCAGGTTGAAGGATCGCCCTCAAGCTGCCAGACATGCAGCCTCCAATAGCGGTAAGCGGGAATGAATTCCGAGCGGTAGCGCGGTGAAAATGACGGATTGCGGGTATCGCCCTCGGTATCCTTGTTCATCCAGGTGAAAAACAGGTTGAGCGTGTCCATCATCGCCGTGACTTCATCGGGATCAGCCTTTGGGCCAATGATGGTTGCCAGATGGATGTCTTTCTCTTCCACGCCGGGATCAATCTTGTCGGACAGGCCCCTAAGGAACGCCGCAAGGTTTGAGACATCCTCATTGGTCAAATTATAACGCGGCATGATCGGATCAAACGGGCGGCCAGCGGCATCATCGCCTTTGCGCAAGGCGCGGCCCAGCAATGCCTCATTATAGGCGGGCCTGATCCGGGGCTGTCGCACCCGCGCCCAAAAGCCCGGTGGCTGCACCTCCTGATACAATTCCTTGAACATCCGGTTACGGTTGGCGGTGCGCTTGGTAAACAGCACCGGGCCGGTAATGGGCGGCACAAAATTGCCCCCCTCCGAGGTGCCATAACCACTGGGCCGGTGGCAGTTGACGCAGGAAAACTGCGCCCCGGTTATTGCCACATCGCCTTGGGTTTTGCCGGTAATTGGCAAGCCATCAGCGCCAATACCCTGCCAATAGAGCCTGCGGCCCAATTCAGCATTACCGCCTGCGTTTGCCATCAAAGGCGCAAAAACCAGACCGGCGCACACTATAAATGCCCGCAAGCCCCCCTTCAAATCTGAAACATGCATCAGTCAGCGGCCCCCTGAACGAGGGTGGCAAATTCATCGGCCAATTCCGCCGAAGACAGCAGCCCTTCAATCCGCAGCCAGTTGGCATCCGGGCCTTCACGCAGGAAGGTCAGCGGTCGGTGATACATCTTATTGTCGCCCTTATAGATGGCGTCAAACGCACGCACGACTTTGAAAATATCATCAAACTGACCGGTCAACATCATCCAGTTGTCACTTGCATCATGCATCTCGGCATAGTCGCGCAACCGGCGCGGGGTGTCATATTCAGGGTCGATTGAGATTGAAACCATCAGGTAATGATCATCAATCTTTGCCAAATCTTCCTGGGTCTGGCCAAAAGTGGCGCTCATCACCGGACAGATCGTGGCGCAGCTTGTGAAGATGAAATTCAATAAAATAGGACCGTCAAATTGCATCAGGTCAGGAAAGTTAACCTTTTTGCCACGCGCGTTGCGCAAGGTGACATCGGGCATCACATAAGGGTTGAAACTGCGCTGATATTGAAACCCATCAGGGCGCATGGCGCTTTCAATACTGTTGCCCTCGTCCATGCCGATATGATCGGGCATCCGGGCGGCCATTTTCATCATGCTTTCAGCCGGATCGTGGCTTTCGGCCGGATCTTGGCTTTGCGCAGGGCTGGCCTGATCCGTTTGGCCTGTTTCCGAGGCTGTGGCGAAACCTGCAAGCGCCAAGGATAGCGCAAATGCGGGCAGGGTGAGTAATGTTAAATTCCGGGTCATCGTAAATCTCCGTCGGGATCGAATGAGTAATGTTAGAAAAAAGTGTGGCACCGGCGGAATTCCCCGCCGGTGCCTGTTTCATATCCGGATCAGTGAACCGACCAGACGGCCACGTCGTGGTGCAGCGCATCAAACTGATACATCCGCAACCGGCGTGATGGCTCGTAGGTGAAATTCACCGTCAGCTTGTGCTCGCCAATACCTGTCGCCGTTGTATAGCTGTCGACCGGCTGCATCATGCCGCCCCAGGACCCCAGCATATAATCGCCATCATCGTCACCGTTATTGCCGTAACCACGCATGTAATTATATCCGTAGGTATAGCCATCGGTGGAATGCGGGGTCACGATAGGCTCTGCTGGCCGTACCGCTGGCGGAACCGGGATCGGACCACCGTTGCCGGCAATATGGATCCAGAAGTAATTCCGGCCAAAGGTAAACAGCGGCCCTGCACCCCCGATTGCCAGCGTATTGTGGAAAGTATTTTCCCAGCCACGCAGGCCTCCGAAATCAACCAGCACATAGGCATGAACAAAGTAATCGCCGTTCAGAAGCTGAAGCTCAACACTGTCTCCGCGCTTGGTGAACATCTCATCGGTCAACGATACCTGTGCATCACCATCATGACCACGAACCTCACCATAGATCGTATTGTTGAGGAACAATATGGCCATGTCCGCGTCAGGGGCCATTTCATACCCGGTTGGCAGTTGGTTGCGGTTTTGCCAGTCATAAAAGGCCTGACGGATCAGCGGCAATTTGGTGCGCAGATCGCGGCCCACGCCATAGCCATAGTAGCCACCAAAGCCAAAGTAATTGTAGCTACTGCCTGAGTTATTCGGCATATTCGCAAGCTCGCGGAACATCCGCCACATGCGTTTGGACGGAGCGGTATCACCGATCATGCCAATCGCTGCCAGTTTGGCCGTTTCGCTGGCGCGAGGATTTGCACCAAAGACACCAATTTGAGCAGAGTTGCGCGGAGTGCCATTTGCCAGCGGGACGTTGTTGTTTTCAGTCACCTGAACCCGTGGCGGATGAACCCTCCAACCCCAGTGATAGGTCAGATTCCAGAACCTGGCCGGGGGCATTTTCATGTTGAGCGTGTACATCTCGCCCTCTTCCATCGGAAAGAAGGTCTGATCCATGCCCACATTCATCACCCGTGGCGTCTTGGTGCCACCGGCCGTCATGTCAGGCCCGCCAACATCGCTGAGGTCCATCTCAAGCGGATCGTCAAAGAACATTGCATAAGGCGCAAAATCTTCATGACCGCGATTGAGTATCTTGACGTTGTATTGGATGGTCCATTCCTGGTCCTGAACCGCCGTTGTATCAAGATAGTTGGTGTCGGATTCAATATGGCTGTCATACCAGATCTGATTGATCACAACCGATTTGGTTGTGGCATCAACCGATTTGGTTTTCAGCCCGCCAAAGTAATGCAAGAGCGGAAAATTTTCATATTCGCGGTCCTTGAAACGGCCCCGCAAATCATTGCCCTCGATAATATCCACAGCCCGGCTTGCCAGGCGCCGTACCTTACGGGTATTCACCCGCCGGGGATATTCAAAGCAATGCTCGTATCCGCGCCAGTTCCGGCAAATGCGGTAGGGGCGTGACATCCTTTCAAGACGGTCCATGATCCAGTCAAGATCATCGGTGGGTGAGGTTTTATCAATCTGCGTCACGACCGGGTCGTCATGCAGATTATACGGATTTTCCGGCGTGGAAGGCAGAGTGTTGGGGATAGGCGTGCCCCGGCAGGTTTCTGCATCCTCATATTTTGTCGGAATCAGGTTGCTTGGGTTAGGCCCAAACGTATCCGCTTCGGGGAAAATTGGCGGCGGGGTTGTCAGGATTGTATGCATCGGATCCGACGAATCGCGCGTGGTAAAGGCCGTGCGCGGCTGTTGGTTTGATCCGAACAGATCGATACAGAAGCTGTTTAACACCACTCCGATATCCTGTGCCTTTGCGGGCACCCCCCCAAGCAACGTGACAACGGGCATCGCTGCCAGTGCCGCTACTTTGATGGATTTGATGAACATTTCATAATCTCCGTTCTAATGTTGAGCTGGAACCCCCCGGGGTTTTCCGGGGGCCAGAATCTCAGACTTCGCGGTTATGGTTTTGGGTGTCGCTCATATTGAACACACGCGGCCCGGCACGACGCAGTTTGCCATCTGCCGACATTGGCTGCGGCATCACCCAACTGATACGGCTTGCCGCATCATCGGGCCTGATCCCATAGGGGAACGCCCCCCAAAGACCCACGCTGCCATTGCCGTAAAACACCACATCAACCTTGCGCTTACCCGGCAGGGTACTATGCCCCATGCGGTACATCCGGAAAGCAATATCCGAGCAATGCCCTTTCGAGCCAGTCAGAAATTGCCAGCCTTTGCGCGCGCCGATGTCTTTGGCAAACTTGGCCAAACGCTCTGGCGTGTCATGCACCGGATCACGGGTGATCGAATAGACCTGCACATCGCGGCCAACCTTGTCGCCAAGCTCGGCAACAACATCGCGCACAAAATGCGTGATCGGGAAATGCTCTTCATCACGAATGCTCATGAAATGCATCATCACGATCTTGTCTTCGATAAAGCCCTCATAGAAGGACATACCAAGCCCATCCTGATTGACCATCATCACATTCGGAAAGGCATCGCGCTGGGTTATGTCGATGACCCCGCCGCTGTCCACCGGATTGCAAAGCACCGCCGTATCATTGGGGCCTCGCTCTGCGGCAACTGCCCGAAATTCGGCAGCCCTTTGTGCCGACGAGCGTTCAGCAGCGGCACGTTCGGCCGAGCTACCCGCTGTGCTGGTAAACCCAACCGCCGCGGCAACCGGTAAACCGGTCAGAAATTGACGTCTATTAGTCATAATTTTCTCCTCTTTAACTTCAGAGATTTCCTTGACGGTTTGGATTAATCACCCTGACCCGGCTCAACGATGTCCCAACGGATCATCATCGCGTGGTCTTCGTGCACAACGTTGTGACAGTGCATCACATGCTTGCCGAAGAAATCACGCCAGCGACCAAAGAACGTCACTTCGTCATTTGGTCCAAGCGACACCACATCTTTACGAGAATGGATGACATCGTCATGCGCGATCTTGCGACCGTTGACTTCGAGTATCCGGAACTCTTCAAAGTGGGTGTGTACCGGGTGCGCCCAGTTGGAGCCTTCGTTGCGGAAGGTCCAAATCTCGGCCGAGCCCTGCTCGATCTTGGCATCCACGCGGTTGGGATCCATCAGACGACCGTTCACTGTCCAAAGACCATTGTCATAGTCGAACACAAACAAACGCCTGCGCCGCACTTCCGACATGCGAATTTTCGGCAGTTTGCGCATTTTCGCCGGAATTTTCGACGGATCATTGACCAGACCACCTTTGGGGCGGAACTCCATGACCTCCATCAGATCCGCACCCGACAGCGTAAAGCCCGTGGGGCCTGCGCCATCTTCGCGGCTTTCCATCTGATTGAGAACCTGAATTTTGTCGCCATCATTATATTTCGAGAAATCAATGACCACGTCATGCCGTTGCGCCACAAACAGCTCAAGCGTTGGCTTGATCAGCGGCTTGGGCAGCATATTGCCATCGGTTGTCAGGATCGTGAAATCATCGAAATAAGGCGCGTCGCCATTGGCCGGAATAACCTTGAGGATCAAGGAATACAGGCGTGACGGCCCACCATTGAGGAAGCGGAAACGATATTTGCGACGCTCCACATCCAGGAACGGCTGAATCGTCCGGTTCACCGTGACCTTATCGCCAATCATGCCCTGGGTGGTATATTCCCGGCGCGTCGGTTGGAAATCATCCAGTGCGCCCTGGCTGTTGCCGACACTTTCGGGGGTTTTCGGTTGAGGTGACGGGGTGAAGAAATCCCACACAACCTGACCACCTGCACTGAACATCACATCATGAATCATCAGCGGGATGTCATAATCCCCCGATGGCAGATTCCACGCCAGCGGGCTTGGATCATTTTCATCATTGGTGTCGCGCTCATCAAAGATCAGATAAAAACCCGACAGGCCCGCATACACGTTGGTTGCGGTGAAATCGAGCCGGTGATCGTGATACCATAGCGTGTTCATGATCTCGCGGTTATTGGGGCCCCACTCTTCGGGCGACCCAGCCGGGAAGTTGGCATAATGGTGATCCCAAAATTCGCCAGGGTTGAAGAAATCCTGCGGGATACCATCTGACTCAGACGCGGTATGCGCGTTGTGCAAGTGGATTGTCGGCGAGGGCAACGGAAAGCTTGCATGGCCTGATCCAACCGGCGGCAGCAGGTTGTTACGGCGTACAAATACCGGCTCGCCATAGCGGGCGTGATATGTCTCACCCGGGGCAATGCCATTGAAACCCCAGTGCCAAGACCCAACATTAGGATCGCCATCGCGGCCAATCACATTTTCCGAGCCATCGCCATATGGGGGCTGCCAATGATACTTCCAGCGGAATTCACTGATCACTTCCTCATAAAATTTTTGCGGTGGGAAATCATCAAACCTCTGATGCCGCGCCGGTTCAATCGGCGGATCAAAATCATCCTCATCAACCGGCTGTGCGATTGGCATGATGTTGAGGGGGGCGGTAAACGGCTCAACATACGGGCTTGGGGAAGCCTTGATGCTTGGTTCAAAATTGTCCGGGAAGACCAACCCCGATTGCGTTGGATCATCGCCCCATTGGTCGATAATATCCTGGTCAACAAACTGTGCCCCGGCCTGCGATGCGACCACAGTGGCCCCCGCAGTTCCAAGACCCAGCTTCAGTGCGTCTCTTCGTTTCATGCTTATTCCTCCAGCAGATTAAGCTCGCGAATATATAAATGACCCAACTGCGACAGGCATGACGCAGCCGGTCCTGCGGCAGAGGTGCCACAAGAAAGAAAGGCCTCAAACGGCCCCATATGGATCAGCCGCGCCAAAGCCCGCCTAATCGGTTCGGGTGAAACCCCGAAGATATGTGAAGAACAGGCCGGAAGAATGAGTAATGTTGTGGCCCGCGCGGGTCAGTAACCCGCGAATTTTGTTCTAATGATTCGAGGATTCTCACCCCATGCCACGCCAAATGAGCGGCGTAACATTGCTTTTCTACTAATACAGTTGCGCCAAAACACGCGCAGACCGTTTATTAAAGCGTTTTGCATGTGATCCGAGCCATGAGATTGGATGAAAAACGCCCACTACATATTAATGTTGTGGGCCTTCTCCATTTTTCCTGACACAGGTAAAACGCAAAAGGCTTCATGGAAATCACAACACAAAAAACTTCGCACATCAACAGTAACATTTTCGTGATAACACGGTAGGCGGTATTTCTTGTGAGGAATTAATTATTATTTACCATTTTAACATGCTGATTTTATTTCATATATATTTTACAAAACGGTTATTTTCGCAAAAAAATAAATCTGCGACTCACCTTATTTATTTCAATCACAACGGGAATAACGGGTGTATTATTACATTGGCAGATTGAAGTCGCCTCTCATTTTCGGGTTCTACTCACAGTCAGCTCACGAATATGTGATAAAATACTCGTCCGCCAGAAGCTGATTTCACCAACCACGCATGGCCGCATCTGGCCGGGTTTACCCGTTATCGGAAATTGTCACATTTATGGTCTGAGGCCGCCCGCCGCGTAAAATCTCAACGGCAAATTCATCCGACGCCTTCAGAATGCTCTCGGCATTGGTCAGGGTCTCAGGATCCGCCACCGAATGACCATTGATCCGCAACACCAGATCACCACGGCGAAGCCCGATCAGATCATAAAGCTGCCCCTCGCGCACCCACAGGATTTCAGGAAACTTTGCCCCGGTGCCCCCGCGCGGCACCACCATGCGGATTGATCCCGCCCGCCCCAGCACCCGGCGCATATCGCGGCCCTTGAAGGCGTTAATCGACACCGTCGCCTGTAACGGCTCCAGTGGTCCGGGACTCATGATCCGCGCCATTGTATCAGCGGGGGAATCAGCAAAGCCGATGACCTCGCGCTGCCCCTCCCGTTCGATCCAGACGCCTTTGGCATCTATTTCCTCAACGGTTTCCCCGCCGGGCAGCACATCGCCAATCACCACAAGCGTATCGCCTTGCGGTGAGCCAACAATCGCCCAGCGCTTTTCGGTGCCCGCCAGCAGGCCCACCAGAGCATATTTCACGCTGGCCTTAGGCGTCGCTGTCACCACCAGTTTATCAGGCACATAGGTGCCAAAAACCGCCGGCCATTCAGCCGAGTCAACATCCGCTGCATCCGCATTGGCCTCGGCCCGGCTGGTATCGACCACCACGGGCCGCGCCTGACGCAGCTCGGACGCGGTGAGGGTCAAAAACAAATGCCCGCCGCCATAACCCAACGCGCCCGCCGCCAGAAAGGTCGCGATGCCCGCCCCGTATCGCGTGCTGTGCGCCATCTCAGCGCCAGCCCTGGTAAGTTTGATATGAACCAATCGCGCGCAAAATTGCGGTCTCCTAAAAATTTGGGCAAACCCCATATTAAAAATTCATTCCGGCCCGAACAATAGACCATCTTTGCCGCAGTCGCGAGCATGGATCAAGATGCTGCTTGACCGCTATCCGCTCATTGTCGGGATTTATAGCCAGTTTACCACCGCTGTGGCCTCATCCTCGGGCCGGGCCAGAAAGAGTTGCGCGTGAAAATAGCCCTCGCTTTCAAACCCATCGGTGTCATGGCCCCGGGCGCGGGCATTGGCGATGGCGCGCGTCTGCTCATCCGCGTCGGCAAAGCGGCGGTGGCGAAATGGCGGCACATCGAGAACCTCAACCACCATCCCCCGGCGTTGCATCACGTCAATCGCCTCGGCGGTGTCATTGCCACGGATTGGCGCGGTAATCACCCAAGGGTGGCGCTCAGCGGCATCAAGAACCCGCGCCAAGGCCCCCGGCAACATATGCGCCACGCTGCCGCATTCCACAATCAGATCACAGGTTGATAGCCAGCGTTGCAAACCGTCGCTTGGCGCATTCGCCTGCAAATCCTCGGCAAACCCGGCGTCAAAAATGCCCACATCACAGCCATAGCTTAACGCCCGGTCGGCAATATCAATCCCGGCAAACCGGTCTTGCAGGCCGCGCCGCCTTTGCCCGCCATACCATTTGGCATCGGCGGCAATCACCTCCCTAACGCTGGCCTGATCAAACCATCCATCGCGGTAGCGGCTAAGCACATCATCCAGAGAAATATCATGGCGCATCAGGGCCGCCGCAATGCCGTAACCGCTGGCAAAATCCATCACATTCACCGCCTCAAGCCCGCGCAACCGCGCCAAAGCATCGCGGGTTTTGCGAAATTGCGCCACCGCATGATGCGCCGTGCGAAACCCGGCGTGATCCATGGCGCGAAAATAGGCACTGCAATCGTCAAGGTTGTAAATGTCGTCAAAGATGGTGACAATTTTTTGCCCGTCCCTGCCCTGATTTTCGATCATTTCCAGTACTTTCAATAAGTTCCACCCCTCAGGATGGCGCGTTTCCCACTTAACTGCCCCGACCCGGAACAGGACACAAGCGTAATTGCCAGCACCGCCATTTGCCACCGCAATGCCGCGTTTGTGAACGCAATCACGAAGCGGAACACAATTCTGTGCCCTCGCCCCAACGTGAAGAGAATGTGAGGCATTCCCCCCTATCTTAACATCAGCGGGCCACACCCCCGATACATCACTCCAATGCCCTGAAAGTTTTAAGCCATGAGTTACACCGAAGGAAAATCAATGCCCGGTCTGGCACAGGTCGCAGACAGGCCCGCCCTGTCTTATGCCGCATTTGGCGCGGCGTTTGCCTGGGTTGCGGTGATCATCTATGCCTCGTCAAACTCGATTGTGACCTTGCTGGTTGATATTGGCCGCGCCAACCGGGTGGATGGCTGGCGCAATGCGATCACATTCTGCAATCTGCTGTTTTGGGGGTCGCTAATCTCACTGGTGCCGATGGTGCTGTTGTTCTGGCGCGACTGGACGTTTGAGAATTTGCGCAAACTTTCCAGCCGCGATTGGGGGATGCTGACGGTGTCGGCCTTCCTGTCCTCGGCGCTCACACCGGGGCTGTTTTTCTATGCGCTGGAGCATACCACCGTCACCAATGTGGTGATGTTTGGCCGGATTGAGCCGCCGCTGTTTTTGCTGGCGACATGGCTGTTTTTGAAAGAAGACCTAAACCCATGGGCCATGCTTGCCGGGTTGATCGCTTTGGTTGGTGCTGTTTTGATCATCGGGATGCGCGGCGAAAATGAGCTGTATAAATTCGGCAAGGGGGAAATGGCCACGATTGCCGCGACGGTTTCGTTTATCGCCTCAACCTTGGTGGCGCGGGTCGGGTTGCAGGGGGTGCCGTTGGGCATTTTCTCGATCTACCGCACGATTTTGGGCACGGTGATCTATTTCTTTCTGGCGATTTACCTGTTTGGCCCCAAGCATTTTCAGGATCTGTTTGCGCCGGTGGTGCTGAAATGGGTGTGGATTTATGCGGTGATCGTGATCATCATCGGGCAATTCGCCTGGAATTTGGGCCTGAAATACGCCCGCTCGGGCGATGTCTCATTGGCCACGTCATTTTCACCGCTGGCGGCGATTGTCATCGCGATGCTGCTGCTGGGCGAAGACCCGGGGCCGGGCCTGATCCCCGGTGGGCTGATCATTTTGTTTGCCATCGCGGTGGGGCATTATGGCCGCAAGTTTCAGCAAAAGCCCGGCCGCCGCGCCGATAAAGAAGCGCTGGAACATGAAAGCACGATCAATTTCAAAGGCGCCTGACCCTGATTTCCCCCCCCCTGCCCTGTGGCAGAACCCACCACAATATTTCAGTGACTTTACTCTAACGTGATCAGACGTGTGCATTTATGCAGTTGTTATGCTGACAATGATACGCAACAAGGCAACAACCAAAACACATCAGGATCAGAGCCAATGAGCGATGCAGCCATCCAGCCCCGTGCAGGCATGTCGAAAACCCTGATGGGGGCCGGGTTTGTCTGGCTCGCGGTGGTGGTCTATGCCGCGTCAAATTCGATTGTGACCCTGCTGGTTGATATTGGCCGTGAAAATCCGGTGATGGGCCGCAATCCGATCTCATTCTGCAATCTGCTGTTTTTGGGCTCACTTTTGTCGCTTATCCCGATGGTTTTCATGTTTTACAAAGACTGGACGCTGGAAAACCTTGGCCGTCTCAGCCGCAAAGACTGGGCTATTCTCACGCTTTCGGCCACGCTTTCCTCGGCGGTGACGCCGGCGCTGTTTTTCATGGCGCTTGAATACACCACCGTCACCAATGTTATTCTGATTGGCCGAATACAGCCGCCGCTTTTTCTGCTGGCCACGGTTTTAATCCTGAAAGAGCGGCTTGATCCATGGGCCTTCGCCGCCGGGCTGATTGCCATTGTCGGGGCGGTGCTGATCATTGCGCTCAAAAGCGACGGCCCCGCGTTCAGCTTTGGCAAAGGTGAGATTGCAGCAATCGTCGCCACGCTTTCCTTTATCGCCTCAACCATTGTCTCGCGCGTTGGGCTGCAAGGCATCCCCTTGGGTATCTTTTCGATCTACCGCACGGTGCTGGGCACGGTGATCTATTACTTTCTGGCAATTTATCTTTATGGGGCGGACCATTTTCAGGATCTGTTCACCGTCCAGGTTTGGAAATGGGTCTGGGTCTATGCAATCGTGGTCATCATCATCGGGCAGTTTGCCTGGAATCTGGGCCTGAAATACGCCCGCTCTGGGGATGTCTCATTGGCCACCTCATTTTCACCGCTGGCGGGGCTGGTGATTGCCATGTTGCTGCTGGGGGAAAACCCCGGCCCCGGCCTGATCCCCGGCGGGTTGATCATTCTGCTGGCGATTGGTGTGGGCCAAATGGGCCGCATTCGGCAAAACCGGGCCGAGAACGTGGTTGAGGAACCCCCGATGGACGATCTGCAAACCGATGATGCGCTTGAGCAGGAAAGCCGGTTAAACTTCAAAGGCGCCTGAGCGCAAACCGCTTTCACTTAAATACGATGGCATCCCCCGGTTTGGCTTTGTGCTCAGGCTCAATATGGATAAGCACGGTGCTGCCTGCGACCTCCTGTATCAGGGCAAGTTCAATCCGGTCACAGATCTCATGGGCTTGCGATACATTCATCTCACCCGGCACAATCAGATGGAATTCAATAAATACATGCCGCCCGGCATAGCGGGTGCGCACATCATGGGCCTCAATCGCGCCATCCGCTTGGGCAGTTATGGTGCTCTGGATCAGCGTCATCACCTCGGGTGCTACCGCCTCATCCATCAACCCGCCCACTGAATCGCGGATCAGCCGCCAACCCGACCACAGGATGTAAATCGCAACGCTGGCCGCCAAAAGCGCATCCAAAAACTGCCAGCCGGTGACCAATACCAGCCCGACACCAACCAAAACCCCCACCGATGTCAGCACATCGGCAAACAGATGCCGCCCATCCGCCACCAAAGCAGGCGAGCGCCACTGCCGCCCCTTGCGGATCAATAGCCACGACCACAGCCCGTTCAACACCGATGCAAGCGCATTCATCGACAGGCCCCAAACCGACAGGTCCAATGCGGTTGGATGAAAGAAACTGACAGTGGCCTCGCGCAGGATCAATAAAGCGGCCAGCACAATCAACGCGCCCTCGGCCACGGCAGCGAAGTATTCAACTTTGTTATGCCCGAAGGGGTGGTTTTCATCGGCGGGTGCGGCGCTGATTTTCAAGGCGATCACCGCCACACCGGCGGCGGCAATGTTGACGATGCTTTCAACCGCATCGGAAAACAGCGCCACCGAGCCGGTTGCCAGATAGGCCAGGGTTTTCAGCCCCAGAACAACAAAGGCAACGATAATACTGCCCAGCGCCAGTTTTACGGTTTTATGCACGGGCGCCCTTCCTGCAAACTATGGCTGGCGTAAACCGCTTTAGCCGATATTGGCCAGAAACGGGAATGTGCCCAACAGCCAATAGGCGAACCGCGAAAGCTGTCCGGTGATGACGGCAATGCCCATCAAAACCATGGCAAGCCCGGCCAGCTTATAAAGCCAGCGCCCGGCCGTGCCAATCTGCTTGACCCGCGCGGCGATGGCATCGGTAAAAAGCGCCGCAATCAAAAACGGAACCCCAAGGCCCGCCGAATAAATCGCCAACAGCCATATCCCATCCGACATGCTGCCTGAGGCCGAGCTAAGCGTCAGGATGGCCCCAAGGATTGGCCCGATGCACGGCGTCCAGCCAAACGCAAAGGCCAGACCAAGCACATAAGCCCCCAACGGCCGCCCGCCGGGAATGTTGAGGTTGAACCGGGTATCGCGTTGAAATGCGCCCATCCGAAACACGCCCAGCATGATCAGGCCGAAAATGATGATTATTCCACCGCCGAGATAATTCAGCTCGGTGCGCCAGCTTAGCAAAAGCGAGCCAAGCGCGCTTGCCCCCGCCCCAAGGGCGATGAAAACCGTCGAGAAGCCGAATACAAAACAGGTGCTCAGCCCCAGCGCGCCCGCCCGTGCCCGCAGGCCCACATGGCGGGTGCTGCGCAGACCCGGCTGACCGGCGATATACGAGACATAGCCCGGCACCAGCGGAAGAACGCAGGGCGACAGGAATGAGATTGCCCCCGCCAGAAAGGCGGCAAAGATGCCAATGCCCGAAATGTCCATTCTATTGCTCCTGTGGCACGGGGTTATTGAGACGCCTCAAATTGGCGATTTGCCTGAGTATGGCCCATTGCCGGGCCGGGAACAATCCCGCCTGTGCCCTGCCTGTACAAACCTCCGGCATTATGCCGGTTGATCGGCCTTGCTGCAAAGTGGCTCATTGGATGAATTGCTGCAAAAACGAAACCATTTCAGGATCGTCCCATTTTGCCGGCCCGATCAGGCGGCCCAGCTCTTGGCCTTCGGGGTTAATCAATATCGTCGCCGGAAGGCCAAAAGCCCGCAAAGCGGTGGAGGAAAGCATTGTTTCATCAACATAAATATTGAGGTTTTCCACGCCGATCTCATCAAAAAAGCCGCGCACCACCGGTAATCCGGCGCGGTCAATCGACAGGGCAACCACCTCAAACTTGTCGCTGCCCAGCTCGGCCTGAAGCGCGTCCAGCGTTGGCATTTCTTCGCGGCACGGCGGGCACCACGTTGCCCAGACATTCAGCAAAACGGTCTTACCGCGAAAATCCGCCAACTCCCCCCGGCTGCCATCGCTATTGAGATAGCGGACATTCGCCACCGGCTGTGGCGTGTCATGCAGGGCAAACCCCTGAGGCCCGGCAACTACAGCGCTGGCCGAGATCAGCCAGATGACACTCGCCATTAACAGAGGTTTCATTGGCTCGACATCTCAGCGGCCTTTGCCTTTAGGTCACGGACAATCGGCAGGAGCTTATCTTGCAGGATCACATCCGAAATTGGCCCGACATGGCGATAGGCAATGGTTCCGTCTGCTGCGATAATATAGGTTTCCGGCACGCCGTAAACGCCCCATTCGATACCCACCCGGCCATCAATATCCGCCCCAATCAGATCAAAGGGATCGCCAAGCTCATCCAGCCAGGCGCGCGCCTGATCTGGTGGGTCTTTGTAATTGATCCCATAAAGCGGCACCTCGCCGGTGGCACTTAGCGCCATGAACAAAGGATGCTCGGCACGGCAGGGAACGCACCATGAGGCAAACACATTCACCATTGAGACATGCCCTTGCAAATCGGCTGTTTCAAACCCTTTATCCCGGCCCAGAACCGGCGGTAGCGTGAATTCCGGCACGGGTTTATTCAGCAACACCGAAGGCAATACATCAGAACGGTTCAGCAGGCCCCAGCCCAAAAACACCATCAGCACCAGCACCCCCAAAGGGATGGCAATCAGCCCCGAAACTTTCTTGCGTTGGGGCGGGGGCGTTGCGTGCGAATTATCTGAACCTGCCATTGCCGCGCCTTTTTATCTAATTGCGTTACCAGCTCTTTGCCGGTGTGTCTGCCTTCATATGGGTCCGGGCCTGCCAATGATTCAAGCTTTTGGATACAGCACAACCCGGGTTTTTAACGGCACGCGCTCGTAGAATGATTTAATCTGACCATTTATCAATCTGGCGCAACCATTCGAGACAGCCCGCCCAATGGTGCGGGCATTATTTGTGCCGTGAATACGCAAATAGGTATCGCCACGACCGGGTTGAAACAGATACAGCGCGCGCGCGCCCAATGGGTTGTTGATACCACCGGGCACCCCTTCGGAGAATTGAGAATAGGCATTTGGATTGCGTTTGATCATTTCCGGCGTTGGCGTCCATGACGGCCATTTCCGCTTGGCTCCGACATAAAACTCCCCCGCATGATAGAGCCCGCTGCGGCCAATCCCGACAGTGTACTGAATCGCCCGTTGCTCGGGCAGCGTCCAGTAAAGCGCATAAAGCTCGGGCACCACATGGATTTCATAAGGTTTTACATTTTCGGGTATCTTAACCTCGCGCGGCAGATACTCTTCTGGCAGGGTATATGCCGGGGCGTTGCTATGTGAAAATGCCGGTCGGGTGGCCAAAGCCGCCCAAGCGCCGATGGATGTCAGAAATGCTCTTTTGTCAATCATTGCAGAATATAAATCCGTTTTTCAGTTAAAATATCGCCTCTGCCCGCCTCAGCGGCCAGAGGCGTTGATTTAGAAAAGCTTCACTTGTGTGCCAATTTTCGTCAGCGCAAACAACTCGGCGATATGCTCATTATAAAGCCCGATACAGCCGTTGGAAGATTTGCGGCCAATTTTGCGCGTATCGCCGGTTCCGTGTACCCGGTAATACGTCCACGACAGATAAAGCGCGTGGGTTCCCAAAGGGTTATCCGGGCCGGGGCCAACATAATCAGGCCATTCCGGGTTGCGCTTTTTCATCGCCGGGGTTGGCCGCCATGACGGCCCGACAACCTTGCGCACAATCGAGGTATAGCCCCGGCGGGTCAGGTCCTCGGAAAGTGGAATGCTGGAGGGGAATATTTTATAGACGCTTTCATCCTCAGACCAGAATTGCACGGCGCGCGAATCGATGTCGCACAGAATGGCACCGTTCTTGAGAGTGTCGAAATGATCCTGCCAAGCCTGTGTGCGGAACGAAGAAATATTCCTGCGGACAGAACCCTCAACGTTTTCCAGTGCCGATTCCTGTGCCGATTCCTGTGCCGATACGGCCCCCGACACCCCCACCAACCCGGCAGATGCCCCGGACAGAAGCAGGTTACGTCTTGATATTGAAAACACGTTCTTTTTCGGCATTTCTGAAACCCTCTATATTGCGTTTCACTGTCTATAGGGCTTCCAGTTCCTATAGGGTCAACAAGAATTTTATAAATTATTCGTGATTACCCGATACTATTGTAAATATCTATTATTATCAAATAATAACACGGTTGTTGAAACTCTTTTTATTGCCTCATTCAGCTAATTTTACATCCCTTATCGTATTTCAAAAGTGAAGATGTTAAGGGATGCCATGAGCGTCAAAAACAAGCATATATGGAAAACCATGCCGCCGGCAATATGGCTATCCTTGCTGGTCGCTACGGGGGGAATTGTGGCCGCCCGGGGGGCGATGGCCCATGGCGGTGAGGCGCTGGATGCGGCGCATATTTTGTCCACTTGGAACATTACCTTTGAAATTTCGGGCCTGCTGGCTTTTGTGCTTATTATCTACCTGCGGGGCGCGCGGCGTCGTAACAGCACAAGCCGAAAAACCCGCCCGTTGCGGCATGTGCTGTTTATGGGAGGCATTCTGGCGTTTTTCATCTCATTGCAATCGCCGCTTGATCCCATGGGGGAGCGGCTGTTTTGGGCGCATCAGCTCCAGCATTTTCTGCTGCGCATGGTTGGCCCGATGCTGGTTGTGCTGGCGCGGCCCCAAGGGATACTGATCTCGGGCCTGCCACGGGTTTTGCGGCGGCAGGTGTTGGGACGGATATTGGGCAACTCGTTTCTCAGCGGCCTATTCGGCTTTCTGATGCGCCCATGGCCGGCTTTCATCTTGTTTGTGGCCTCACTTTATATCTGGCAGATACCCTCGATACATACGGTAGCCCTGCTTAATCCGGCGCTGCATTACACCATGCACATTACGATGCTTCTGGCGGGGCTTTTGTTCTTTGCGATGATCTTTGATCACCGGGATTCACCGATTGGTGCGCCGTTTGGCACCCGGGTGTTTTTACTGTTTGCAACGATTGTATCAAATATCCTCATCGGCTCGGTGACAACCCTGAAAGAGGTTGTGCTCTATGATGTCTATGACATTCAGGGGCGGTTGTTTGATATGCCCGGCCTGTTTGATGAGTCCGCTGGTGGTTTTATCCTGTGGGTGCCATCCAGCATGATGATCCTGATCGGTATCCTGATCACAATGTTCGGGTGGAACAGAATAGAAGAGCAACGCTTTGCCCGGCGCTATGAATGGACCGGCTCCAATACGGCGGCGCTGGAATTTCCCGAAACCGCAGCCGAGTTGCGGCTCAAGGTGCGCGACCCAAACCGGCGGATGGGCCTTGCATTGGCCTTTGGGGCCTTCGCGATGTTTGCCATCGTGATGACAACGGTTATTACCATTTCGTCATAGGGTCAGGCCCCGATGTCATTGTGATCGGTCAGGCATTCGGAATGGTCGCGCAATACCTCCAGAACCCTGCATTCGGCCACGCTATCGCCGGTGCATTCGGTGATCATCCGCTTTAGCTCTTTCTTCAATGCCCGCAGACGCAAAAGCCGCTGTTCAACCTGGATCAGTTGTTTTTGCGCGATTGAATCCGCCTCGGCACAGGATTGGCCAGGATGATCCGCAAGATCCAGCAAATCCCGGATCGCATCCAGCGAAAACCCAAGCTGTCGCGAATGCCGGATAAACGCCAGCCGGTCCAGATCAACCTCATGGTATCGCCGCTGTCCGCCACTGGTCCGGCCCGGCTCTTTCATCAAGCCGATTTGCTCGTAATAGCGGATGGTTTGCACCTTGGTGCCGGTCTTGCGGGACAGGGTTCCGATGGTTAGCATCTGACGCTCCATTGCTAAAGTACCTATAGCTTATAAACCGGAATTTCCATTCAAAACCCGTTTTATTGCATGGCTGTGACATGGCACCGGGTCTATGGAAAGAACGACATTATTATCTCATCACCATCTTGCATTTGATAGGCTTCGCCTTCGGTATTATCGACGCCGTTCACTTTCATGATCAAAGTTGAGCCGAAATCGTCAAAGCTTTTCCCCCAGGTGTTGAATAACGCCCCAAGCATGACATCTTCGCGGGTGACAATACCGGCGCTTTCCACATGGATGCTGCCATCGGTATCATGGGTATGCATCCCGGCCATGCCCGCCTGACTATTGTAATTCGGGGCGTCAGCATAGCCGCGCCCGATGCCAATATTAGCCGGGACAACCGTGCGCCCGCCATTGACATAAACCTGTAAATTGGCGTGCCAATGAAGCCCATTGGCGGCAATTACACTTGGATCACTACTGGAAACCCGAGGCGATGCCATCCAGTAAACAGCCCCAATGACAAGCGCGATTGCCACACCTGCGGCCGGATATATCAGCTTTTTCATTCTATCTTCCTTTACGTCTGATCACATTGTCCGTGGCCCTCTGAAATGGGCAAACTACGGGTTGAATTAACAAAAGGGGTTTTCCATCATCATAGCATTTGTTCTTACTTGCTCATCATCTGACGGTTGGCGTTCACCAGACCCCTATGGCGTTTACATATCCGGGGCCAGCCGCAATCATTCAAGGTCACGCGATTATGATGATCTGCGTTTCCATCGTCTATTGCCCATGAGCCAACGCGCCTTTTGTTACTTTATCCCCGACACGCGTGCCACCTGTTGGGGGCCGCAGATCGGCTTTGGCCCTGAGCAGACGCAGGGCATTGGCGACAACCACCAAAGACACCCCAACATCGGCGGCAATCGCCCCCCACATCGAGGCAAGGCCAAAGGCCGTCAGCCCCACAAACAATGCTTTGGTGGCAAGGGCAATCGCGATATTCTGGTGGATGATCCCCATGGTCCGGCGGGAATGTTTGATCAGCCACGGCACCTTGCCCAGATCATCGGTCATCAGGGCAATATCTGCCGTTTCAATCGCCGCATCCGATCCAACCGCGCCCATGGCAATGGCAAAATGCGCCCGCGCCATCGCCGGGGCATCATTGACCCCGTCGCCGATCATGGCAACAACTTTGTGGCTTTCAACCAGTTCCTCAATGGCAGTGACTTTATCCTCGGGCAACAGCTCGGCGCGGACCTCGTCAATGCCCACTGCGGCAGCCACGGCGCGGGCCGTGCGCGCGTTGTCGCCGGTCAGCATGATGATGGTTTTCACCCCGCTTGCGTGCAGCTCTTTGATGATCGCCTTGGCATCGGGCCGGATGGTATCGCGCAGCTCAATCAGGCCAAGCAGCCGCGCGTTGGTGCCGACAGCCACCAGCGTACTGCCTGCGCCTTCGATCCGTTCCAACAGGTCACGCGGAATGTCAGCGCCCAGATTTTTCTCACTCGCGAACCGGTCAGAGCCAAGCCATATTGCCTGCCCGTCCAGCCCCCCTTCAAGGCCGCGCCCGGGCACTGTGCGGGTATCCTCGGCGGCGGTTTGATCAATCCCGTCACGCTCGGCCCGCGCCAGAATGGCCCGCGCTAGGGGATGTGACGACCGGGCCTCAAGTGCCACAGCCGCACGCAAAAGCTCGGCCTCGGATGCGCCGCCCAGCGGATGCAGGCTGGCCACTTCCGGCTCACCCATTGTGATGGTGCCGGTCTTGTCCATCGCCAGCGCCGTGAGCCGCGAGGGCGCTTCAACATAAGCCCCGCCCTTGATCAAAACCCCATTGCGGGCCGAGGATGCAAGGGCGGCCACGATCGACACAGGCGTGGAAATCACCAGCGCACAAGGGCAGGCAATAACCAACAAAACCAGCGCATTATAAATCCAAAACGCCCACGCCCCGCCAAACAAAAGCGGCGGCACCAGTGCAATCAGCAAGGCAAGCGCCATGATAAAAGGCGTATAAATCCGGGCGAATTTGGCCACCCATTGCTCAACCTCGGCGCGGCGCGAATGGGCGTCGCCCACCATGCGGATAATCTTGGACAAAACCGAATCACCCGCCGCTTTGGTAACGCGCACCGTCAGCGTGCCTTCGCCGTTGATCGTCCCGGCATACACCTCGTCGCCCGCCTCCTTGGGGACCAGCGCGCTTTCACCGGTAATTGGCGCCTGATCAACCGCACCCGCGCCCTCAACCACCTCACCGTCCAGCGCAATCCGGTCGCCACCGCGCACAATAAAGCGCGCGCCGATCATCACCTCAGCGGCAGGCATATCCGATTCCGTGCCGTCCTCATGCAGCACCCGCGCCGTGGGCGGGGCCAGATCAAGCAGCGCCGACACCGCATTGCGGGCGCGCCCCACGCTCCAGCTTTCCAGCGTCAGCGACAGCGCAAAGAAAAACGCCACCGTGGCCGCCTCGAAATATTCGCCCAGCGCCACCGCGCCAGCCACGGCAATAATCATCAGCAAATTCATATCCGGCGACATCCGCCGCGCCGATGACAGCGCCTTGGGGGCCACCAGCCAAGCCCCAAACACAATCGCCAGCAGGAACGCCCCCTCCTCGACCATAGGCATCGGCGTATCGCCATGGCCCGAAAAAATATGCACCGCACCGGCGGCACCGGTTTCAATCAGGTGATAGATAAACCCGATGGCCCAAAACCCCGCGCTTAGCCCGGTAAACCAGCGCAACCGCTTGAAATGCGCCGCCTGATCCGCCTCGGCACTCTCAGCATCCCAAAGCTTGGCGCTCATCCCGGTTGAGCCGATGATCTTGATGATCCGGTCATCCGACAAAGGTATCGCAGTTTCCAGCACGGTCATCCGGCCATTGAGAACATCAAACGCCAGATGATCCTTGCCGCCAATTTCCGGCCCGATGACCTTGTTCAAAATCGCCACCTCTTCAACGCAATCCAATCCGTTGACGCGAAAGCTACGACCCTGCGAAATCTTCGGATCCGCCGGTTGCACCAATGTGGTGTCCAGCCCACAGCACCCTGCATCAGACCCGGTTTTATCATGTGCTGCGTGACCATCATGAGGCATCGGTAAACTCCGTTTATATTCGTTTGAATACAAGATAAGAGCTACAGTAACTAGAGCTTCAAGGGGTTTTATGCGCCGGGCCGGATAATCGTCGTTTAGTTCAGCAAATCAAACGCATCGCCCCAGCAATCGGCCACCATAAAGCCCTGCGGATAGGGGTCTGTTGGATCAACCCCGATCTGATGAACCCCGTGAATCCAGCCACGCCCGGAAATCCGTGGCAATATTGCCGGACGCCCGGCAATTTCCGTGACCCCCGTCAGCGTCACCTCAAACGCGCTGTTGATGATTGAGCGCGCCGTCAGCACATCCCCAACCGCCACAAGCCCGCGCTGATGCATCACCGCAAGGCGCGCCGAAGTGCCAGTGCCACAGGGCGAGCGATCAACCCGCCCGGGTGGCAGGATGGTGGCACCTTTCAGGCCGCCCTCGGCGTCAAACCCGGTGAACATGACATAAGACACCCCCTCAAGCCCCGGTATTTCCGGATGGCGAATATCCAACTGTTGATTGATGGCGCGGTGAATGCGGCAACCTATATCCACCAGTTTGCGGGCATTTTCCGGGGTGATTTGCAGGCCAAACTGCACCGGGTCAATCAGCCCATAGAAAATCCCGCCAAACGAGATGTCGACGGTGACAGCGCCCAATCCCTCAACCTCGATCACCGCATCCAACTGATCGACAAATGAGGGCGTCATATCAAGGCTCACCCGCTCGCATTTGCCCTCCCGGCAGGTGGCCCGCGCCCGGATCAGCCCGGCGGGGGTTTCCAATGTCACAATGGTTTCCGGCTCAATCATTTCAATCCGACCGGTTTCCAACAGCACCGTGACCACGCAAATTGAGTTCGAGCCTGACATCGCATGGGCCTTATCGCCTTGCAGGATGATAAATGCGGCGTCCGCCTCCGGGTGCACCGGGGGCAGCAACAGATTGGTGCTCATCTGCGCGCAGCCACGCGGCTCGTTCACCAAAAACCGCCGCAGGCTGTCATCCACCTGATTGATGTGGGTCATCATCTCTAAAATGGTGTCGCCGGGCAGATCGCCAATACCTTCGGTGACAACCCGGCCCACCTCACCTTCGGCGTGGGCCTCGATCATGGTTACCGATTGGATCCAGCGCCTCATTCTGCCGTCAGGGCCGGTCATTCCGCCTGATTAAGCAGCGCATTGACGGTTTCGCGCGCGGTGCGGATAATTTCATCCATTTCGCCCATAAGGTCTTGGCTCATCGGCATAAGCGGCGCCGCAGCCGGACCACCGGGGCGGGTTTGCAACTCACAGCAATATTTGACGCATTGGATGAATTTGCCACCCTGCTCAAGCGCGCTCATCAACGGCATAAGGGCGGCCATGATCCGCCTGCCCCGGTCAAAATCGCCTTTCTTCCCAAGCAGGTCCATAAACCGCGTGCATTCGGAGGGAAAGAAATTGCCCGCCGCACTGACCCAGGCCTTGGCCCCCCAGGCGGCAAACTCCAGCACCTGATCATCGCCGCCAACCACCAGCTCAATCGAGGGGTAGTTGCGCATCAGCAAAGGCAGGCGGCTATAGTCACCACTGCTTTCCTTGATGCCGCAGATATTGGCGTTTTGCGACACGATGCTAAGAAATTCCTCGCCCATATGCACCCCGGTCCGACCGGGATAATTATACAGCATGATCGGCAGGTCCGCGACGCGATCAACCTTCAGCACATGCGCCGCCAGCTCAGCCTCAGAAGGCAGGGAATAGGGCGGCGCGGCCACCAGCAGGGAATTAGCCCCTGCGTCGCGTGCGGCGGCGGTAATCTCAAGGCATTCATCCACACGAATGTCGTTCACCCCGGCCATGAATTCTGCCCGGCCATTGATACGCTTGGCGGCAAATTGAAACTGTTTGATCCGGTCTTCCTTGGAAAGCGCGTAAAATTCGCCGGTTGAGCCGCCAACAACAATGCCCGCGATACCGTTTTCAATCTGCCAGTCGATCACATCGCCGTAGCTGTCCCAGTCTAATGATCCATCTTCTAAAAAGGGCGTGATGATGGGCGTGTAAATACCTTCAAACCGCATGGGTTACCTCCAGAATTCGGACCTGTCAGCCGTATCATTCCCGTGGGTTTAGTTCAAACCCTATGATTACAGCCGCATTTGAGTTTCAGGATCAAACAGGTGAACCGCATTAACCGGTATTTGCAGCGGTAAATCCTCACCCGCCGCGAATTTCTGCAAACCTTCAAACCGCGCCACAATCGCGTTTGTACTGCTGCCCACAGCGCCATGCACCAGCGTATCCGCGCCGAGTTGTTCAACCACGCCGACGGCCATGTTCATATGGTGGTTATCCGCTGTCCCGATCTTGAAATGCTCGGGCCGGATGCCCAAAATGGCCGCTGTACCCGACAGTTCGGGGCGGGGCTGTGGCAGGTCAATACCCGTACCATCCATAAGCTGTGCCTGCGCCCCGTCGGTGCTGATCATCACCTGTAAAAGGTTCATCGCAGGCGAGCCGATAAAGCCCGCAACAAAGGTCGTCGCCGGTTTTTCATAAATCTCAATCGGGGTGCCCAACTGTTCGACAGTGCCGCCATTCAGCACCGCCAGACGGTGGCCAAGGGTCATCGCCTCAACCTGATCATGGGTGACGTACACGGATGTAATCCCCAGATCCTCTTGCAGTTTTTTGATCTCAAGCCGCATCTGCACCCGCAGCTTGGCATCAAGATTTGACAGCGGCTCATCAAACAAAAACACCGCCGGTTCGCGCACAATCGCGCGGCCCATCGCCACCCGCTGCCGCTGCCCGCCAGATAATTGCCGGGGCGAGCGGTCAAGATATTCGCTCAGCTCCAGAATATCGGCGGCCTTGGCGACGCGGCGGTTAATCTCATCCGTGGGAATTTTCCTGATCTTGAGACCATAAGCCATGTTTTTGCGCACACTCATATGCGGATAAAGCGCGTAATTTTGGAACACCATGGCGATGTCACGCTCGGCCGGTTCCAGATCATTCACCACCCGCCCACCGATTGAAACCTCACCGCCGGTGATGCTTTCCAGCCCCGCGATCATCCGCAGCAATGTGGATTTACCACAGCCCGAGGGGCCGACGATCACCACAAACTCACCGTCATTTATATGCCAATTAATGCCATGAATAACCTTGGTTTTGCCGTAGGATTTCTGCACATTTTTAAGATCAATATCGGCCATTACCCATTCCTATTTCTCGGTTTCTGTGAGGCCCTTGACGAACATCTTTTGCATCGACAGCACCACCACAATCGGCGGGAGCATCGCCAAAAGGGACGTCATCATGATCAAATGCCATTCCGGAGAAAGCTCAGCCGATTCAAGCATTTGCTTGATGCCCATGACCACAGTGTAATAGCTGGAATCGGTGGTGATCAGCAGCGGCCACAGGTACTGATTCCAGCCGTAGATGAACAAGATCACAAACAAAGCGGCAATATTGGTGCGCGACAGCGGCAGCAGAATATCCCAAAAAAACCGCATCGGCCCGGCGCCATCAACACGCGCGGCCTCAAGCATCTCATCGGGGATGGTCAAAAACACCTGCCGGAACATAAACGTGGCCGTGGCCGAGGCAATCAGCGGAATGCTCATCCCCCAATAGGAATTGAGCATGTTGAGGTTGGCCACCACCGCAAATGTCGGCATGATCCGCACCTCAACCGGCAGCATCAACGTGATGAAGATCATCCAGAAAAACCCCATGCGAAAGGGAAAGCGGAAATAGACGATGGCAAAGGCCGAGAGCAGCGAGATAGAGATTTTACCCACCGCAATCATCATCGCCATGATCAGACTGTTGAGCATCATCAACCCCACCGGGATGCCGCCCGCCGCGTGGACCCCATCAAACAGAACCGACCGCAGATTGACAAAAAACTGATCTCCGGGCCAAAGCGGCAGGGGCACTTGTGTCATGCGGATGGCGTCATGGGTTGAGGCGACAAAGGTGATCCAGATTGGAAAGGCGACAATGGCCACGCCAAGCACCAGCGTGAGGTGCGCAATGAAAGTCACGAAGGGGCGGTTCTCAATCATCAGTATTCCACCTTGCGTTCAATATAGCGGAACTGCACCACCGTCATCACGATCACAATCGCCATCAGGATCACCGATTGCGCGGCCGAACCGCCCAGATCAAGCCCCACAGCGCCGTCATACCAGACCTTGTAGACCAGAATTTCGGTGGCTTTATACGGCCCGCCTTGGGTGATTGCATGGATGATGCCGAAGGTGTCGAAAAACGCATAAACGATATTGACCACCAGCAAGAAAAACATCGTGGGCGTGATCAGCGGGAATATTATTGTCCAAAACCGTTTCATCGGCCCCGCGCCGTCAATCGCCGCCGCTTCAATCAGTGGCTTGGGGATGGATTGAATGGCGGCCACGAAGAACAGGAAATTATACGCGATCTGCTTCCAAGTAGCGGCAAGGATAACCAGCAGCATCGCCTGATTGCCATTCAGCTTGTGATTCCAGTCATAGCCAACCGTATTCAGCGCATAGGCGAATATGCCCAGCGTCGGGTCAAACATGAACACCCACAGCGCGCCTGCCACAACCGGGGCCACGGCATAGGGCCAGATCAATAATGTGCGGTAGGTGAACACGCCTTTGATGATCCGGTCCACCATCGCCGCCAGTAACAGTGCGGTGCTCATCGCCAGCGCCGCCACGGTGAATGAGAAAAAAGCCGTGCGTTTGAAAGCACCCAGATAATAGCTGTCGTTCCACAGGTCTTTGAAATTATCAAACCAGACAAATTCAGTAGACAGGCCAAAGGCATCCTGGATCAGAAACGACTGATAAAGCGCCTGTCCGGCGGGCCACATGAAGAACACCAACGTGACGATGATCTGCGGGGCCACCAGCAGGAACGGCAACAAAGATGGGCCGAAATGAACGCGCTTGAGCATGAAAGCCCCCCGTAAAACCCGGTTTTCGGCCCGCGAGCACTGCCCGCGAGCCGAAGGGTTACGCCTTATTTATTGGCGCTTTCAAACTTCCGCAGCAGCGCATTACCGCGCTCAACGGCGGTATCCATCGCCTCTTGTGCGGTTGCTTTACCAGCCCAGAGCGCCTCCATCTCTTCGTTGATGATATCGCGAATCTGCACGAAATTACCAAAGCGAAGCCCGCGAGAATTGGGCGTTGGCGCATTCAGGCTGAGCTGTTTAATCGCCGTATCGGTGCCGGGGTTTTCATCATAAAACCCCTGCTCTGCCGACAAGGTCGAGGCCGCCGTGGTGATTGGAACATAGCCGGTTTCCTGATGCCACCACGCCTGAACCTCGGGCGTCGAGAGGTAATTCATGAAATCCGCAACCCCGGCATAATCGCCCTGATCATGGCCACGCAGCACCCACAAAGTGGCCCCGCCGATGATCGAGTTTTGCGGCGCATCGGCCACATCGGTATCCAGCGGCAGCATGGTTTGACCAAAGTTGAACTTGGCCTGATCCTTGATCGAGCCATAATAGGCCGAGGAATTCATCCACATGCCGCATTCACCCGACGTAA
>CAZZKL010000002.1:0-55905 GCA_964655135.1 uncultured Roseovarius sp. | reverse complement strand
GCGTGGTACGCCCACACCGATCAATGGCGCTATGAGACGCTGGAATCCGATGAGATCCTCTCGCCCACCGCCCCCGATGGCGATTGGGATGCGTCACTGATTGATTACAACATCCGGGCCGAGCGCATGGGCTGGCTACCCTCCGCGCCACAGCTTAAAACCAACCCGCTTGAGGTCGGTAAGGCGGCGAAAAAATCCAAAAAAGATGTGGCGCAATATGTCGCGGATCAGCTTAAATCTGGCAAGTTGGAAATGGCCTGCGAGGACCCCGACGCGCCGGAAAACTGGCCGCGCAACCTGTTTGTCTGGCGCTCCAATCTGCTGGGCAGCTCGGGCAAAGGCCATGAGTATTTCATCAAGCATCTTCTCGGCACCGATCACGGCGTCATGGGCCACGATATTGCCGCAGAAGGCCACGCCCTGCCGAAAGAAGCCAAATGGCACAAGGACGCCCCCGAAGGCAAACTTGACCTGCTGGTGACGATTGATTTTCGCATGAGCACCACCGCCGTGTACTCCGACATCGTTTTGCCAACCGCAAGTTGGTACGAGAAAAACGATATGAACACCTCGGATATGCACCCCTTCATCCACCCGCTTCAGGCGGCGGTTGATCCGGCGTATGAAAGTAAATCCGACTGGGAGATTTTCAAAGCCATCGCCAAGAAATTCTCAGAAATCGCCCCGGAAACCTTGGGCATTGAACATGACATCGTTGCCCTGCCAATCCTGCACGACACCCCTGCCGAGATTGCGCAGGATCAGGTGATGGACTGGAAAAAAGGCGAATGTGATCTGATCCCCGGCAAAACCGCGCCCAATTATATCGCGGTCGAGCGGGATTATCCCAACCTTTACAAGAAGTTCACCTCGATCGGCCCGCTTCTTGATAAGCTTGGCAATGGCGGCAAAGGCATCAACTGGAACACCGAGCCCGAGGTACAGCAGTTGCGCGATTTGAATGGCGTGGTGCTGGATGAGGGCATCTCAAAAGGCATGGCCAAGCTCGACACCGCCATCCACGCCTGCGAGATGATCCTGATGCTGGCCCCCGAAACCAATGGTGAGGTGGCCGTCAAGGCCTGGGACCAACTCAGCAAAGCCACCGGGCGTAAACACCGCCATCTGGCCGAGGGCGCGGAGCACACCAAAATCCGCTTCCACGACATCGCCGCACAACCTCGTAAAATCATTTCCAGCCCAACATGGTCGGGGATTGAATCTGAGGAGGTCTGCTATAACGCGGGCTATACCAACGTGCATGAGCTGATCCCGTGGCGCACTCTTACTGGCCGGCAACAACTCTACCAAGATCACTTATGGATGCGCGCCTTTGGCGAGGGTTTCATGTCTTACCGCCCGCCGGTTGACCTGAAAACCATCACCAAAGAGGTCAACACCGACGCCCGCGACGGCGAGCCGCATTTGATCCTCAACTTCATCACCCCCCACCAGAAATGGGGCATCCACTCAACCTACTCGGACAACCTCCTGATGCTCACATTGAACCGTGGCGGGCCGGTGGTCTGGATATCGGAAGTGGACGCGCAAAAAGCGGGCATGGTCGATAATGACTGGGTTGAGGCCTACAACGTCAACGGCGCTTTAACCGCCCGCGTCGTGGTCAGTCAGCGGATGCGCGAAGGCACCATCTTCATGTACCACGCGCAAGAGAAAATCGTGAACACGCCCGGCTCGGAGAAAACCGGCAATCGCGGCGGCATTCACAACTCGGTCACCCGCACCACGGTGAAACCCACCCATATGATCGGCGGCTATGCGCAGCAATCTTATGGCTTCAACTACTACGGCACGGTGGGATCAAACCGCGATGAATTCGTGATCTTGCGTAAAATGAAAAAGATCGACTGGCTTGACAGGCCGGCATCTGAGAAGGAGGCGGCAGAATGAAAGTACGCGCACAAATCGGCATGGTGCTAAACCTTGATAAATGCATCGGGTGCCACACCTGTTCCGTCACCTGCAAAAACGTCTGGACCAGCCGCGACGGCGTTGAATACGCTTGGTTCAACAATGTCGAAACCAAACCCGGCCTTGGCTATCCCAAGGACTGGGAGAACCAAAAGAAATGGAACGGCGGCTGGGAGCGCACCAAGCGCGGCAAACTGCAACCCAAACAAGGGGCCAAATGGCGCATCCTTGCGAACATCTTCGGCAATCCCGACCTGCCGGAAATTGACGACTATTACGAGCCGTTTGATTTTGATTATGATCACCTGAAATCAGCCCCCGAAATGGAGGCCTTTCCCACCGCCCGACCACGTTCAAAGATCACTGGCGAGCGCATGGAGAAAATCGTCGGCGGCCCCAACTGGGAGGAAATCCTTGGCGGCGAATTTGCTAAACGCTCAAAGGACTACAACTTTGAAGGCATCCAAAAAGAGATTTACGGCGAGTATGAAAACACCTTCATGATGTACCTGCCGCGCCTCTGTGAGCATTGCCTCAACCCGGCCTGCGTCGCGTCGTGCCCCTCAGGTGCGATTTATAAACGCGAAGAAGACGGCATTGTTTTGATTGATCAGGAAAAATGCCGGGGCTGGCGGATGTGTGTCTCGGGCTGCCCCTACAAAAAGATTTACTACAACTGGGAAAGCGGCAAATCCGAGAAATGCACGCTCTGCTATCCCCGCATCGAATCCGGCAACCCAACCGTCTGTTCTGAAACCTGCGTTGGCCGCATCCGCTACTTGGGTGTGATGCTTTATGACGCCGACAAGATCGAAAGTGCCGCCAACGCGCCCACCGAGCAGGAGCTGTATAACGCGCAGCTTGATGTCTTCCTTGACCCGCATGACCCTGCGGTGATCAACGCCGCCCGTGCCGATGGCGTGCCCGAGGACTGGATCAAAGGCGCGCAAGAAAGCCCGGTTTGGAAAATGGCGATGGATTGGAAAGTGGCCTTCCCGCTGCACCCCGAATATCGCACCCTGCCGATGGTCTGGTACATCCCGCCGCTTTCACCGATCCAAAACGCCGCTGAAGCCGGTAAAATTGGCCATGACGGCGAAATGCCCGACGTGCGCTCCTTGCGCATCCCGGTCAAATACCTTGCCAACATGCTGACGGCGGGCGATGAAGAACCGGTTGTGCTGGCGTTAGAGCGGATGTCCGCCATGCGCGCCTATATGCGCTCCAAAACCGTGGACGGCGTGATCAACGCGGCAATCGCCGAACGTGTCGGCCTTACGCCAGAGCTGATTGAAGACATGTATAAAATCATGTCTCTGGCCGATTATGAGGATCGTTTTGTGATCCCCACCACCCACCGCGAACAGGTCGAAGACGCTTATGACCTGCGCGGCGGCTGCGGCTTTACCGATACCAACGGCTGCTCAACCGGCATCTCCAAAGGCTCGCTGTTTGGTGGCAAATCAAGGCCGCTGAAAATGCCGGAGGCGATGTCATGAACCAGCAATTTGACAGAACCCTGAAAGCCATGTCGGTGATCCTCAGCTATCCAACCCCGGAATTGCAGGAAGCGATGCCTGAAATCACCGGTGTCCTGATGGCCGACAGCCGCATGACAAGCGCCACTCGTCGGGGCCTCAAACCCCTGCTTGAGGCGCTTGAAAACAACGACATCTACGACCTGCAGGAGGTTTATGTGGCGCTGTTTGACCGCTCGCGCAGCCTGTCGCTCAATCTATTCGAGCATGTGCATGGCGAAAGCCGCGACAGGGGCGGCGCGATGGTCAGCCTGCTGGAAACCTACCGCGACGCGGGCTTTGATCCGGCCACGTCGGAACTGCCCGATCATCTGCCGGTGCTGCTTGAGTTTCTCGCCCTGCGCCCGTTTGAGGAAATGCGCGACATCCTTGATGACGCCGCGCATATTCTTGAGGCCCTAAGCGCGCGCCTTGTTCGCCGCGAAAGCCCCTATGCGGCGCTTTTCCCGGCGCTTTTGCAGATCGCCAAGGTCAAAGCCGACAAAAACGTGGTCATGGGCCTACTGGAGCAGCCCGAGGATGACCCCGACGACCTGGAAGCGCTTGATGAAATTTGGGAAGAAAGCGAGGTTACTTTCGGCCCCGATCCAAATGGCGGCTGCCCGCAGGTCCGCGACATGCTGGCGCAAATGGATACCCCCGTTACCCCCGCGCCAAACCAAACCAAACCGGGCCAATCCGCGCCCCACGCAGCAGAATAAAAGGAGGCGGCAATGCACAGTTTTCTCTTTGGCATTTACCCCTATATCGCCATCACCATACTGGTTTTCGGCTCAATCGCCCGTTACGAGACCGAGCAATTCACCTGGAAATCAAGCTCCAGCCAACTGCTCAGGCGCAAACAACTGATCATGGGGTCGGTATTGTTCCATGTCGGCATTCTGATCATCTTCTTTGGCCACCTGATCGGCCTTCTGACGCCCATTCAGATATTTGAGTTTTTCGGCATCACCCACAGCGCCAAACAAACCCTCGCCGTGGTCGCCGGTGGCATCGCCGGTATCATGGCCCTCACGGGTGGCTTGATGCTGTTTCACCGCCGCTGGTTTGATCCCCGCATCCGGCGCAATTCCAGCTTTGCCGACACCGGTATTCTGGCGCTTTTACTGGCACAGCTTATCCTCGGCCTCAGCACGATTATCGTGTCAGTTCAGCACCTTGACGGCGGCGAGATGACCAAATTTATGGCATGGGCCTTTGGCATCATCACCTTTGACAAAAACGCCGCCAGCTATATCCAAGACGTGGCTTTGGTGTTCAAAATACATCTCTTTATGGGGCTGACAATCTTCCTTCTGTTCCCCTTCACCCGGCTGGTGCATATGCTGTCAGTGCCGCTGCAGTATCTCACCCGCCCCGGCTATCAGATCGTGCGCTCGCGCCGGTCTGAGCCGCTGTCCAAACCAACCCCGGGGGAATGAGATGAGCACCGCATTTTTCCCTGAAATTGTGGTCAATGGCACCACGCTCCCGGCGGCAGATATTGCCGCCGAGGCGCAAAATCACCACGCCCCCAAAGGCAAGCCGGGCATCGCGTGGCGCAAAGCCGCGCGCGCCCTTGCGGTGCGGCATCTGATGCTGCAAGAGGCCGCTGAAATGGGCCTCACCGCCACCCCGGTTGAGGTCGCGCCGGGCCAGGTTGAAACCCCGGATGAGGCCCTGATCCGCGAATTGCTGGATCTCTCGCTCACCCCAGCCCCGGTAACTGATGAAGGCCTGCGCGCGGCTTACGGCCGCGCGCCCGGCCAGCACCGCGCGCCGACCCTCTATCAGGCGTCGCATATCCTCTATGCCGCCAAACCCGATGATCCGGCGGCCCGCACCGAGACCCGTGCTGTGGCCCGCCTGCACGCCGAGGCCGCGCTCAAATCTCTGCTGCAATCGCCGCGCAAATTTGGCGAAATCGCCCGCAGTGACAGCGCCTGTTCGTCGCGCGACGCCGATGGCCAGCTTGGCCAGCTTTGCAGCGGCGACACCGTGCCGGAATTCGAGGCCGCGCTCAAAATCGCCACCATCGGCGACATCCACCCAACCCCGGTTGAAACCCGCTATGGCTTTCACATCCTGCGCCTTGACGCCCGCGCTGAGGGGGCGCTTTTGCCATTTGAAGCGGTGCGCGAAACCCTGTATGAAGCCTGCGAAAAAGCCCATTGGGCCAAAGCTGCGCAGGATTATGTAACAACCCTGCTTGCGAGCGCCACAATCGACGGCCTTGATGTCAACATCGCCGCCTGACCAGATCGGATAGCCCATGACCCTCGCTTATGTCATCGCCCAACACCCCACAGGACACCCCGGTGAAATTGATCAGCTTCTGACCGCCTTTGCCGCCCTGCACCTGACCGCCGGCACCAAACTTGCGGGCGTGGTGCAAAGCAACACCGCCTGCGCGGGCACCCATCATTGCGACATGGACGCGCGGGTTTTGCCCGACGGGCCGATTATTCGCATCTCGCAATCCTTGGGCAGCGCCGCACGCGGGTGCCGCCTTGATCCGGCGGCACTTGAGCAGACGGTGGCCGAAGTGGCCCGCCGCCTCAGCCCTGACACCGGGCTTTTGATCATCAACAAATTCGGCAAACACGAGGCCGAAGGCCATGGGTTTCGTGAATTGATCGCCGAAGCCCTAAGCCTAGAGGTGCCGGTTTTAGTTGGCGTCAACAAAACCAACCTTGAGGCATTTCTTGAGTTCACCGGCGGTTGCGCCGAGCCTCTTAATCCCGATAGCCAGACCCTTTTGGCGTGGTTCGACACCATCGAAAAACCCGCGCCCGTCATGGCCGGAGAATAATCCTTACGCCGCCAGCGCCGAAGACCCGGCGCGCAGGCCGGGACGCGCCAGCGACCGGCACAAGATCAGCACCGGAATAAGCCCAAACGCCACCAGCACCAGCGACGGCACCGCCGCCTCGGCCAGCCGCTCATCCTCGGCCAGCCGATGCGCCTGCACCGCCAGCGTCGAGAAGTTGAACGGATGCAGGATCAGCGTTGCGGGCAGCTCTTTCATCACATCGACAAACACAATCAGCAATGCCGTCAAAACACTCGTCCGCGCCACCGGCAAATGCACCCGCCAGAGCAGCCGCGCGCCCGATTGCCCCAAAGACCGGCCAATCGCATCAAAATGCCCCGGCACCGTCGCCATGCCGCTATCATAAGCGTTCAACGCGGCGGCCATGAACCGCACAATATACGCCAGCACCATCAACCAGATTGAGCCGGTAATCAGCAGCCCGGTATTGATGCCAAACCGCGCCTCCATCACCCCGTCAATCAGGTTGTCCAGCCCCGCCATCGGCACCATAAGCCCCACCGCAATCACCCCGCCGGGCACCGCATAGCCAAGCCCCGCAGTGATCACAATCGCCTTTGAGCCGCGCCCCGGTTTGGTCCGCGCCCGAAACCCGATCAGCACCGCGCCAATCACCGTCAAAACCGCCGCCACTGAGGCCAGCATCACCGAATTACCCATCAGGCTCAGATACTTAGGGGCAAGCAGGCTCTGCCCTGAGCCATGCGCCATCACCCCCAGCATGATCACCGGAATGACAAAGCCCAGCAGCACCGGCACCAAACAAACCGCCGTGGCAATCCACCCCGCGCCACCGCGTAACTCAGGCCGGTCCAATGTCTCAAACCGCGCGCCATGCCCGGCGGTTTTGGCCTTACCGCGCTGCGCCCGCTCCAACGCCGCCAGCACCAGCGCAAAACTCAGCAAACCCAGCGCCAGTTGCGCCGCTGTCGCCCGGTCCCCCAGCGAAAACCACGCTTGATAAATCCCGGTGGCAAAGGTCTGAACGTTGAAAAACGCCACCGTGCCAAAATCCGCAATCGTCTCCATCACCGCCAGTAACGCCCCCCCCGCAATCGCCGGTCGCGCCATCGGCAGGGCCACCCGCAAAAACGCCTTTACCGGCGACAATCCCAAGGTCCGCGCCACCAAAAACGCATTGGTCGATTGCTGCCGGAACGATGCCCGCGCCAGCAGATACACATAAGGGTATAGCACGATGGTCAGCATCATCGCCGCGCCGCCAATGCTGCGAATTTCCGGGAACCAATAGTCGCGCGGCCCCCATCCGGTGACATCGCGCATGAGACTTTGGACCGGCCCGGGATGATCCAAGAGTGAGGTATAGGCATAAGCCATCACATAAGCCGGAAACGCCAGCGGCAGCGCCAGCGCCACCTCAAGGATTTTCGATCCGGGAAAGCGGTACACCGTCACCAGCCAGGCGGTGACCGAGCCGATTACAGCGGTGGAAACCCCCACGCTCACCACCAGAATTAACGTGGTCTTGGTGTAGCGCGGCAGCACGCTTGACAGCACATCCCGCCAGGTCTGCAAATCGCCGGAAAACGCCGCCAGCGCCACCGCCAAAATCGGCGCCAGACACAGCACAACCGCAATCCAGGCCAGATGATGCAACAAGCGTTCGGTCATGCGCTTCCCTTGGTGGATTATAGCCTGAGTCTTTTTATCAGTATGGGCAGAAGCGCAGATCGTCAATATCTTGCATAAGGGATCGCAAGTGTTTGACCTGATAATATAAATATAAGCAGCCAGACGCCTGAAACCCCACAATGACCCCACAATGACCCCGGTGAGATGCAATATTCCCCGGCGGAACCAACCCTTTACACTTGCAAAGAATCGCGACACTCTGCCCCCATGCCCGGACCATCACGCAATTCCCGCGTGAAAGTGCCCGGCAAAAAAGGGAGATTCCGATGAATATATTACGACATTTTGCAACCGCCGCAGCCACCGCTGTGATGCTCGGCGTGGCCACTTTGGCCCCGGCACAGACGCTGAAATTTGCCTATGACGCCGATCCGGTATCGCTGGACCCGCATGAGCAGCTTTCAGGCGGCACATTGCAGCTTTCGCACATGGTGTTTGACCCGCTTGTGCGCTGGAACAAAGACCTCGGCTTTGATCCGCGCCTTGCCGAAAGCTGGGAGCGGGTGGATGCCACCACCATGCGCTTTAACCTGCGCCACGGTGTGAAATTCCACTCCGGCAACCCGTTTACCGCCGCCGATGTGGTCTGGACCATTGACCGGCTGAAAACCTCACCCGATTTCAAAGGCATCTTCTCGGGCTGGTCCTCGGCCACCGCGATTGATGACTATACCGTTGAGATCAAAACCGACGGGCCAAGCCCGCTGATCATGCACACCGCCACTTATGTTTTCCCGATGGACAGCAAGTTTTACGAGGCCGGCGGCCCCGAGATCGTCAAACACGGTGACAGCTTTGCCTCAAGCCACATTTCCGGCACCGGGCCGTTCACCATTACCGAGCGTGAACAGGGCGTCAAAGTTGTCTTTACCCGCAACCCTGATTACTGGGACACCAACAGCCCCGGCAACGTGCAAACCGCGATCCTCACCCCGATCAAAGAAGCGCCCACTCGTGTGGCCGCCCTTCTGGCTGGGGACGTTGATTTCATCGCCCCTGTGCCGCCCACCGATCTGGCCCGGATTGACGCCAATGACGGCACCAATCTGGTCACCATGACCGGCACGCGCATCATCACTTTGCAGATGAACCAAGAGCGCAACGCGGCTCTGGCCAATGTCAAAGTCCGTCTGGCGATCGTCAATGCCATCAACAATGAAGGCATCGTCGAGAAGATCATGAAGGGTTTTGGCACCGCTGCGGCGCAACAATCGCCCAAGGGCTATATCGGCTATAACCCCGATCTGACCCCGCGTTTTGATCTGGCCAAGGCTCAGGCTTTGATGGTTGAGGCGGGCTATCCTGATGGTTTTTCGGCCACGATGATGTGCCCCAATAACCGCTACGTCAACGATTTCAAAATCTGCGAAGCGGCGGCGGCGATGCTGGCCAAGATCAAAATCAAGATTGATCTGACCACCATGCCCAAGGCGCAATACTGGCCCAAATTTGATGAACGCGCGGCGGACATCATGATGATCGGCTGGCATTCCGACACCGAAGACAGTGCCAATTTCAACGAGTTCCTGACCATGACCCCCAATGCCGATACCGGTCGGGGCCAATATAACTCAGGCAACTATTCCAACGCTGAAGTTGACAGACTGACCGAGGCGTCGCTGACGGAAACCGATACAGCCGTTCGCGCGCAAGAGCTTCAGAAGGTTGAGAAAATCCTGTTTGATGAAGCCGCTTATGTACCGCTGCACTGGCAGGATCTGGCCTGGGCCGCGCGCAAAGGCGTCGACATCGAGCCGGTTCTCAACGTGATGAACTTCCCCTATCTCGGCGATTTGGTCATCTCCGAATAAGCCATTAAACCAAAGCTGGCGGGCCGGACTGTTCCGGCCCGCATAAGCACCAGAAAGAAACCCAGTGCACATACTCGCCTTCCTCCTCCGCCGCGCCATTCAGGCCGTGATTGTGATGTTTGTCATCTCCCTCATCGGATTTTCCATTCAGGACAATCTTGGCGATCCCCTGCGCGAGCTGGTTGGCCAATCGGTATCCGAGGCTGAACGCGATCTGATGCGCGATGAAATGGGCCTCAACGATCCGTTTCTCATCCAATATACCCGCTTTCTTGGCCACGCCGTCCGGGGCGATCTTGGCACCTCATATTTCTTCAAACGCCCCGCGCTTTCGGTGATCATGGATAAATTCCCCGCCACGTTTGAGCTGGTCCTCGGCTCGGTCCTGATCTTCCTCAGCATCTCGATCCCGGCGGGCATCTACTGCGCCATCCACCGCAATTCCTGGCTCACACGGCTCATTATGTCGGCGTCGATCCTTGGCATTTCAGTGCCGGTATTTCTCACCGCCATTCTCATGGTGTGGATTTTCGGGGTCGAGCTTGGCTGGCTCCCCGCCTATGGCCGGGGTGAAACATACACCCTGCCATGGGGCTGGAAAACCGGCTTTCTTACCCTCAGCGGCCTGCGGCACCTGATCCTGCCCTCGATCACCCTCAGTTCCATCATGCTGCCGCTGTTCATCCGCCTCATCCGCGCCGAAATGATGGAGGCCATGGGCACCGATTACGTCCGTTTCGCCCGTGCCAAAGGCCTGTCCACCGCCCGCGTGCGCTATGTGCACGCCTTTCGAAACACACTTTTACCGGTAGTAACCGTGGGTGGGTTGATGATCGGCACGCTCATCGCCTACACCATCCTGACCGAGACAGTTTTCCAATGGCCCGGCATGGGATTTTTGTTTCTTGAGGCCGTCAACCGCGTCGATACGCCCCTGATCATTGCCTATATCATCGTTGTTGGCCTGATCTTCGTCGTCGTCAACACAGCCGTCGATTTCCTCTACACTCTGATCAATCCAATGGTGAAACTACCGGGGGCAAAAGCATGATCACATGGTCCACCCTCCTCAAACGTTTCCTCTCGGATCCGGTGGCGATAATTGCAGGTCTGGTACTGCTATTCCTGATCCTGATGGCGGTCTTTGCGCCCCTGATTGCCCCTCAAAACCCCTATGATCTCATGCAGATTGATGTGATGGACAGTGACATGCCCCCCAGTTGGGAACCCGGCGGCGATCCACGCTTCTGGCTTGGCACCGACAGCCAAGGGCGCGGCGTGCTCTCAACCATCATGTACGGCACCGGCATCTCATTGCTGATCGGCATCGGCGCGGTCATCGTCCAGGGTGTCCTTGGCATCACCTTAGGCCTCATCGCAGGCTACAAAGGCGGCTGGGTTGATAGCTTCCTGATGCGCCTTGCCGACATTCAGATGTCGCTTTCCACTTTGATGATTGCCATCATCGTACTGGCGCTGTTTCAGGCGGCGTTTGATCCGTCGGTCTATGCCCATTACGCGATATTCATGCTGATCTTAATCATTGGCATTGCTGAGTGGCCCAAATTCGCCCGCACCGTGCGCGCGTCCGTTCTGGGCGAGAAAAACAAAGAATATGTCGACGCCGCCCGCGTTATCGGCCTGCCCGCGCGCAAGGTGATGTGGGGCCATATCCTGCCCAACGCCATGACGCCGGTGCTGGTCATATCAACCATTCAGGTGGCCGAGGCCATCATGACCGAGGCCGCCCTGTCATTTCTTGGCCTTGGTATGCCGGTTAACAAACCGTCCCTTGGCTCCCTGATCCGCTCGGGCTTTGAATACATCTTTTCCGGCTCTTGGTGGATCACATTCTACCCCGCTATTGTGCTGATCATGCTGGTCCTCGCGCTCAACCTGCTGGGCGACTGGCTGCGCGATGTGATGAACCCAAAACTACGCCGGGGAGAAGGCTGATGGCTCTCCTCGAAGTCAGCGATCTGCATGTTGCCTTCCCGCATGGCAAACACGATTGGGCCGAGGCTCTGCGCGGCGTCAGCCTCAGCTTAGAAAAAGGCGAACGCCTTGGGATCGTTGGCGAATCCGGCGCTGGCAAATCCATGCTGGCCTTCGCCATCCTCAACCTGATTGCCGATCCGGGGCGCGTCACAAAAGGCACAATCCGGTTTGACGGGCAAAGCCTTCTTGAGATGTCCGAGCGCGATATTCGCGTCATCCGTGGCAACCGCATTTCAATGATTTTTCAGGACCCGATGGTCACCCTCAACCCGGTCCTCACCATTGGCACCCAGATGATGGAAACCCTCAAAGCCCATCGCAAAATCAACACCAAAAACGCCCGCAGGCTGTGCATCGAAAAGTTAAAATTGGTCGCCATCCCCTCGGCTGAATCGCGGCTTGACGCCTACCCACACGAACTCTCTGGCGGCTTGCGTCAGCGTGTCGTCATTGCCATCGCCCTTCTTACCGACCCCGAGATTATCATCGCGGATGAGCCAACAACCGCCCTCGACGTGACCATCCAGGCCGAGATCATGTCCCTCATCCTCAAGCTCTGCCGTGACCGCGATATGGCGCTTATCCTGATCACCCATGACCTTGGCGTCGTTGCCGAAGTGACCCAGCGGTTAATGATTATGTACGCCGGTTTATGTGTTGAGGAAGGCCCGACGCAACGCATTATCACCGCCCCCACACACCCTTATTCCAGCGGATTGCTCAAGGCCCTGCCGCAAAATTCCGCGCGCGGTCACGAGCTTTACCAGATCCCCGGCTCAATGCCGCCGATTACTGCCCTGCCCTCGGGCTGCGCCTATCATCCGCGCTGCGAATTCGCCACCCAGCGATGCCACGCGGGCGCGCCCGAACTTACCAATGGTATCGCCTGTTTTCACCCCCTCAAAGCCAACGCAAAGGCCCCCGCATGAGTGTGCCAATTATTGAAACCAAAGGCTTAGAGATGCGGTTTTCACTGCCAACACATTTCCTCAGCCGTGAAAAGCCGGTGCTGCACGCCCTTTCCGGCGTCAGCCTTGCCATCGAGGCGGGCGAAAGCTTCTGCGTCGTCGGCGAATCCGGTTGCGGCAAAACCACTTTGGGCCGCGCCATCATGGGCCTTCTTACACCGTCGGCAGGCGAAATATATTTTCGCGGCACCCGCATCGACACCATGGATGAACCTACCCGCAAACCGATCCGCGCCGACATGCAGATGGTGTTTCAAAACCCCTATGCCTCGCTCAACCCCCGGCGCAATGTGTTTGACACTCTGGCCGAGCCAATCCGCCACCTGAAACCTGAAATGAGCCATGCTGAAATTCGCGCTCAGGTTGAAAACGTGCTTGACGCCACCGGCTGCGATCAAAGTTGGCAGCGTAAACTGCCGCATGAGTTTTCCGGTGGCCAGCGGCAGCGCATCGCCATCGCCCGCGCCTTGGTCACCAACCCCGCCTTCATCGTGGCGGATGAGCCAATTTCGGCGCTCGATGTCTCAATTCAGGCGCAGATTCTTAACCTGCTCACCGATCTGCAAGCCACCCGTGGCCTGACTTATCTGTTCATCACCCATGATCTTTCGGTGGTGAAACATTTCGGCACCCGCGTCGCGGTGATGTATCTGGGGCAGGTGATGGAGCTGGCGCAAGCCGAGGATATTTTTGTGGGTCCCAAACACCCCTACACACGGCTGTTGCTTGACGCGATTCCAAAACTGACCGGCGGATCGTTCGACAAACCCCGCCAGCCCGGCGAGCTACCTGATCCGGTCAATCCGCCCCCCGGCTGCCCCTTCGCGCCACGTTGTGCCATAGCGCAGGACCGGTGTCGTTCTGAGCGGCCAAATCTGCGCCCGATTGCAGGCAGTACAACCCAGGCCGCCTGCCATTTCGCCGAATAATTTTCATCGGCGCGCAAAATAACCGTGATTTTTTACCAAATGGTCAGTGTTGTGCAAAACTCCCATGCATGTTGTACAATTTGTACAACATAAAGCGTTTCGCCTTTAACCTGAGGCAGGGAAAAGGTGAAACGCCGCGCTAGGTATCAGTGTTTCGCGCCTTTCGCGGTAAACCTGTGATTCAGGTTTATCGCGAAAGGCTTTATTTGCCCAAAATCGACACCGCCGCCGCATCAGGTATCGGGCACGTTTCCCCCAATATCCCCCCGGGGGACAGCCGTGGCTTTGAGAATGGCAAAACAATCCAGCCCCGGCCGCAACCCCAGCTCCTCCGCCGCCTGAGACGTGATCCGCGCCAGCAAACGGTCGGCACCGCTGCGTAAAGAAATCGCAGCACCCGGCCCATCCCCCAGCTTTATCGCGGTCACCTGAACCGGCAGTATATTGCGTGACGACAGGCCTATGGGAAGTTCAAGTGATAGAAGAACATCCTGCGCCAACACTCTGATTCTAATTGTTTTTCCTACAACGGCCGCAACCCCTGGAAGAACAAGCTCACCCCCGCTGATTTGCAACCGGCACAGCCCATCTGTGCCATGTTCAAGCACCTTGGCGCGCAAAACCGACCCGGCCTCGCGCACCCCCACGAAAGGCATCGCTGCCGGGTCGCTCAACACATCCTCAGTCGGGCCGGACATCACAATCTTTCCATCCTGCAAAACGATCAAATCATCCGCCAGCCGCGCCACTTCAGCCACCGAATGGCTGACATAGATGATCGGCATTTTCGCCCGGTCCCTGAGCCGCTCAAGATAGGGTAAAATCTCATCCTTACGCGGCGCATCCAACGCCGCAAGTGGTTCATCCATAAGCATTAATTTGGGTTGCGACAATAATGCCCGTGCCAAGGCAACCCGTTGTTTTTCACCCCCCGACAAGCTGTTTGGACGCCGCGAAAGCAGGCTCTCAAGACCCAGCATCCGAACCACCTCATCCATATTCCCCGCCGTTTTGGCAAAGCGCATTGCAAACCGGATATTGCCCGCGACGCTGAGATGGGGAAACAACCGACCATCCTGAAACACATAGCCAATACCACGTTTATGGGGCGCAATATTTTGCCCGCTCTTGGCATCAAAAAGCACCGTATCCAGCAAGGAAATGCGCCCGGAATCTGGTTTAACTAAGCCTGATATAGCATTGGCAATGCTTGATTTTCCTGATCCTGACGGACCAAAGATTGCCGTCACGCCGGGGCCGGTTTTAAAGTCGACATCAAGCGCGAAATCGCCGGTCTGATGGGTGATGCTTACCTCAAGGCTCATCTCTGCCCGATCCTTTCCGCCACCCGCCGCGCCAGCCATTCCGACACCAAAACCGCCCCCAAGGCCACGAATAGTGATAATCCCACCAGCCTGAGCGCCGATGATTCCCCCCCCGGCACCTGCAAAAAGGCGTAAATCGCCGAGGGTAATGTCTGGGTTTGGCCGGGAATGTTGGCCACGAAAGTGATGGTCGCGCCAAATTCCCCCATCGCTTTGGCAAAGCCAAGCACCGCCCCCGCAAGGATGCCGGGGGCGATAAGTGGCAGTGTTACAAGGATAAATCGGGCTGCGGGGCCTGCGCCAAGGGTGGCGGCGGCGGCCTCAAGCTTTGGGTCTGCCGCCTCAATCGCCAGTCGGATGGCGCGCACCATCAACGGGAACCCCATGATCGCCGCCGCCAGTGCCGCCCCGGTCCAGCGGAAGGCCAGCACAATGCCAAACCGCGCCAGAAACTCACCGATGATTCCGGCCCGCCCGAACATTAACAACAGAAGGTAACCCGTTACAACTGGTGGTAAAATCAGCGGCAGATATACCAATGCGCTGAGCAGGGATTTGCCACGAAATTCCCGCCGCGCCAGCACCCATGCCACCAGCAAGGCCAATGGCAGGCTGAGGAACACCGCCCAGAAGGACACTTTTAGGGACAACGCCAAGGCGGCCCATTCCTCGGGGCGCAAAATCACTGGCCACCTCCAAGGGGGGTAAACCCGTGTTTGGAAAATATCTCAAGAGATTGATTTGATTTAAGAAAATTCATAAAATCGGCCCCGTCACCGCCTGCCAGTATGGCCACCGGATAGGTAATCCGATCATGCTGATCCGACGGGATTTGATACACAATCGTAACCCCCGGATCGGCCATGGCATCGCTGCCATAAACCACCCCCAGCGGGGCCTCACCGCGTGACACCAATGCCAGCGCCGCGCGCACGTTTTCTGTCTCGGCCAGATGCGGTTGTAACATCGGCCAAAACCCATTGTTTTCAAGCCACTGGCGGGCATATATCCCGGCTGGTACGCCCTTGGTCTGGCCCACCGCAAGCCGCCCGCCTTCAAGCCTTTTCAAGAGGCGTGCGGCGGATATTTCAGCGAATTTATCCGCCCCCTGAGGGGCCACCAGCACCAGCGTATTGCCCAACAAATCCAGACGGCTTGAAACCTCGATCGCTCCGCGCTCCTGCAGCCAGTCCATCCAGGCCGAATTTGCCAGTAAAACAACGTCCGCAGGTGCCCCTTGCGCCACCTGACGCGCCAACAATCCGCTGCCGCCATAGGACACCACAACATCGCCGGAATAGGCCGCGGCCACCTCATCAAGCGCATTTTTCAAAGACGCGGCGGCGAAAACCGTGATACCCTGCCCGGCCCAGCCGATACCGGGCGTCACAATCAGCGCATAAGCCATTGCCAGCAGGCGAAAAATATTTCTCATGGGGCGAATTATTTCAGGGGGCGGCAGGCGGGGCAAGCCCAAATGACGCCGCAACATGTGGCATGTTTGCGCCATATCGCCACTAGATTTAGGATCGCGACCGGGGTAAATTCAAATGGAACTGGTATTTATTTAAAAATTAATCATATTAATGAAGGTGTTGAGACAGCGCAGCAGAAAGATGAAATCGGCAGGCACACCCTGATGACCTTACAAAAGACCAAACAAACTCCGATCAAATTACAGGACGCCGCAAAAAGCGATGTGCGCACGCAGTTTGCCGCGCTGTGTTATCGGATGCATAAAGATGAGGTGCAGGTCTTACTGATCACCGCCCGGCAATCGGGCCGCTGGATCATTCCCAAGGGCTGGCCGATGGATGGCAAAACTCCGGGCGAAAGTGCCCTTGCGGAAGCCTGGGAAGAGGCCGGTGTCAAAGGCAAGATCACCGGGCGCTCTTTGGGGCTGTTTTCCTATCACAAGGATATTGATACCAAACGGGAAATGCCATGTGTGGCAATGGTTTACCCGGTGAAAGTCAAGTCACTGACGAAAAAATTCCCCGAAAGTGGCCAACGCAAACGCAAGTGGTTCAGCCGCAAGAAAGCCGCGTCAAAGGTATCTGAGGCCGAGCTTGCGCATATTCTACAGGTGTTTGACCCGGATATTTTACAACCCTGAGTCTGAAACAATTACTTGTATTTTAAGGATTTAACCGTAAATATCCGGTATCTTGTAATGGGTTAGACGATGATTCAGTTCACCATCAAATGCGCCGATGATCATAGGGTTGATAGCTGGTTCCAATCGGCGGAGGCGTTTGATAAATTGCTGGCCCGTGGGCTTGTGAGCTGTGCTATTTGCGGCTCAACCGATGTTGAAAAGGCGATGATGGCACCCCGGATCAGGGATGGGAAATCTGAGGGCAGCCCTGAGGAACCACAAGAAAACACATCGCTTACCACCCCGAAAAACCCGACGGAAAAAGCCTTGGCTGAATTGAAGGCGCAGGTTGAGAAAAACTCGGAATATGTGGGGATGAATTTCGCCCGTGAGGCGCGCGAGATGCATGATGGCACGGCCCCTGAGCGCGCCATTTACGGCGAGGCGCGCCCGGAAGATGCACGCAAGCTGATCGAAGACGGGGTGCCCGTGGCCCCCTTGCCTTTTGTCCCGGCCCGAAAATCAAACTGACACCCCGGGCCGGAAAATCCCTTTAAAAACAGTCTATTCCGGCCAGCCCCCGGCGCGCATCTCGGCCGAAATTTCCAGCAAAACCTCATCACTGACCAGCGGCGCATAAAGGCCAACCGCGTGATTTGTCCGCAAGAGTGTGCTGGTGGCCTCAACCCCCAGCCATGTGCCTTCGTAATAGGGAATGGCCCCGCCAAGCGGGTGCGTGCCCTCAAATGTCAGCGTCACATCCAGCGCCACTTCAACGGTGGTATCCTTGATCTTCAGGTCCCCCATCAGCCGCATGGTATCGGCCCCGGTCTGCACCGCACTGGTCGAGGTGAATGTGATGGTTGGATAGGTCTCAACATCAAAGAAATCCGGGCTGGACAGAACCCCATCAAGATCCTCAACCCCGGTGTGCAGGCTGTTGGCATCAATTTCAATCACCGCTTTGGTGGCAGCGGGATTTTCCCGGTCAAATTCGATGCTGCCCGAAACCTGCGTCCATTCTCCGCTTTGCTTGGTCAGCCCGGCGTGGTTCCAGTAAAACCGCACCTCGGTATGGCCCGGGTCCAAAACATAGGTTTCCGCCATCGCGGCTGTGGCCATCGCCATCAAAGCTGTGGCTATCGTTAAAAGAAACTTCATCTCATCCTCCCTCGTTCATTCGCCCCGGGCAAAACGGCCGGGATGTACAATAAACATCATGATTGGCATATTATTCGCCTTCATTGGGTCACATTCGCGTCACTCAAATGAAGTTTCCGGCCCTTGCCCTGCTTGGGGGATCAGATTAAACCGCCTCTGATAGCTGGCTCAAGGACGTATCAATGCCCGTTCTGGTGATGAAATTTGGCGGCACCTCCGTGGCCACCCCCGACCGTATCCGCCGCGCCGCCAAGCGCGTGGGGGTTGAGGTATCCAAGGGCTATGATGTGATTGTCATCGTCAGCGCGATGTCGGGCAAAACCAACGAACTTGTCAGTTGGGTCAATGAAACCTCGCCGCTGTTTGACGCCCGCGAATATGACGCCGTGGTCAGTTCGGGCGAGGCGGTGACCGCCGGGCTGATGGCCTTGACGTTGCAGGAAATGGACGTGCCCGCGCGCAGTTGGCAAGGCTGGCAGGTGCCGCTGAAAACCACCTCGGCCCATTCCGCCGCGCGGATTGAGGAAATCCCCACCGACAATATCAACACCAAATTTGACGAGGGTATGCGCGTGGCCGTGGTGGCCGGCTTTCAAGGCGTTAGCCCCGAGGGCCGGATCACCACCCTTGGACGCGGCGGATCAGACACCACGGCGGTGGCTTTTGCTGCCGCGTTCGGGGCCGAGAGATGCGATATTTATACCGATGTGGACGGGGTTTATACCACTGACCCGAGGATTGCCTCGAAAGCCCGGAAGCTGGATAAAATTGCCTTTGAAGAGATGCTTGAGCTGGCATCTTTGGGGGCGAAAGTGCTGCAAACCCGCTCGGTTGAGCTGGCGATGCGGTATAATGTGCGGCTGCGCGTTCTCAGCAGCTTTGAGGAACAATCGGACAATGCGGGCACGCTTGTCTGCGCCGAGGAGGAAATCATGGAATCAAATATTGTCGCTGGCATTGCCTATTCGCGTGATGAGGCCAAGATGACGCTTATTTCGGTGGCCGACCGCCCCGGCATCGCCGCCGCGATTTTTGTCCCACTCAGTGAGGCCGGGGTGAATGTGGATATGATCATCCAAAACATCGCCGAAGAAGGCCGCACCGATATGACATTTTCCTGCCCCACCGATCAGGTGAAACGCGCCGAAAAGGCCCTGAACGAGGCCAAGGAAAGCGGCGAGATTAACTATCACGATCTGGTGGCGGATATGGATGTGGCCAAGGTATCCGCCGTAGGTATCGGAATGCGCAGCCAATCTGGTGTGGCCGCTAAAATGTTCAAAACCCTCAGCGATGAGGGGGTGAATATCAAGGTGATTGCAACCTCCGAGATAAAAATTTCCGTGCTGATCGACCGGAAATACATGGAACTTGCGGTGCAGGCATTGCATGATGCGTTTGAGCTGGAAAAAGCCGCCTGAGGTGACGCATACCTTGAATGTGGTATCATGGGGCATAAATTAGCCAGGCCCGGGAATTGCACGACCTATGAAAAAAGAGTTTAAAACCAACAGCGTAAAGATGCTGGCAAACCTGCGTGAGGTGATGGCGCAGGATGCCGAGGGTCAGGCGCGGCTTGATCAGATCACCGGGCTGATTGCCGGTGAAATGCGCGCCGAGGTGTGCTCGATTTACCTGTTTCGCGATGAGGAAACGCTTGAGCTGTGCGCCACCGAGGGCCTTAACCCTGAGGCGGTTCACCAGACCCGGATGCGCCTTGGTGAAGGGCTGGTTGGCCGGGTGGCGCGCACTGGCAAGGTGGTAAATACCGATGACGCGCCGCATACGCGCGGCTTTCGTTTCATGCCGGAAACCAGCGAGGAGGCGTATTCATCGTTTCTGGGCGTACCGGTGCAGCGGCTGGGTGAAAAGCTCGGCGTGCTGGTGGTGCAATCAAAAGACCCGCGGATTTTTGAGGATGATGAGGTGATCGCCCTTGAGGTGGTCGCCATGGTGCTGGCGGAAATGGCCGAGCTGGGCATTTTCATTGGCGAGGGTGCGGCGATGTCGGCCCGCCACCAGCAGCCGGTGCTGTTTCGCGGCGGCACCGGACAGGAGGGGGCCTCACAAGGCCATGTTTGGCTGCACGAGCCGAGGGTGGTGATCACCAACCCCTTCGCCGATGACCCTGAGCGCGAGTTGGAACGCCTGTATGAGGCGGTGGAAGAGCTGCGTGTTGGCGTCGATCAGATGCTTTCATCCGCCGCCACCGGCGATAAAGAACAGCTTGAGGTGCTCGAAGCTTACCGGATGTTTGCCAATTCCAAAGGCTGGATGACGCGGATGCAGGCCGATATTAACCGGGGGCTTTCGGCCGAGGCCGCGGTTGAAAAAGAGCAATCCATCGCCCGCGCCCGCATGGAGCAGGTAACCGATGCGTATTTGCGCGAGCGGCTGCATGATCTGGATGATCTTTCCAATCGCCTGTTGCGTATTCTCACCGGTCAGGGCACCCAGACCGGCGCGGAAATGCCTGCTGATCCAGTGCTGATCGCGCGTAATATTGGCCCGGCTGAGTTGCTGGATTATGGCCGCAGCCTGCGCGGAATCGTGCTTGAGGAAGGCTCGGTCGGATCACACGCGGTAATTGTGGCGCGCGCGCTTGCTATCCCGTTGATCATACACGCAGAACGGATCACCACCGAGGCCCTGAACGGCGATTATATCCTGCTGGACGGCGATCAGGGCATCGCCCATCTGCGCCCGGACGATACCGTGATCACCGCCTTTCGCGATAAGATGGCGATGCAGGAAAAGGCGCAGGAGCGCTATGCCTCGATCCGCAAAAAACCCGCGCAAACCCTGGATGGGGAGGTGATCACCCTGCAAATGAACGCCGGGCTGATGGCCGATCTGCCCAGCCTTGTGGGCTCAGGTGCCGATGGGGTTGGGCTGTTCAGGACCGAGCTGCAATTTCTGATCCGCAGCCACATGCCCAAACGCGCCGAGCTAAGCGGGTTATATGCCAAGGTGATGGATGCGGCGGGCGACAAGCAGGTGACGTTTCGCACGCTTGATATTGGGTCAGATAAAGTGCTGCCTTATATGAAACCCAATGATGAGCCAAACCCGGCGCTTGGCTGGCGGGCGGTGCGCGTGGGGCTGGACAAGCCGGGGATCATGCGGATGCAACTTCAGGCGCTGATCCGCGCGGCCAAGGGGCGGCCCTTGCGGGTGATGTTCCCGTTTGTGGCCCAGCGCGAGGAATATTCCGCCGCCTGCGCCGAGATGGACAAGGCAATGGAGCGCGAGCGTATTCTGGGCCATCCCCTGCCGGAGAAACTTGACATCGGGGCGATGCTTGAGACGCCCTCATTGGCCTTTGCGCCAGACAGTTTTTATGAAGAGGTTGGTTTTTTGTCGATTGGCGGCAATGATCTCAAACAGTTTTTCTTTGCGGCGGACCGCGAAAATGAGCGGGTGCGCAAACGCTATGACACCCTCAATGTCAGCTTCCTGACCTTCCTTGAAGGCATCGTCACGCGCTGCGTTAAATTGGGCACGCCGCTTTCGTTTTGTGGCGAAGACGCGGGTCGGCCGGTTGAAGCCGCCTGTCTTGCGGCCATGGGCCTGCGGGTACTATCCATGCGCCCGGCCTCAATCGGGCCGGTCAAAAGCATCCTGCGGCGGATTGATCTGGCGGAAATGCGCACGGTCATCCACGGTGCCCGCGAACGCGGCGATCAGTCGGTGCGGCCCGCGGTAATGGACTACCTGCGCGGTAAATTGTAGGGTGGGTGAAACCCACCACTACCCAAAGGAGGGTGGGTTTCACCCACCCTACAGCGTTGTTGATGTCGACGATTTCCTGACACGTTTGCGAAAATCCTCGACCAGATCACCATGATCGCGGTCGGCCTCAATCGCCAGCCGCCGCAGGCCAAAATGCACCTGCGCCATTTGCTGGTAATAGCTGGTATAGGCATAATTCGCCACCATCCCCGCGCCCGCGCCCAGCACCGGCACCGCCTGCGCCGCCAGTTTCTGCCCCAGAACCGTAGCCAGGCGCGGCGCCACCCGGGCAATCAGCGCCTGCAACGTGGCACCGGTCACGGCCACGCGGGTACTTAGAAATGCCAGATCCGCGCCATCGTCATCGTCCAGAGGCCCGGCCGAGGCAAACACCTGAATGCAATCAAACTGCACCCCCGGCTCAGCCGGATCAAAGCCATGTTCCACCGCCACATCCTGTATTGCACGCAGCAAAATGGTGGTGGTGATCGGCAGCTCGGCCAAGGCACTTGGCAACCCGCCAAAGCCGCCCACCGCGCCCATCGCCGTGGTCACCGCGCGGGTGATCCAGCCGGGCTGTTCCCCCACCACATCGCGCGAGCGTTGCGCCGCCTGCATTGCCAGTTTTAATGCCTGTTCCGTGCCCTCGCCAAGGCGCTCACGGATGCCTTCCGGCAAACGATCCAGCAGCCCCTCGGCCTGACTGCCCAGCAGGTTAAGCAGCCCAATCGCCGCATTGCCCGCGCGCGCATGGCGCTGTGCCAAGGCGTTCAGTCGGGTTTCAATCGCGGTCTCATCAATCGGGGCGGCCAGAATTTCCATGGGTTTCCTCATCTATCCTTACAAAAATCGGCGTTCATACCCGCATTTTCAAGCACAGCGGCCAACTTTACCGGTGACACCCGCCCAAGAGCCCGCAATCAGCTCATACCCCAGCACCCGGTCCGGATTGGTGGGGGGCGGCATTTCAACGCCCTCCAGCCGGGCAAATCCAAAGCGGCCATAATAGGGCGCGTCCCCCACCAGAATGACCCTTGCATGGCCCTGATCCACCGCAAGATACAGGCTTTCGCGGATCAAAAACCCGCCCAGGCCCTCGCCCTGCCTTGTGGGGTGCACGGCAACCGGGCCAAGCAGCAGCGCCTCAGCCCGGCCCACCCGCACCGGCCAATAGCGGATTGCGCCCGCCAGAATGCCCTGCGCATCGCGCGCCGTCAGGCTGAGCCCCGCCACCGGGTCAATCCCGTCGCGCAGCCGGTAAGACGACAAAGCCTCACGCCCCGGCGCGAAACAGAGGTCATAAAGCGCCTCAACCTCCCACCAGTCGTGGTTTATCTCGGGCCGCAGGTTAAACAAGTGAAAATCCTTGCGTTTTCAGGTGGCCTTGCGCGTAACACGGCGCTAAGTCTGGTTCAAATCAGTAAACTGAGGTGCGCATGTTTTATCAACCTGAAAACGGCCACGGCCTGCCGCATAATCCGTTCAACGCCATTGTCACGCCCCGGCCTATCGGCTGGATTTCCACGCGCGGAAAGGACGGCGTGGACAACCTCGCGCCCTATTCCTTCTTCAATGCCGTGGCCTATGAGCCGCCGCAGGTGATGTTCGCCTCAACCGCTTCCAAGCCCGACCGGGACGGCACCAAAGACAGCGTCGCCAACATCCGCGAATCGCGCGTGTTTTGCGTCAATGTGGTTGAATATGCCCTGCGCGAGGCGATGAACCAAACCGCCGGGCCTTGGGGCCGGGAGGTGGATGAGTTTGATTTTGCCAAGCTGGAAAAAGCCGCCTGCGAGACGATTGATTGCGCCCGTGTGGCGGCGGCTCCGGCGGCGCTTGAATGCAAACTGACCCAGATCACACGCCTGCCCGGTGAGGCCAATTTCGTGGTTTTTGGGGAAGTTATCGGCGTGCATATGCGTGAGGATTGTCTGGTGGAGGGGATGTTTGACATCACCCGCTACCAGCCGCTGGCGCGGATGGGGTATCAGGATTATGCGGTGGTCCGTGAGCAATTCAGTATGAAACGGCCGGGGGAATAGCGCCTAATGCCCGCCGCCAAGAATGCCGGTTTTGACTGAATAATCCACCGCAATCTCATAGTCGGGATCATCGTCGCTATCGACCACCAGATGCCCGGCTTTGGTCAGTAATTTGTGGCAATCGCGGCTGAGATGCCGCAGTTGCAGCTTTTTGCCAGCGGCCTGATATTGCGCGGCGATGGCCTCAATCGCCTGCAAAGCGGATTGGTCCGCCACGCGGCTTTCCTTAAAATCAACGATCACGCTTTCAGGGTCGCCTTTGGGATCGAATAACTCGGCAAATCCCTCGGCAGAGCCAAAGAAAAGCGGGCCGTTCACGCGGTATACTTTGCGGCCCTCAATGCTTTCGTCGATCTGCGCATGGATGCGGGTGGCGTTGCTCCAGGCATAGCTGAGGGCCGAGACAATCACCCCCACAACCACCGCCGTTGCCAGATCATATTTCACCGTTACAATCGTTACCAGCACGATCACGGCGGCGTCGTTGAACGGGACTTTTCGTAGGATTGTCAATGAGTTCCATGCGAATGTGCCGATCACTACCATGAACATCACGCCGACCAAAGCCGCGAGGGGTATCTGTTCAATCAGGGGCGAGGCAAAGAGGATGAAGATCAGCAAAAACAGCGCTGCGACAATGCCCGCAAGCCGCGTGCGCCCGCCGGATTTCACGTTGATGATTGACTGCCCGATCATCGCGCAGCCACCCATGCCACCAAAGAACCCGGTGACGGTGTTGGCCACGCCCTGAGCGATGCATTCTTGACTGGCGCCGCCGCGTTTGCCGGTCATCTCACCCACCAGATTGAGCGTTAGCAGGCTCTCAATCAGGCCAATCGCCGCAAGGATCACCGCGTAGGGCAGGATGATCTCAAGCGTCGCCAGATTGAGCGGCACCATTGGCAGGTGAAACGCAGGCAAGCCGCCTTTGATTGAGGCCAGATCGCCGACACGCGGCACATCAAGCCCCGCGAATATCACCAGCCCGGCCACCACGCCAATGCCCACAAGCGGCGCGGGGATGACCTTTGTCAACCTCGGCATTATCCAGATGATCGCCATGGTTAGCGCCACAAGGCCCAACATGGTGTACATCGCCGGCCCGCTGAGCCAGTCACCGCCCATGAGGCCATGACCGGAATTTTGCATGCTGCCCGGCACTTTGAACTGCCCCAGTTGCGCCAGAAAAATCACAATCGCCAGCCCGTTAACAAAGCCCAGCATCACCGGATGCGGCACCAGCCGGATAAACTTGCCCCAGCGCATCACTCCGGCGGTGATTTGCATCAGGCCCATCAGCACCACGGTGGCAAAAAGATATTCAACGCCGTGCTGGGCGACCAAGGCCACCATCACCACCGCCAAAGCGCCGGTGGCACCGGAAATCATCCCCGGACGACCGCCGATAAGTGCGGTAATCAGCCCAACCATGAAAGCCGCGTAAAGCCCCACCAAAGGATGCACCCCGGCGACAAAGGCAAAGGCCACGGCCTCGGGCACCAGCGCCAGTGCCACGGTCAGACCGGCCAGCAGTTCAATGCCCATTTGGGCCGGGTTCAGGCCATCCTCACCCGATTGTTTCAGGTTGGGCATACCCGGACGGTTGGCAAAAGCTGCCAGTAATGCTTGTTTCAAGGGGGTGTCCTATAGAGATGTTGTTTCGCGTGCGAAGCGCACCTCTATAGGGGAAGTGTGGATTTGACCACCACCAGTTTTGGCAGGCCGCTATGCGCCGCAGCCATGGGTTTTTCCTAGCGTTTCTTGCGATTGTCAGGATGCAGGGATTTACCCAGAATATGCTCGGACCCGTGCAACACGTTTTGCGCGGTGCTGACGATCAGCGGATCAGGGGGCGTGGCAATTTCGGGGTCTTTACCGGGGTAATCCAATGTGCTCAGAAAATGCAGCATACAGTTAATCCGGGCGCGTTTTTTGTCATTGGATTTAACCACCGTCCAAGGCGCATCCGCCGTATCGGTATAGAAAAACATCGCCTCTTTCGCCTCGGTATAATCGGGCCATTTATCAAGGCTTTGCTTGTCAATCGGGCTGAGCTTCCACTGTTTCAGCGGATCATCCGAACGGCTGTCAAAGCGGCGTTTTTGCTCGTCCTGAGTGACCGAAAACCAGTATTTATAAAGCTGAATGCCCGAGCGCACCAGCATCCGCTCCAATTCAGGCGTTTGGCGCATGAACTCAAGATATTCCGAGGGGTCACAAAACCCCATCACCCGCTCAACCCCGGCGCGATTGTACCACGAGCGGTCATAAAACACGATTTCGCCCCGGGTGGGCAGATGCGCGATATAGCGCTGGAAAAACCATTGGCCGCGCTCTTCGTCGGTGGGTTTATTCAGCGCCACAACCCGCGCCTGCCGGGGATTTAGGTGCTCGGTAAAGCGCTTGATGGTGCCGCCTTTGCCCGCTGCATCGCGGCCCTCAAACAGTAACACAAATTTCTGTCCGGTTTCCTGTGCCCAATGCTGAACCTTCAAAAGCTCGGCTTGAATCAAGGCCTTACGACGCTCATATTCGCTTTTCTTCAGTTTGTCTTTGTAGGGGTATTTGCCGTTTTCAAACGCCTGACGATGGCTTGCAACCGGCGGTGATGCCGGGGTTGGCGCGGTTTCAGTTTCAGGCTTGGCGGTTGGTCGTGTCATGGGCGTCTCCTATATTGTCCGGGAAAGACCCTGCCACAAATCCGCTGGTGCCGCTTTGACACCAATCAACAAATTTTGCATTTATCAGGGGTTTTTAGTGGGTCCACGTCCCGCGCCGGTTGGTGGCAAAGTTTTCGCCGTAGCCGCCAGCGCGAATGTTGGGTTTGCGCTTGTGCGGCTCTTGCACAACCGCGTTGATGCCGTGCTCTTTGGCATAATCAAGTGCTGCCTCTTTGGTCGGAAACCGCAGCTTGACCTGAGTTTGTGTGTCCGACGAGGATGTCCACCCCATCAGCGGATCAATCCCGCGCGCTTTGTCCGAGGCATATTCCAAAACCCACTGTTTGGATTTCCCAACGCCCGATTGCATGGCGTTTCGGGCGGGCTGGTAAATGCGTGCTGACATGGCGGAACTCCTGATTTGTTGCTAGGGTTATCCCAAAAACCAAAGGCCACGGCAAGCGGGCATTTTGATTGCATTTGGTCAAAACCTGTCAGTAGCCGGGATTTGCCGCGTCAAAGCCGATGGCAGGGCTTGAATTACCGGCAAAACAGATCAAATGTGGCGGTGATGAAAAGGATGGTTTTTAATGCCTTACGCCCATTCCGATAAGTCCACCGCCGGGGAAAAACAGCCCGGCGCGGATATACGCGCGCGCCTCAAGCTGGAAGGCGGGCGGAAATTTGTATTGGAGACGCCGTTTCAGCCCGCAGGTGATCAGCCCACCGCCATTGCCGAGCTTGCGCAAGGCCTTGATCAGGGTGAGCAGGATCAGGTTTTGCTGGGCGCCACCGGCACCGGCAAGACCTACACCATGGCCAAGGTGATTGAGCAAACCCAGCGCCCGGCGATCATTCTGGCCCCGAACAAAACCCTCGCGGCGCAACTTTACGGGGAATTCAAAGGGTTTTTTCCCCATAACGCTGTGGAATATTTCGTTTCCTACTATGATTATTACCAACCCGAGGCCTATGTGGCGCGCTCGGACACGTTCATTGAAAAGGAATCCCAGATCAATGAGCAGATCGACCGGATGCGGCATTCCGCGACGCGGTCGCTTTTGGAGCGTGATGATGTGATCATCGTGGCGTCTGTATCGTGCATCTACGGCATCGGCAGCGTTGAAACCTACGGCGCGATGACCCAGGATTTGCGCGTTGGTGAAGAATATAATCAGCGCAAGGTGATGGCCGATCTGGTGGCACAGCAATACCGCCGCAATGATCAGGCCTTTACCCGTGGCTCATTTAGGGTGCGCGGTGATAGTCTTGAGATTTTCCCGGCACATTTGGAAGACCGCGCTTGGCGGCTAAGCTTTTTTGGCGAGGAATTGGAGGCGATCACCGAATTTGATCCGCTGACTGGCGAAAAAACCGACACGTTTGAACAAATCCGCGTCTATGCCAATTCGCATTATGTGACGCCGAAACCGACCATGCAGCAGGCCATTATCGGCATCAAGAAAGAGCTGCGGATACGGCTGGATCAGTTTGTGAATGAGGGGAAGCTGCTGGAGGCGCAACGGCTGGAGCAGCGCTGTAATTTTGACCTTGAGATGCTGGAGGCCACCGGCGTTTGTGCAGGGATTGAGAATTATTCGCGCTACCTTACCGGTCGTCAACCGGGTGAGCCGCCGCCCACCCTGTTTGAGTTCATCCCCGACAATGCCATTGTTTTTGCCGATGAATCGCACGTCTCGGTGCCGCAAATCGGCGGCATGTACAAGGGCGATTTCCGGCGTAAATCCACCCTGGCCGAGCACGGCTTTCGCCTGCCGTCATGCATGGATAACCGGCCGTTGAAGTTTGAGGAATGGGACGCGATGCGGCCGCAATCGGTGTTTGTCTCGGCCACGCCCGCGTGGTGGGAGATGGAGCAAACCGGCGGGGTGTTTACCGAACAGGTGATCCGCCCCACTGGATTATTGGACCCGGCGATTGAGATCAGGCCGGTGACCACTCAGGTCGATGATCTGCTGGATGAGGTCCGGCGCATGGCGGATCAGGGATTCAGAACGCTGGTGACGACGCTGACCAAACGCATGGCCGAGGACCTGACCGAATATCTGCACGAACAGGGCATTCGGGTGCGTTACATGCATTCCGATATTGACACGATTGAGCGGATTGAGATCCTGCGCGATCTGCGCCTTGGGGCGTTTGATGTGCTGGTCGGCATTAACCTTTTGCGCGAGGGGTTGGATATTCCCGAATGCGGGTTGGTGGCGATTTTGGACGCCGACAAGGAGGGGTTTTTGCGCTCGGAAACCTCATTGATCCAAACCATCGGACGGGCCGCGCGCAATGTCGAGGGGCGGGTGATCATGTATGCCGATAAAATCACCGGCTCGATGCAGCGGGCGTTGGATGAAACCAACCGCCGCCGCGCCAAGCAAGAGGCGTATAATGTTGAGCACGCGATTACGCCGACGACGGTGAAAAAGAATGTCGAGGACATTCTCAAAGGGCTTTACAAAGGTGACACCGATCAGTCGCGGGTAACGGCAAAGATTGACAAACCCCTGATGGGGGCCAACCTGCTGACCCATCTTGACGGGCTGCGGGCCGACATGCTCAAGGCCGCCGAAAACCTCGAATTCGAAGAGGCCGCGCGCCTGCGTGATGAGGTCAAACGCCTTGAGGCGGTTGATTTGGCAATTTCTGACGATCCCCTGGCCCGGCAATCGGCGATTGAGGCCGCAAGCGAAAGTGGCGGTCGCTCAACCGGCGGGCGACCGGGGCAACGGGGCGGCAAGGCAAGACGGCGGGGCAAATCGTAGGGTGGGTGAAACCCACCCCCCAATCATTAACCTGACGGGGCGGTGGGTTTCACCCACCCTACAAATTCCATCACCGGACCACATGCACCGCGCAATTCGCATGGCGCACGACCTGTGTGGCGGTTGAGCCAAGCAGCAGGTCTTCCAATCCGGGGCGGTGGCTGGCGATGATAATGCAGTCAACGCCCTTATCCGCCGCCCAATCCAATACCGTGCGGCCGGAATGGCCGTTGGTGACAATACTGGCCCCATTGGGCAGGTCCGCCGCCATGGCATCAAGCTCAATCTGGGCTTCTTTTCGCCTTTTGGCCAATAACCCGGACGGTATAGAGGTTAGTACAAAACTGGGGACATTCTCGATCACATGCAGCAAGGTGATGGTGCCGTCGGCATCGGCCAACACCTTGGCCACATCTATCGCCCCGGCTGCATCGCGGTCGTTGTCGAATGATATGGGGACTAAGATATTTTTATACATCGCATATCTCCTTTTTGGTTTGCACCTGATCCATCTACCGGATCACATGCACCGCGCAAGTCGCGTGGCGCACCACCTGCGAGGCGGTTGAGCCAAGCAGCAGGTCCTGCATCCCCGGACGGTGGCTGGCGATCACAATGCAATCCACATCGTGTTTGAAGGCCCAATCCAGAATTGTGCGGCCCGAGTGACCGGTCACAACCTCACCACTGCCATTTGGGATATTGGCCGCCATGGCCTCAAGCTCGGTTACAACGGCCTTGCGCCGTTCCGTCAGGTATTCCGGCGACAGATAGGTGATGGCATAGCCCGGAATACTTTCCACCACATGCAGTAAAGTGATTTTGCCGTCCGCACCGGCAAGCACGCGGGCCACTGCAATGGCCCCTTTTATATCGCGGTCATCATCAAGCGACACGGGAACAAGGATGTTCTTATACATGGGTCATCTCCTTCTGAGTTGATGCCCCATGATAGCGATTACCGCCCTGTGCAACCTTGATACAGATCAGCCGAACACAGCCGCCACCTCATACATCACCGGTTCAAAACTTTTGCAAAGCTCATGGATCCGGCGGTTGCGGGTTCGCATCTCAGATGTGCGCAGCATCGCCTGAAAATCCTCGCGCCGGTGCCATTGGGAATAATTGGCGATCCGGGTCCGGGCATCATTCACATGCAGCCCCGCCGCGATAAAACCGGGCTGCTTTGAGATGAACTCCTCATAGGCAGAGGTTAGCAATTCAAGCAGATCCTCGCAGGTGCCCGGGGTCATCTCGAATGTCGTGATAACGGTCTGGATTTCATCGGATTTGGTTATAACAGGCATGGTGATCCTCCCTTTTCACCCAACTTATCAGTAAAACCCCGAACAGCAAATTTTTCCAAACCTTAAAGCGTTTCGAGATTAAGTTGAATCACGACTAAATCTCGAAACGCGAACAACATATAACGGTCATGGGCGTTTCGTCATATTGTTGTGACCCAAAAATAAATCGAAACGCTTTAACCAACGGTTTACCAATTTTAATCATGGTTAACGCGGAGGGTTACATGCGGGCTATTTTATTAATGTTTTTGTTGCTGGCGTCACAGGCACAGGCGGGGCCGTGGCCGCGTGAAAAAGGGCATGTGTTTTTATCCGTTGGCGGGGTGTCTGAGATCGATGAGACCACCGGCACAATCGCCACCTTTTCAACGCTCTATGGCGAATACGGCATCACCGAGAAACTCACATTTGGGGTGGACCTGGGCAGCGATGGCAGACGCAGCTCCAAGGCGGTGATTTTCTTACGCCGGCCCCTGACTGACGCCGCGAAAGAAACCAAGCTGGCCGCAGAAATCGGCCTTGGATTTGTGAATGGGGATAAAGCCCTGCGCCCTGGCCTGTCGATTGGCCGTGGTTATACACTGGGCAAGCGAAACGGCTGGATGACAGCCGATTCCAGAATCGTAATATTCGAGGGCTTCAGTGACATACAGTTTGAATCAGACCTGACCATTGGCCTGTCGGCCACCAAGCGGCTGAAACTGATACTGCAGTTGCAAACCGGCATAGCGGCACATGATACCAGCTATGTCCGCCTTGCCCCCTCGCTGGTATTTGAGCGAAAACCCGGCCGTCACACCGAATTTGGTGTAACGGCCGGGATCAAAGGCGTCTCAGGCCTTGGCCTGAAAATAGGCAGTTGGTTCGAGTTTTAACCCTGTCTGGAAAGCGCCAGACTCAGAGCGGGGTATCAATCCGAACCGTCACTTTGACCGTGCCGGAAACCGGCGTTCCCCATTGCAGGTTTATCTGATCTTTATTGATGCCCTGCTCGGCCTCGTAATAGGGCGCGCCGAAATGCGTCGCCCCGCCCGCATCGGTAACCGGCCCCGAAGCGATGACAGATTCAACCGTCCGCGCGAAGGCCCCAAACGGCAGTTGCGGCGCAGGCGATATCACCCATGTTGCGGCCGGGATGGCCTCGGTATGGGTAAATACCAGCGGGGTAGACGTCTCAACGTTGACATTGTTGAAGGCGTTATCATTGAAGGCGATATTCCTGAACCGGAAGTAATTAAGATCGGCAAAGCTGGTATCCACGCCTTCCACCCGGTCGATATTGCCGCCAATCAGGCGGAATGTGTTGCCCGTAACCGTCAGCCCGTTGATGAAATGTCCGGCGCCATGCGGCTTGACGGAAATAAAGGTAAACCAGGCCACCGTGCTTTGAGACAGAAACACATTGCTGGTGATGCTGAGCGAACTGAACGAGAAACCAGTGGTAAAAGCCGGGCTTTCGGTATGTTCATTTGACCATTCCACCGAGCAATCGCAGATGTAATTGCCGGTAATGGTGGCACGATTATTGTTCGCAGTCAGGATAAAGCCCGCGAGGCGTGGCCCGATTGCACCACTATCGCCCTGAAACACATGGTTGCCCAGAATGATCGAGCTTGACCCGGCAATCACCGCAAAATGCCTAAAATGCAAGGCCCGGTTATTGCGTATCTTGACGTCATTGCCATTGGTGTTGAACGCGATGGACACCCGCGCCGACGCCGCAATCGCGCTTTCATCCGATATAAACTGACAGCGGTCAATCAACATGCCCTGATCGCCATTGCCGGGGCTGGAAATGCCACGGTCTTTGGGCCGGGTAAAAAAGCAATCGCGGAAATGATAGGTAAGCCCGTCTGGCGAAAGCAATATGGCGCTGCATTGGCCGGAACATTGGAATTCAATATCCGACATCTGAAATTTTGACAGTTTCACAAAGCCACTGAAATCAAGCAGGTATTTGAACCGCTTGAAGGTAAAAACCTGCGTGCCCGCCGCGTCAAACAAGGGCTGGCTCAGGGTAATCTCCTGGGTGCCAACATTAACGCCCCTGACATAGACCTCACGGCCCACACCATTGCCCTCAACCAATGATCCAACCGCTATCGTCGCCACATTAACCACACCGGTCAAGCGCAAGGGATTGGTCGTGGTATATGTGGCCTGTGAGGTTACCACATCGGTATCCCAAGCCGCCCCCGGAATGACGGCGATTTGTCCATTGCGGATGATACGGCGCTGGGCATAGATATTTTTGTTATTAACGGCTGCCTGCATATCAATCGGCTGTGTCAGCCCAATCCGCAGCCCCCCCATATCAAGCGAGTCATGATCGGCATTGTTAAGCAGCGCCTGAAACGCTTTCTTAAAGGCCAGCTCCTCATTGCCAAAGGCATCAACATATGCCGGAAGATCGTAATTCTTCGTCAGCGCAAGGATTTTGCTGTCGGGCATCACAACCGTGCCCTCAAACCTGATCCGGCTTTGAATGGTGGTGCTGTCGCCCAAAAAATATGTGCCCGCCGAGACAAAAACCTCGCGGCCTGCCGCCGCCGCATCCGCCGCTTCAAAAGCCGCAAAATCATCCGTGACACCATCACCCAATGCGCCATAATCACGCACATCCACCGCACCCACAATATCGCGCAGGAAAAGCTGACTGACATCTTCGATGACAATATCGTCAATCCGGACAATCCCGCCGCTTGGCCCGGTCAGGTCAAGCCCGAAATGGCCAAATGTGGGCACCGGCCCCCAAACCATGTCAACGCCGGGGCGCAGGCCAATCCCGACAATCGCGGATATTTCAACAACCTGGCCATAAGTGGTCAACGTCACCGACGGCCCGGTTTCCGTAAGACCAACCACATGCACAGCCGCCGCATCGCCCGCCCAACCGGCAATGCGCACATCCGGAAAGTTACCGCTTACCGCTTTGATCCGCGCCGTAATGCGCAGGTAACAGCCCGGGGTAATCGGGGTATCGCCCATATAGCGAAGCTTCTGCACGTTATCGATTTTTTGAATTTCCAACGCCCCGCCAAAATCCTGATCCGCCAGAATAAAGGCCGCGTTGGTGGCATTTAAGTAAGTGTTAGAGCCTGGTGTGCCATCACCGCTTGACCACACATCCAGCCCGCTTTCAAAGGCCGGCGGCATAAAGGCGTTGCCATTTGAGATTGCCGTATTCATTCAATTCCCTTTCCGCATCTCTCATTTGCCAAGTCCCCCGAGCGGGGCGTTTCGCAAGCTAAGGATGTCACATGTTTCGCCAGCCCGGGCGCGCCCGGTGGCTCAGGGAATTATCAACAAGGGGTTAACCAGAATTCACCCCACCGTCACGGTGGCCGTGTTAAAATCGCTAACAGGTCGGGGTTATCTGGGCAGTCATTTCACCTGCAATGTCTTCAGATAGGCCACCAGATCAACCACCGGCTGACTTGTCATAATCGGCTGACCGCTTTCGGTTTTCATCGTGGCATCGCGGTCTTCAAAGAAATCGCCATAGATCGGCATCGGACTACCATGCGAGACCAGCGGATCACGCCCGTCAATGCGTTTCACCACCCGGATCAGGGGAAATTCGCCGTCATTTTCCGCGCTCAGACGGGTCAGATTGGCAGGTTGCAGGCTTAAAACCGCAACCATAGGCCCGTTCCCGGTGGCCTCAATCCCGTGGCAACTGGTGCAATAGCGCTCAAATATCGCCCGTCCCTGCTCTGCATCCTGCGCCAAACCCGGGGCACTCATGCCCAGCAAAACCAGACCTGACAGAAATGTTTTCAACATAACCAGCCTCCTTCATGTGCCCGATGATTGAGCCTCATCTAGTCCGATTCTGCAATGATCTGGATCAGTTATGCCCCGGCATCCGCGCGCCACCGTCGCACACCACGGCTTTGGCAACTTGCGCCAACCGGTCATAAAACCCGGCCGGTTTTCAGTTGTTTGCAATAGCTTTCAAGATAATAAAGCCCGCAGATTTTATTGCCCACGGATTCGGCCTTGCGCACCGCGCGGGCCACTTCGGTCGCCACCCAATCAGCCGCGCCGTGCCGCACCAGCGCTGCTTTGGTTTGCGATCCGTTCCTCCACCCGTAGGCCGGGCTTAAGCCCGGCTTACCTATGCGGCTACGATTCCACCCTGCTCAAGCCGCACAACCCGATCCATCCGGGCGGCCAATTCAAGGTTATGAGTGGCAATCAACGCCGCAAGCCCGGTGCCGCGCACCAGATCAACCAGTGCCCCGAACACCTTATCTGACGTTGCCGGATCAAGGTTGCCGGTGGGTTCATCCGCCAAAAGCAGCCTTGGCTCATTGGCCAACGCCCGGCAAAACGCCACCCGTTGCTGCTCCCCGCCCGACATGGCCGAAGGCCGGTGATCGGCCCGCTCAGCCACGCCGACACGCGCCAGCAAATCATAGGCCCGCACATTTGCCTCGGCCCGCGCCACCCCATTGGCCAGTTGCGGCAGTACAATGTTTTCAAGGGCGGTAAATTCCGGCAACAGGTGGTGGAACTGATAAATAAACCCCACATCGCGGCGCCGCGCCTCGGTTCGGCGACGATCGCCAAGCCCGGTCATATCCTTCCCAGCAATCTCAACCGTTCCCGCATCGGGCGTATCGAGCAGCCCCGCGATATGCAGCAATGTCGATTTGCCCGCCCCAGACGGGGCCACAAGCGCCACCATCTCACCCGGTTCAAGCGCAATATCCGCGCCGTTCAGCACCTGAACTTCGTTGCTTTTGCCCCGATTATAGGTTTTTGAAATTCCGCTTAGTTTCAGCATGGTCTTACTCATATCGCAGCGCCTCAACCGGGTTCATCCGTGCCGCGCGCCGCGCCGGAAAGATTGTCACCACAAAGGAAAGCCCCAGCGACATCACCACAGCCGAGATCACATCCCCCGATTGAAGCTTGGCCGGCAAAGCATTGATCGGCCGCACCGACCCATCCCAAACCGGCCCGCCGTTAAAGTAATCCAGCACCGCAAAAATCCCGTCTATATTGAGCGCCGCAAGGCAGCCAAAAATCACCCCAAACACCGTCCCGGCAATACCCGTCGCCGCGCCACAGATGAAAAATATCCGTAGGATTGACCCCTCAGACAGGCCCATAGTGCGCAATATCCCAATATCGCGGCCTTTATTTTTCACCAGCATAATCAAGCCGCTAACAATATTCATCGCCGCAATTAGCACCAGAACGGTCATGATCACAAACATCACATTGTCTTCCATATCCAGCGCTGACAAAAACCCACCACTGGCATCGCGCCATGTCCAGACCTGGCTGTTTTCCCCCGCCGCCTTGATCAGATCAAGCGTCATCGCGTCCACCGCCTCGGGGTCTTCGACCATCACCTCAAGCTCATCCGCACGGCCCTCACGGTTGAAAAAGCTTTGCGCCTCGGTGAACGGCATATAAATCCGCGTGGCATCAATATCATAGCGCCCGGCGGTGAAAATATAGACCACCTCATAGGATTTCACCCTCGGGGTGGTGCCCAGCGCCGTTTTCACCCCATTGGGTGAGATCAGCCTGATCCGCCCGCCAACCGTCACCCCCAAATTGCCAGCAACCCGCGAGCCAAGCGCCAACCCCTGCGGAAAGGTTTCAATATCACCAAGACTGGTTTCCGGGTTGGCAATACGCGGGATGTTTTTGAGGTTGTCCAGCGTGATACCAAACACCTGCACCCCGGCATTGCGGTCGCGCGCATTGGCCATCACCTGACCTTTGATAAGCGGTGCCGCGTGGGTCACACCGGGCACCGCGCGCACCCGTTCAGCCATCGCATCATAATCCTGCAACGTCCGGTCAACCCGCCCGGTATCGGCGTCCACAATGCCCATATTGTAAACCGTCACATGGGCGTTGGCCCCCAAAATGGTGTCGACAAATTCCGCGCGGAATCCCGCGCGCACCGCCAAGGTCAGGATCAGCGCGAACACCGCCAGAGTGATGCCGATCAGGCTGATCCATGTCATCACACTCACGCCACCTTCGGCGCGTTTGGCCCGTAAATAACGCCAGGCAATCATCCACTCAAAAGCGGCAAAAGGGGCGGGTCTGGATGCCATTGACTGCTCCGGTTTGGTGTTTTCTTGATGTTTTTGCAAACTGGTCTGTGCAGGCCGTGGCGTCAAGCGTTGTTCTGGATCAGGCGCATGATTTAAAAGGTTTCAGGGCTTACTTACAATCATCAATTTTCAACCCCTTGGAAAGCCATCCGATCTGATCATCATAGACATCCCGGTCACCGGGCTCATAATCGATGGTCCAATGTGCCAAAACGGTCTCATCATCGCAATTGCGGCCCTCAATCACCCGCAGATAAAAAATCCGCCCGCCATTATACCCGGACAGAACAAACCAATTCCCCTTGCCCGTGTCCAATGTGATTTTGGCTCCGGATTCAAGGTAATATCCTTTGAGAGCATCACGATAGGCCGCAAAACTGTCTTCAAGATTATACCCGCCATAGATTACAATCCGGCCACTGTTATGGGCACTTTCAAACGACTGCCCATTGCCGTTATCCGGTGGTCGACCGGCTATAAAGGAGACCGGCAACCGCCCCTGCACATCAAAGCGGCCATTGTGATAGGTCATACTGTCTGCTGACGCCATATTTGCAAATCCAGCAAATGCAATGGCCCGTGCTACTAGGGTCAGTGCTGCCAAAAATTTATCAATGCCCATACCTGCCCCTCTGGTGCTTATACATATCCTGTCTAAAGCAGAACCCGGCAAGCTGTCAAAATACGGCTGGTTCACAGATCCGCATATATTTTGCCAATCCGCTCAACCGCCTGCTCCGGCGGCAGCTCCTCGCTGGCCCCGGTCCGGCGGCAGGTTAGCTCAACCACGCCATTTTTAAGCCCCCTCGGCCCCACGGTAATGCGCCACGGCAGGCCAATCAAATCCATGCTGGCAAATTTACCGCCCGCGCGTTCATTGCGGTCGTCATAAAGCGGATCAAGCCCCAGCGCCTGAACTGATTTATAGATCGCCTCACAGGCGGCATCGGCTTCGGCATCGCCCTGTTTTACATTGATAATCCCAACATGAAACGGCGTTACGCCCTCGGGCCAGATGATACCCTTATCGTCATGGCTGGCCTCAATAATCGCCCCCACAAGGCGGCTTACACCAATGCCGTGACTACCCATATGAACCGCTACGGGCTTGCCATCCGGGCCTTGAACCTTGGCCCCCATCGCCTCAGAATACTTGGTGCCAAAATAGAAGATTTGCCCCACTTCAATCCCCCGCGCCGTGCGGCGGCGCTCCTCTGGGATGGCGTTGAACAGCGCCTCATCATGGGTCTCATCGGTGCGCGCATAGAGCGAGGTAAACTCATCCAGAACCCCCTGGCACTGCGCCACATCATCATAATCAATCTCGCGGTCGCCAAAGCTCAGATCAGTCACGTTGCTGTCATAAAACACCTCAGATTCGCCGGTATCCGCCAGCACCAGAAATTCATGTGTATCATCGCCGCCAATCGGCCCACTATCGGCGCGCATCGGAATCGCTTGCAGCCCCATGCGCTCATAAGTGCGCAGATAACTGACCAAATGCCGGTTATAAGCGTGCATCGCATCTTCTTTGGTCAGGTCAAAATTATACCCGTCCTTCATGAAAAATTCCCGCCCCCGCATGACGCCAAACCGAGGCCGCACCTCATCGCGGAATTTCCACTGAATATGATAGAGCGTCAGCGGCAGATCTTTGTAACTGCCCACATGGGCGCGGAAAATATCGGTGATCAGCTCCTCATTGGTGGGGCCATAGAGCATATCACGCCCGTGCCGATCGGTGATCCGCAGCATTTCCTCGCCGTAATCCTCATAGCGCCCTGATTCTCGCCACAGATCGGCCGATTGCAGGGTCGGCATCAGCATCGGAATATGGCCCGCGCGCATTTGCTCCTCATGCACGATGTTTTCCAGCTTGCGCAGTACTTTGAACCCCAGCGGCAGCCACGAATAAATCCCCGACGTGGCCTGTTTGATCATCCCGGCGCGCAGCATCAGGCGGTGGCTGACAATCTGGGCCTCGGCGGGGTTTTCCCTCAACACAGGCATGAAATATCTCGACAGGCGCATGGCATTCCTCGGCGTCATTTGCGTTTCAATCCGTTTATGGCCTTGCGCGCGCGCATACAAGGTATCACATGCGCATCACATCAGGCTTTTGCTTGCATGACGCGCCGCCATAAGCGATGATTTGTAACAATTTCCAACACCAAAGGCACATCATGGCACTGCCGGTCCAAACACAAATGAAATACTGGGGCATCGCCAGCGCCATTTTTCTGCTGGCGTTGTGGTTCCTTGGGGATGTGATCCTGCCCTTTGTACTGGGCGGCGCAATCGCCTATTTCCTTGATCCCGTGGCCGACCGGCTTGAGGCAATCGGCCTTTCGCGGGCAGTCTCAGTCACCATCATCTCGCTTATTGGCCTGCTGATCTTTGTGGTCATGGCACTGTTGGTGGTGCCCGCCCTGATCGAACAGGCGGTCGCCCTTTTCAACACCGCGCCAAAACTGGCCAGGGATTTGCAAACCTTCCTGACGACAAAATTCCCGCAACTGGGAGACCCGAATTCAACCCTCTATAAAACGCTGATTTCATTGGGAAATACCGTGCAGGAACGCGGCGGACAGATGTTGGAGGCCCTGCTCAGCTCCGCCGCCTCGATCCTCAACATCATCATGCTGTTTGTGATCGTGCCGGTTGTCGCCTTTTACCTGCTTTATGATTGGGACAGGATGGTCAAAGTGGTGGATGATTTGCTACCGCGTGATCATGCGCCGGTGGTGCGCCGTCTGGCGCGGGAGATTGATCAGACATTGGCCAGCTTCATTCGTGGCATGGGCACGGTCTGCCTGATCCTTGGCACTTATTACGCGGTGGCGCTGATGCTGGTTGGCCTGCAATTCGGGCTGGTGGTGGGCGCTCTGGCAGGGTTGATCACCTTCATCCCCTATGTCGGCGCGCTGATTGGCGGCGCGTTGGCGATTGGTCTGGCACTGTTTCAATTCTGGGGGGATTGGTTTTCGATCGGGCTGGTTGCGGGCATATTTGCCCTTGGGCAGGTGATCGAAGGCAATGTGCTGACGCCGAAACTGGTGGGCGGCTCAATCGGTTTGCATCCGGTCTGGCTGATCTTCGCGCTGTCGGTGTTTGGCACGCTATTTGGCTTTGTCGGCATGTTGGTGGCGGTCCCGGTTGCCGCCGCCATCGGCGTTCTGGCCCGTTTCGCCATCAGTGGCTACAAAGAAAGCCGCCTCTATCGCGGGCTTGACGGGCAGGAACCAGACTAGTGCCGCAGCAGCTCAGCTTTAACCTGCCCGCCATCACCGCACTGGGCCGTGAGGATTTCTTTGTCTCCCCCGCCAATGCCGCCGCCGTGGCCATGGTGGAAGCGTGGGAGGAATGGCCCGCGCGCAAACTGGCCTTGGTCGGCCCGGCAAGCTCGGGCAAAACCCATCTTGCGCATGTCTGGGCCACGCTGGCCAATGCCCAGATCATTGCCGCCGCCAGCCTTGCACGGGCCGATATTCCCGCTTTGGCCGCCGGCAATGTGGCGGTCGAAGATGTGGCGCGCATCGCGGGCACCGCCAAGGCAGAAGCGGCGCTTTTTCACCTGCACAATCTGACATTGGCCGAGGGAAACTCGCTGTTGCTCACCGCCTCGCGCCCGCCTAATTTCTGGCAACTGCGCCTGCCCGATCTTGCCAGCCGGATGAGCGCCACGCCCATCGCCACGCTTGAGGCCCCCGATGACAGCCTGCTATCGGCCGTTCTGATCAAGCTTTTCACCGACCGACAGCTTGCCCCAACGCCCGAAACCATCCCCTATCTGACCCGCCGGATTGACCGCTCATTAATTGCCGCCCGCCAAATCGTGGAACGGCTTGATGCAGCCTCGCTTGAGACAGGTCGCCCGATTAACCGGGCCTTGGCGGCCAAGGTGCTGGACAAACCCGCGCATTAGCGCCACAATCGCCCCCTTTCCCGCTCACGCAATCCCCATAAGGCCCGAATGATTAACGCAGATTTCCTCAATTCCGATTTTCCCACCGCAACCGACCTGCCCGAGCTTGATCCAACCGGGCCGGGCCGGTTTTTTAACCGCGAGCTAAGCTGGCTTGGCTTCAACTGGCGGGTTCTGGAAGAGGCGCAAAACCCGCGTGTACCCCTGCTTGAGCGGCTGCGGTTCCTGTCGATCTCTGCCAATAACCTTGATGAGTTTTATAACGTGCGCGTCGCGGGCCTGCGTGAGTTGACCCATGCGGGAAACACCACCCCCGCCGACGATGGCCTGACCCCGGCCGAACAACTGGTAAAAATCCATGAAAACGCCAGTAAGCTCTTGCAATCTCAGCAGGAAAACTATGCCGATCTGCGCTGCAAGCTGGAAGCCGAGAACATCTCGATCCTCGACAATTCCAGCCTCACAGAGGCCGATAAAACCTATCTGGATGAGGTTTTCCTCAACCGGGTTTTTGCGGTTCTCTCGCCCTTGGCGATTGACCCGGCGCACCCTTTCCCCTTCATCCCCAATCTGGGCTATACGCTGGCGCTGCAACTGCAACGCAGCAAAGACAAACGCCCGCTTCAGGCGCTTTTGCCGATCCCGCATCAGATTGACCGTTTCGTATTTTTGCCCGCCCCCGAAGGCACCCATCGGGTTTTGCCGCTGGAAGAGCTGCTAATCTTGCATCTTGACGGCATATTCCCCGGCTATAAATACAAAGGCCATTGTTCATTTCGCGTCCTGCGTGACAGCGATCTGGAAGTTGAGGAAGAAGCCGAAGATCTGGTGCGTGAATTTGAGGTCGCCCTCAAACGGCGGCGGCGCGGCGAAGTTGTGCGCATGGAAATCTCGGCAAATGCACCAGACGGATTGCTCAAAACCGTGATGAATGAGCTGCATGTCACCCCTGATGAGGTGTTTGAAGTTGAAGGCATGATCGGCCTTGCGGACCTGTCGGAACTGGTGCTTGACGCCCGCCCCGATCTGCTATGGCCCAGCTTTACCCCGCGCGTGCCCGAGCGGGTGCAGGACCATGACGGCGATATGTTTGCCGCCATCCGGCAAAAAGACATGCTGCTGCACCACCCCTATGAGACGTTTGATATGGTGGTGCGTTTCCTCAATCAGGCGGCGCGTGATCCCGATGTGGTGGCGATCAAACAAACGCTTTACCGCACCTCAAAACGCTCGCCCATCGTCGAGGCGCTTTGTGAGGCGGCGGAAGACGGCAAATCCGTCACCGCCCTGATCGAGCTGAAAGCGCGGTTCGATGAGGCCGCAAATATTCGCCAATCCCGCCGACTGGAGCGCGCCGGTGCGCATGTGGTTTATGGTTTTATTGATCTCAAAACCCACGCCAAAATTTCAACCGTGGTGCGCCGCGAGGGCGATAATCTGGTCACATACACGCACTATGGGACCGGCAATTACCACCCCATTACGGCCAAAATTTACACCGATCTGTCATTTTTCACCTGCAACACCGCCCTTGGCCGCGATGCCACCAAGGTGTTCAATTATCTCTCAGGCTATGCCCAGCCTGATACGCTGGAAAATCTGGCGATCTCACCGCTGACCCTCAAATCCAGCCTGCTGAAAAGCATCGCCAATGAGGCCGAAAACGCCCGCGCGGGCAAACCGGCGGTGATCTGGGCCAAGATGAATTCACTGGTCGAGCCGGACGTGATTGATGCGCTTTATACCGCGTCACAAGCCGGGGTGAAAATCAGCCTTGTCATACGCGGCATCTGCGGCTTGCGCCCCGGCATCAAAGGCCTAAGCGATAATATCCGCGTCAAGTCCATCGTCGGGCGGTTTTTAGAGCATTCGCGCATCGTCTGCTTTGGCAATGGTCACGCATTGCCGCATAAAAAAGCGCGGGTTTATATCAGTTCCGCCGATTGGATGGGGCGCAATCTCAACCGCCGGGTCGAAACCCTGATTGAGATCGAAAACCCCACCGTCAAGGCACAGATCGTCTCACAGATCATGGCGGCGAATATGGCGGATGTGGCGCAAAGCTGGGTCATGACCCCCGATGGCAGTTTTACCCGCCCGGCCCTGCCCGAGGGCGAATTTGCCTTTAATTGTCATCGGTTCTTCATGGAAAACCCCTCGCTTTCTGGCCGTGGCTCGGCGGGGGCGTCGGATGTGCCAACCCTGACCCACACCGATGATTGACCGGCCCGCGCGGCTGACGCATACATAAACCAAGTCAATCACCGGGGGCGGCCTGTCATGCACAGCAACAAACAACCCGCAACACATGAGGGCGGGCCATTTGGCAGGCCCTTGTTCAACAAGCCCTCGGCGCGCTCCCTTAGGCGCGTTGGCGTGGTTGATGTCGGCTCAAACTCGGTGCGCATGGTGGTATTTGACGGTGCCGCCCGCAGCCCGGCTTATTTTTTCAACGAAAAAATCATGTGCGCCCTTGGGGCGGGCATGTCTGAAACCGGGCGGCTAAACCCCGAAGGCCGCGCGCGCGCGCTTGAGGCCATCCGGCGGTTTCAAATGCTGGCCAAGGGCATGGGCACCGGGCCATTAACGGCCGTGGCCACCGCCGCCGTGCGCGATGCCAAGGATGGCCCGGAATTTTGCGCCGAGGTCGAGGCCGAGACCGGCCTGCACATCTATACGGTCGATGGCCGTGAAGAGGCGCGGTTGTCGGCGCAAGGCGTCTTGCTTGGCTGGCCCGGCTCTTACGGGCTGGTCTGCGATATTGGCGGCTCGTCGATGGAACTGGCCGAAATTGAAAACGGCACGGTGCGCAACTGTGTCACATCCTCGCTTGGCCCGCTGAAACTGCGCGACCTGGACGGCGGCAAACCTGCCCGCAAAGCGCTGATCCGCGAAACCCTTGCCGCCATGCGCGCCGAGCTTGGCCCGCAAAATAACCGCCTGTTTCTGGTCGGCGGCTCGTGGCGCACCATCGCCAAGATTGACATGGCCCGGCGCGGCTATCCGCTGCATGTGCTGCACGAATACCGGATGACCCCCAAGGCGGTCAAAGCCACCGCCAAATATATTGAAATTTCCAACATTGAAGAGCTGCGCACCCGCATTGACGTCTCACCCGCCCGGATGATTTTGGTGCCCCACGCCGCCGAAGTGCTGCGCGAGCTGATCAAAACATTCACCCCCCATGACATCGCCATCTCAAGCTACGGCATCCGCGAGGGGATGCTATATGAGCAAATGCCGCAGAAATTGCGCGACCGTGATCCCCTGATCGAGGCCTGCCGCTTTGCCGAGGCCAAAGACGCCCGCATCCCGGGCTTTGGCAAGGTGGTCTATAACTTCGTCCTGCCGCTCTTTAAATCCGCCAAGCCCGAGCGCAAACGCCTGATCAAAGCCGCCTGCCTTTTGCACGATGTAAGCTGGCGCACGCATCCTGATTTTCGGGCGGAAACCTGCTTTGACAACGCCACCCGCGCCCATCTGGGCGGGCTGAAACATTCCGAACGGGTTTATCTGGGGCTGGCGCTTCTCTATCGCTACACCAATAAACATCAGGGCACACGGTTTGAAAAACTATCCGCCCTGTTGTCGGCGAAACAACAACGCGAGGCGGAAATCCTTGGCAAGGCCATGCGCTTTGCCGCGATGCTGTGGCCCAGCAAAGATGCAAAGCCCGGCAAAATGCGGTTTTATCCCAAAAAACAACTGCTTGAACTGACCCTGACAGAACAGGCCATGCCGCTATTTGGCGAAGTGGCTGAGGTGCGCTTTATGTCCCTCGCCACCTCATTGCAGGCTGTACCGGTGATTCAGCAAAAATCCTAAGACACCCGGCACCACCGCGAGGCAGTCACGAGAAGGGACTGACGAGCAACGCCCTAAATATCAATCTCGCTGCCTTGCTCTTCGCTCAATTCCTGCGGCGTTTTCCGGCGCATGATAATATCACCATTGGGCAGTATCTCGGGCATATGATAGGCGCTCAGATCATCAATCTTGCCCAAAATATCGGCCAAGGCAGGCCCCATCTCAAGCATGAAATCCCGCAGTCCCGGCTTTATCATCAGCCTTTGCAACTCCTCCAGCGCCGGGTCCATTTCCTGAATGATTCCCTTGAAAAACAGCTTTGCGCCCTCTTGCATCAGCGAAAATCCATCCTCCTCGGGTGCCTCCTGCGACACGGCTGGAAAGGCCAGAAAACACGCGGCGGTGACTGTCAAAACGCTTTGTTTCATATGCCCTAAATAGGGTCCCGGGGAAAAATTACGAGGGTCAAATATCAATATCTATCGTAACCGGGAAGTGATCCGAGGCCGTAATCAACGCCTCACGCAGCTCCGGCAAGTTCCAACAGGCCAGATCATCAAACGGATGCCAGATGCGCCAGCTTGGGTTAAGCCCGTGCAAATCAGGCGACACCATGATGTAATCCAGCAAGGCCTGCATATACCGGTTTTCCTTGGATATGAAAAACCGCGAGGTGGTGTTTATCGCCCCAATCCGCCGCGACAAAGCCCGCCGCGCATGAGGGTCAAACAGCGTCATCTCTGCCGCCGCGCCCTCGCCCAGAATAATCTCAACCGTTGAGTGACCAAAAAGATGTTCATACTCATCCAGCCCGGGGCCATCATTCATGTCCCCCATGACAATCAGCGGCTCTTTCGCCTCAAGATGCGCCTCAATCCGTTGCCTGAGCCAAACCGCCTGCGCTTGCTGTTTGCGCCGGTTGGCGATTGATTTGCTCATCACCTCGTCACGGGTTTTTGCCCCATGCGGTGCCTTGGATTTCAGGTGCGCGCCAATCATCCGAAACGCTTTGCCCTGTGCCGTCCGGGCGGCAATCTCAAACGGGGGTTTTGAAAATACCACCCGGTCTTCGGTGGCATCAATATCCAGATCAATCCGAAACACCCCATCAAATCGCGGCGCATGGGCCGAGCCTTTCTTGCCGGTCTCCTGCCCCTTTGGATCATGCTCAGCGGTCAATACATCCGGGTCATAAAGCAAGGCAATTTCCTGTTGCGTGCCACTTTCAAACCCCACAATCGCCTTGCGCGCGCGCAGTTTCATCACCCGTGCAAAATTCTCCAGCGCCGAAACGGTGGCTCGATTGCCATTGTGATCGGGGGCCTCAATGATCATCACCGCATCGGCGTCAACCGCCGTAAACACAACCCCCAAGGCCGCCAGTTGATCGGCCCGCGTTACCTTCCACCGGGCCGACCACCCACCATCATCAAGCAGCTTGCCATCGTCATCAAACAAGGCATTGAACCATTCAACATTATAGGTCGCTATCCGCATTTCAGCCCCTTCCGCTGATTTCTTCCCAGGCGCGGTTTATATCCACCATGCGCTTTTCCGCCAGCTTGATTGCCTCTTCCGGCACCCCCCGCGCGACCATCCTGTCAGGATGCGTATCGCGCACCATCTGCCGCCACGCCGCCCTGATCTCGGTCATGTCCATACCCGGGCTGACCCCCAAAACCGAATAGGGATCAGGCTTGGCGTCAGGCACAAACCGACAGCGGATTGAGCTGAATTCAGCTTCGGACATGCCAAAAATCTCGGCCACCCGTTTCAGAAACAAATCCTCATTGGGGTGGTAAACCCCGTCCGCCATGGCGATATGAAACAGCCCTTCCATCAGATCAGACAGCGTTTCCGGGTCATCGCCAAACATCCGGCTGATGCGGGTGGCGTATTCCTCAAACCCGGCCACATCCTGACGCGCCAGATTGAACACTTTCGCCGCCCCTGCCTCATCCGCCTGCGCGATCTGAAACACCTCACGAAACGCCGTTACCTCATCGCGGGTCACCAGACCATCGGCCTTGGCCATCTTGGCGCTTAGCGCAATCACCGCAATGGCAAACCCCACACTGCGTTCAGGCGGGGTGCGCAGGCGGTCAAAAACCGCGCTCAGGCCTTCGCCTTTGGTCAGCGCGGAAACGGCTTCGGATATGCGGGCCCAGATTGTCATGGGACGCACCTTAAAGGTATTGCCACGTCATGTCAGGCCCACCTGATCATTGCAGCACCCTCACCCCAGCAGGTGTGATGAATTCCGCGCTCAAACCAACGGGGCCTTGCTCAAAACTGATCCGGGCATCCTCAAGCAGGGGTCCGATCCGGGCCTGAAGGGTATCCGCCTGCGGATGGCTCACGGTCAATCGTTGCAGCTTGCAATCTGCCGCGCGCAAAAGCCCCGCCGGATGTGTCTCGCATTGCCATTCAATCAACGCAGGATACATGCCATCACAGGGCAATATGCCATCCTCGGACACCGCCATTTGCCACCGCAAATCCCCCCGCGACAAAGCAACGGGTTTCCCGGCCTGGGGCAGTTTAGCAAGTGTCCGCGCCATATCATCCGTGCGGCAAATCCAGTTGTTCAGCCGGGGCGGGCCAGCAAAACGATCCAGATCAAACCAGCGCGGATATTTCGGCTTGAGGGCGGTGGGATCAATCGCGATCACCTCAAGATAAAGCCCGTCTTCCAGCCCCAACAACAGGTTATGAGTGCCAAAATGCGGATGCTGCCCGCCGGGTTGCAACCGCACGCCCAAAGCCTGTTCAACAGCATCCCGGCCTGCCTCAAGGGTTTGCGCCGCAATGGCGAGATGATCAAGCTGCAACATGTCGCAAATCCTCCGATTCATTATCCGGTTTTGGTTATTGAACCCGCTGTAAACGCCCACATATACAAACATAAGCTTTTAACTCAGGATTATTCAATGTTCTTACGCACAATCGACAGGTTTTTTTCGCATGATGCGTCCGGAGGCATCCTGTTGATGCTTTCGGTGGTGGCGGCCCTTCTGCTGGCCAATTCAGCAATGGCCCCTGCCTATGACAGCTTTCTGAATGCCCAATTTTCTATCACCCTCAACGGTGACGGTCTGGAAAAGCCCCTTATCCTTTGGATCAACGATGGCCTTATGGCGATCTTCTTTTTCCTGATTGGCCTTGAATTGAAGCGCGAGATTCTGGACGGGAAATTGAAAAACCCGCGCGACATCGTTTTGCCCGGCGTGGCCGCTTTGGGGGGGATGGCTGTGCCTGCGCTAATCTATGTCGCCATCAACTGGCAAAGTACCGAAACCCTGCCCGGTTGGGCAATCCCGGCCGCGACGGATATTGCCTTTGCTTTGGGCATTCTGGCACTTGTCGGGGCGCGGGCGCCTGCCTCTCTTAAGGTGTTTTTGCTGACACTGGCAATTCTGGATGATCTGGGGGCAATCATCATCATCGCGCTGTTTTATACGGCTGAGCTTAAAGCCAATTACCTGCTTTACGCACTTGTACCCTTGGCGGGCTTGCTCTGGCTCAATCTGAAAGGGGCGCACAGAATTGCACCCGCAATCCTGTTGGGCACGATCATGTGGGTTTTTGTTCTGAAATCCGGCGTTCATGCCACATTGGCCGGTGTTGTGACCGCCCTGCTGATCCCGAATGTTGATAAATGGGGCAAATCCCCGCTTAAGGCGCTGGAACATGCGTTGACGCCTTATGTGCTCTACCTGATTGTGCCGCTATTTGCCTTTGCCAATGCCGGGGTCGTGCTGACGGGCATGACGTTGGCTGATCTTTTGTCACCGCTTCCTTTGGGCATTGCACTTGGCCTTGTGTTGGGCAAGCAGGCGGGCGTCTTTGGCCTGACTTTCCTGCTGGTCAAATCCGGGATTGCGCGGCTGCCCCATGGCGCGGGATGGCTGCATATTTACGGCATTTCCTGTCTGGCGGGAGTTGGGTTTACCATGTCGCTCTTTATCGGCTCGCTCAGTTTTGGCAATCCCGAGCTGATGAATCAGGTGCGCATGGGGGTGTTGTCCGGCTCGTTGGTCTCGGCTGTTTTGGGGTATACTGCGCTGATGCTGGCCCCTTCAGCAGCCCAAACCAAACCAGATCAGCCCAAACCGCAACCGACCTGACGCCGCTATGACCCGAATGTTGCCAGCTCCCAAAGCGCCCACAGCCCGGCCAGCACTGTGGGATAAAACGTCGCGGCAAAACCAAACGCCCTAAGCGGCGGCGATTTATGATACCCGGCCCAGAACGCCAGCCGCGCAATCACAAATCCGAGGCCCAGCGTCATGATAACACCCGGGCCATCGCCGGTCAGGATAATCGCGGCGGCGGGCCAGATGCACAGCGCTAAAACAAGCTGCTCAAAGGTATTGGACAAGACCCGCTGATCAATGTCGGCGGCACTTCCCTTGGCATAGGCCTGCCCATCAATCAGAGCCTCATCAAAAAACCGCCGCTGCGCCAGCCGCCCGATCATTGCCGCCATCACCAGTCCGGGGGCCATAAACGCCGTCAAAATCGTCGGGATAGCCGTGAAAACCGGCAGGTTCACAAACCGCGCCGCGCCCCAGAGCAGCCCAACCGACCAGAGCAACCCGACCACCATCCCAATGATGATCTTTGTCCTTTTCCGGGCCATCAACCCCTTGTCTCACGAATGATGTTCAAAATTTCCGAAGCCGCCTCGGGGATATTGGTGCCGGGGCCAAATATCGCCCTCACACCCGCATTTTTCAGAAATTCATAATCCTGCTGCGGAATGACGCCACCACAAATCACGATGATCTCACTGGCATCTTTGGCCTTCAACGCCTCAATCAGTTTCGGCGCAAGCGTCTTATGCCCCGCCGCCTGTGAGCTGATGCCAACCACATGCACATCATTATCCACCGCATCCTGCGCCGCTTCTTCCGGCGTCTGAAACAGCGGCCCCACATCCACATCAAAGCCAATATCGGCAAATGCCGTGGCAATCACCTTGGCGCCGCGATCATGGCCGTCCTGCCCCATTTTAACCACCAACATGCGCGGCCGACGCCCCTCGGCCTCGGCAAACTCCTCGATGGATTTCTGGATGGCGGCAAAGCCCGCGTCGCCCTCATAAGCCGCGCCGTAGACCCCGGCCAAGGTTTTCACCTCGGCCCGGTGACGACCAAATTCTTTTTCCATGCTCATGCTGATTTCCCCTACTGTTGCCCGCGCCCGGGCGGCCTCAATCGCGGCTTCCAACAAGTTGCCGCCGTGCTTTGCCCGGCGTGTCAATTCATTCAATGTTGCCTGACATGCCGCCTCATCCCGGCTGGCCTTGATCTGTTGCAGCCGCGCCATCTGCGCCTCGCGCACGCTGGTATTGTCGATCTCACGAATATCAATCGGATCCTGTTGATCCAGCCGGTATTTATTGACGCCGACAATCACCTCTTCCCCGCGATCAATCATCGCCTGACGTTTCGCCGCCGCCTCTTCAATCCTGAGCTTGGGCATCCCGCTTTCAACCGCCCGTGTCATGCCGCCCATCTCTTCGACTTCCTGCATAAGTTTCCACGCCTCATCCGCCAGATCAGCGGTGAGTTTTTCCACATAATAACTGCCCGCCAGCGGATCAATAACATTGGTCACGCCAGTTTCTTCCTGCAAAATCAACTGGGTATTGCGGGCAATCCGGGCTGAGAAATCCGTGGGCAAAGCAATCGCCTCATCCAGCGCATTGGTGTGCAGCGATTGCGTGCCGCCTAAAACCGCGCTCATCGCCTCATAAGCGGTGCGCACCACGTTGTTATACGGGTCCTGCTCTTGCAGGCTCACGCCCGATGTCTGGCAATGGGTGCGCAGCATTTTCGAGCGCTCGTTCTGCGCGCCAAATTCCGTCATGATCCGGTGCCACAGCAGCCGCGCGGCGCGCAGTTTTGCCGCTTCCATGAAGAAATTCATCCCAATGGCAAAGAAAAAGCTTAACCGCCCGGCAAACGTGTCCACATCCATGCCCGCCGCAATCGCCGCACGGACATATTCACGGCCATCGGCCAGGGTATAGGCCAGCTCCTGCACCAGATTAGCGCCGGCCTCCTGCATGTGATAGCCCGAGATCGAGATCGAGTTGAATTTGGGCATACCGTCTGAGGTGTATTCGATAATATCGCTCACAATCCGCATACTTGGCGCGGGCGGATAGATATAGGTGTTGCGCACCATGAATTCCTTCAGGATGTCATTCTGAATGGTGCCCGAGAGCAGGGCTTTATCATGCCCCTGCTCCTCACCCGCAACGATGAAACTGGCCAAAATCGGGATCACCGCGCCGTTCATCGTCATGGATACTGAAACCTTGTCCAATGGAATACCATCAAACAGGATTTTCATGTCTTCCACGCTGTCAATCGCCACACCGGCCTTGCCGACATCGCCCTCAACCCGCGGGTGATCGCTGTCATATCCGCGATGCGTGGCCAGATCAAACGCCACGCTGACACCCTGCTGACCGGCGGCCAGATTGCGGCGGTAAAACGCATTGGATTCTTCCGCCGTTGAAAACCCGGCATATTGCCGGATGGTCCAGGGGCGGCCCGCATACATCGTGGCCTTTACGCCCCGCGTATAAGGTGCTGCACCGGGGCGCGAGCCCAAATGATCCAGCCCCGCAACATCCTCTTCAGTATAAAGCGGCTGAACGGTGATGCCTTCCAGCGTTTCCCAATTCAGCGCCTCAAGCGGCCGCCCGCGCAATTCCTGTCCGGCACGCGCGCGCCATTCCTCATCTTTTAAGCCCATCTTCTTGTCCTCTTTTCCTCAGGCTGATCAAAGGGTTCACCCCTTCTTTCACCAGCCCGGTTTCCTCTGTCACTCATCAGCCCCATCTTCTCATGGGTCGATAAAATTCATTCCCCTGACCCCATCACAACAACCAAAACACCGGTTTGCGGATCCATCAGCATCAGCGCTTCATTTTCACTATCATACGCCAGCAAAGCCTTGGGATTAACCAACGCATAGCTGAACGCGCTTTGGGTGCGGTCGTCCATGCAGTCACGCGATTTAAGCGCCACCTTGCGCATCCGCATACCTGTGGCGCGCTCGGCATTGGCCAAATCAACCAGCGCCTGATCCGGCGGCTGATCCGGGTCATTCAGCACGGCAACCCCACGGCTATTCAAAGTGATCAACATATGCGGCACATCCTGCACCTCTGGCATCGCCGATTTCACCTGAAAATCACCCAGCTTGAAAACCGCCGCTGCGCAGCCGGTGCTGGCCTTGAACGACAGCGTCTCCCCGATATAAAACCATTGCGCGAGCCGCGCCCGCAGCGCCGCCTCATCAACGCGGGCACAAGAGGCAACCAGCAAGGCAATCAAGCCGGCAAAAATCAAGCCCGGCCTTCGCCCCTTTAATATATGAACGCCGCTCCTGCGCATTGCCTCATTCAAACTCCAAAATCACATCATCCACCGCAAGGCTGTCGCCCGCCCCGGCATTGACCTTTGCCACAACGGCCTTTTTCTCGGCCCGCAGAATGTTTTCCATCTTCATCGCCTCAACCGTACACAGCGCCTGCCCTTCCTGCACCTGATCACCAACTTCAACATTCACCTTCACGATCAGCCCCGGCATCGGGCACAAAAGATACCTTGATGTATCAGGTGGCAGTTTCTCAGGCATTAACGCCGCCAATTCCGCCTGCCGGGGCGTGCGCACATGCACTTTTAAATCCGCCCCCCGGCTGCGAATGCGAAAGCCGCCGCTGATCTTGCCAACCTTCAGAACAAGTGCCGCGCCATCCACCTCAAGCGTGGCCAATGTATCGCCCGGGGTCCAATCGCTGATGACCTTCACAGTTCCACCATCCTCAAACGTCACATTTGCGCCACCCGCAAAGGCATCAATCCCCACCGGATAGCTGTGGCCTTGCAGCGTCACCACCCAATCCTCGCCCACATGGCGCTCATGATTATCCATCCGTCCGGAAACCCGCGTGCGCCTGATTTCGGCCACCCGGTGCATCGCTGCTGTACTGGCCGCAATCGCGCGCAGCGTCGGTTCGGGCAATTCAACCCCTTCAAACCCGTCGGGGTATTGCTCTTCGATAAAGGCGGTGGTCATCTCACCGGCAATAAATACCGGATGATCCATCACCGCCGCCAAAAACGGCAGGTTGTGGCCAATGCCCTCCACCTCAAACCCATCAAGTGCTGCCCGCATATGCTCAATCGCGCCCGCGCGGGTGGGGGCCCATGTGCAGAGCTTAGCAATCATCGGATCGTAATACATGCTGATCTCGCCACCCTCATAAACGCCGGTATCATTGCGCACGGCATGATCCTTTTTGGCCACTTCCGCAGGCGGGCGGTAGCGCGACAGGCGGCCAATAGAGGGCAAAAACCCGCGATACGGATCCTCGGCATAAAGCCGGTTTTCAATCGCCCAGCCGTTGATTTTCACGTCCGATTGTTTGATTTTCAGCGTCTCGCCATAGGCCACGCGGATCATCTGTTCCACCAGATCAATGCCGGTAATCAGCTCGGTCACCGGATGTTCCACCTGCAACCGCGTGTTCATCTCAAGGAAGTAGAAATTCCGCGCGCCGTCGACGATAAATTCAACCGTCCCCGCCGATGAGTAATCCACCGCCTGCGCCAACGCCACCGATTGCTCGCCCATCGCCTTGCGCGTCGCCGCATCCAAAAACGGGCTGGGCGCTTCTTCCACCACCTTCTGATTGCGCCGCTGAATCGAGCATTCCCGCTCATTCAGGTAAATCCCATTGCCGTGACTGTCGCACAACACCTGAATTTCGATATGCCGGGGCTGCGTTACAAATTTCTCAATGAATATCCGGTCATCGCCAAACGAGCTGGCGGCCTCATTCTTTGAGCTTTGAAACCCCTCGCGCGCGCCCTCATCATCCCATGCCACGCGCATACCTTTACCACCACCGCCGGCGCTGGCCTTGATCATCACCGGATAACCGACCTTGTTGGCAATCTTCACCGCCTCCTCGGCATCGGCAATCAATCCCATATGGCCCGGCACCGTGCTAACACCGGATTCCTGCGCGATTTTCTTGCTGGTAATCTTGTCGCCCATCGCCTCAATCGCCTTGGTGCCCGGCCCGATAAAGGCCACACCCATCGCCTCCAACGCCTCGGCGAATTTGCTGTTCTCGCTCAGAAACCCATAGCCGGGATGCACCGCCTCAGCCCCCGATTGGCGCACCGCATCCAACACCTTGTCGATCACAATATAAGATTCGTTCGCCGGAGGCGGGCCGATATGCACCGCCTCATCCGCCATCTTCACATGCAGCGCCTGCGCGTCGGCATCGGAATAAATCGCCACCGTCTTGATACCCATCTTGCGGGCGGTTTTGATCACCCGGCAGGCAATCTCACCCCGGTTGGCAATCAATATTTTCTTGAACATATGTTGTCCCCTTAACAGTATGACCCGGCACATTGATTTGCACCCGGCCCGGCATATGAAAAGGCCATCGCTGCCGGATGCACCGATGGCCCAATTTTGCGTGATAATGCCCCTGAAGGGCGGCTGGAATCAGTTACAGCGGCTGGGGTAAGTCTGACAATACGCAGCCCCCGCACCCGCTCCGCCCCCGACACCCCCGTGCTCAAGCGCCGGATCGCCATAGGCTGCAAGCGCCAGAATCGCCAGAATCGCAAGGAAAAGTATGAATGTGAACTGCATCCGGCGGTGTCTCGATCTGTTTTGCGTGTCTTTACAGAGCCACTCAACGCGATTCCACCGCCCCGGTCAAAACCATGCACTCCAAATTCTGCGATACCGGCAAAGCCCCGCCGATCAGCGTATCCTATTGTTTTACAAAGAAAAAAGGGCGGCCTGTGCCGTAAAGCACAGAGCCGCCCGTAAGGGGAAGGGTAACGGTTCAGACTATGCGTCCCGGCCCCTTGGGGGGAGGCCGCCACTACACTTATGACGTTGCCAGCAATCCCCGCATTAACCAAGCCTTTCGCGATTTGAATACACGCATCGGCTGTATTTCGCGCATAATTGTACCACATAAGCATAATTGTGCTCATTTTGGCGACAATATCACCCCTCTTGTTAACGATTTCGCGGCTCCGCTCCGGCATTACTTAGCCCCTTTTTGGTCAAACGCCTCGGGGAATGCGGCCATGGCGGCCTCAACATCCAGCACCAACAGGGCTTCATAGCTTTGCGCGTCAAACGGCTCTTCGGCTGGCAGCACTTCGCGGCCAAACAACCAGCTCAACCGCCCGGCATCCAGATTGCCGCGCTCAAACGGGTGTTCGCCAAACGCCTCCCACAGCGCGCGCACAAATCCCGTATCCGCCCGCCTGTCCGCCGGCCTGCGGTCCCGAAACCGCTCGCGCTTGGTCAGGGCCGTCACCCCCCTTGGGTTGGCCCGGCGCAGGGTGAACTGATAATCCGTTCCCGGCAATCGCCCCGGAAATCCCCGATGTTTAAGCATCCTGTCGCCTCCCCCTAACCCAACGCGCACGATTGGCGGGGTTTTCTAAAACATCTGCAATCTTGGCCTCGGCATGGGCCTTGGAGCATGGCCCGTCCACCTGCCCGCCTGCGGTGACCTCCAAACCGCCCTCGCACCTTTCAACCCGCACCACCGGTGCAAACCCCCGCAGGTTTTGCAACGCCCGCCAAACATCCTGCCGCACCTGCCGCGCCACCCGCAATCTTGAGCCATGTGGCAACCGCGTGCTGGCATGTAAATCAAACCGCACAGGCAGCCGCCGCGCCAATGTCAGGACGTTGCCATCGCGTAAAATATTCCAGTGGTTACAGGTCATAGCTTGCCTACCGCCTTAATTATAATCTCTGGCACCACACTCTTCTCTTTCATTTTTCTATAAATACTCAAAAGACAGGGCCGCATCATGATCCGGCTTCTAAAGGGCACAGTACCCTCACAACGGAATATTATCGTGCTTCTTCCACGGATTACTTAACTTCTTATTGCGCAAGCTCGCAAACGCCCGGCTCACCCGAAACCGCGTATTGCGCGGCATGATCACCTCATCAATGAACCCGCGCTCGGCGGCGACAAAGGGATTGGCAAAGCGCTGCTCATAATCCGCCGTGTGGGCTGCGATCTTATCCGCGTCCGCCAAATCCGCCCGGTGGATAATCTCGGTCGCGCCCCTGGCCCCCATCACTGCAATCTCGGCTGTGGGCCAGGCATAGTTGAAATCGCCGCGCAAATGCTTGGAGGCCATCACATCATACGCCCCGCCGTAAGCCTTGCGGGTGATCACCGTCACCTTGGGCACCGTCGCCTCGCCGTAAGCAAACAGCAATTTGGCGCCGTGTTTAATGACACCGCCGTATT
>CAZZKL010000001.1:18701-63517 GCA_964655135.1 uncultured Roseovarius sp. | reverse complement strand
AAATGGTGCACCTTGGCAGACAGACTTCGAACGCCGGATGCTCTCGGTGTTTTTGCAAAACACCTGCCGCCCGTCACTTTTGCAGAAATCTTGTTGGCCCTTCTGTTCCAGAAGAACCTTTGGTGCCGCTGACAGGACTCGAACCTGCTACCCCGTCATTACGAATGACGTGCTCTACCTGCTGAGCTACAGCGGCCCCTTCTTGTGGCGGGGCTATAGCATTGCGACAGCCGTGGGAAAAGAGTTATTTCCCCGGCTCTTCGGGTTCATCAGGGGCCGGGCCATCTGATATGATCTCGGCGTCCGGAACGTCTTCTGCCTCTGTGGTCTCTTCTGTGGTCTCTTCTGTGGCCCCCTCTGTGGTTCCCTCTGTGGCCCCCTCTGTGGTTTCATCCAAATCGCCGTTGTTATCCTCAATCGCGCCCACAATCAGCGGCAGCATGGCAACGCCGGTGGGGCCGCTCACCGTGGCGGCGGGTGGGGATTTCCATGTCAGGGTGTCAAACGCATGGCAGTTTTCACAGGCGGGCACCCATTCGGCATGAATATGATGGCAGTTTTCGCACACCCATTGCGGCCCGCGCGGAGCCGAAAGTGCCCGCGCCAGCCAGCCTTTGACCACCGCATCCGAGCCGCCCTCGCCGCGCTCAATCGCCGCCATCATGGTCAGCACACGCGCATCCGGCTCTGTCTCAACCAGATCACCCAAAGCCCGCCGCGCGGCGGGGAAATCTTCGGCTGCGATATAAAGTTCGGCCTCAAGCAATTTGGATTCGCGGTCCTCAGGGTGCAGTTTCAGCAATTTGGCAAAGCGTTTGATGCGCTCTTGCGGTGTCTCATCTGGCTCAATCGCAGCAAATGCAGCGGCCAGATCAGGATGCGGGCGCACCTGCCACGCCTTGCGCAGCACCCGCGTGGCATTACGTTTTGAGCCTTTCTCAAGATAGCCGCGCGCCGCCAGCGCCGCCGCCGGGATCAGATCAGGCGACAAACGATTTGCCTCAATCGCCTCCTCGCGCGCCTTGATGTCATTGCCCTCATTCAGCACCTCACGCGCCTCAGAAAGGGCCAGCACCGCATCGCGGCGTTTATGCACATCACGCGGCAATGAGCCGTATCTGAGCTTGGCACTCAGGGTTTGCCGCGCCCCGGCCCAATCCTCGGCTTTGGCCTGGAGTTGCAGCAATGTATCCTGAATTTCTTCGTGTTTGGGTTTGAGCGAAAATGCGGTTTCAGCCAGTTTCAGCGCCGTCTCATCATCGCCATCCTGAAGCCGCTGATTAAGGATGCCACGGACGCCGACAAAGCGGGTTTTATCGTTCTTCAGCAGGCGTTTATAGACCTCCTCGGCCTTCTTACGGTCGCCGGCCATCTCAGCCGCCTGCGCGGTGATCAGGCTGGTCAGGGCCGGTTTGCGCAGGTATTTTTCGGCCCGGCTTGCCTTGGCCATCGCCTCATGGCCCTCACCCGAGGCCAGCGCCAGCATCGAATCCGCCAGCGCGCGATAGCCCTTTTGCTGCCGGTTCTTGTCAAAATACCGCGACAGGGCGGTTTCATCGCCGTTGATGACTTTCAAGATCGCAATGATCAGCGAGGCCAGCTTCAAAAACAGCCAAAGCGCCAGCACCAGAAGGATCAGCGCAATCACCGCCGTCATCGGGGTAAGGTTAAATTCCTGGCCCGCCATGACGATACGCACCCCGCCGTCAAGCTCAAGCAAATAGCCCGCACCAAGGGTTGCCCCGGCAATCAGGGCGATGAAAACAACGATTTTTATAACCGACCACAACATTATATGCACCCTTCCGGTGTCAAATTAATTCCCGCCCAGTTGCTCGGCGGCGGCCAGAGCATCCAACCTGCGGGCCACGTCCCCGGCCCAATCTGACAGCTCAACCCGGGCCACTTCTGGCAGGGCTTCTATTTCAGCCAAGGCATCCGCCAGACGGTTTTCGCGCGTCGCCGCCTCAACCCGCGATAGGATGGCATCGGGGTCATTGCCCGCTTGCGGCTCTAATGATCGCGCACCGAGTTGATCACGCAAAAAGGCGGTAAACCCACCCGTGCCGGTTTCGGGTTGGGCTTTGCGCGCCGCCGATAACGCCGCCCGCGCCGCATCGGGAAAGCTTTCTTGTAGCTGCGTCAGCGAGGCCACGCCGGTGCTGGCAACCGCCCTAAGGCCTGCGGGAATGGTCACGCCGGTTTCCTCAAGATCCGCCAGCGCCGGGGCAAAGCCCGCGCCGCTATCAAGCGCTGTGCGCACCCGTGTGAGCGCCGCCCGGCGCAAGGTGGCGCGGGCATCGGCGTTGGCAATCTTGTCTTGCTCGGCCATTCGGGCCGCCACTGTCTCAAGCTGAGATTTTTGATCCGTCAAAGCCGCGCGCAAATCGGCAATATCGGCGGCACTTGCCGCATTCGGCGATTGCGCCGGGGCCGGGCGATTTTCCAGCGCTGTCAGGCGGCCCCCCAGCGCGCCAATCTGGTTTTCGATGGCCTCCAACCGGCCCGCAAGATCGGTGACGGCCGCATTGTGCTGCGCCAGCGCCGCCTTAAGCCCGCTTTGGTCCGGCACCGGCAAAGAGGCCACATCACTTTTCAGCGCCTCCAATGCGGCGTCCTGTTGGCCCAGCCTTTGTTCAACATTTGCCGCAATATCCGTGGATTTTGGTTGTATGAATATCGCCGCGCCAAAGCCAATAGCCGCTGCCACCGCGCCGCCCAGAACCATCGGCATGACACTGGATTTTGCAGGTGCCGGATCAGGATTTTTGGGTAGCGGCACCAGAGCGGCGCGCACGGGTTCATCCCCCGACGCGGGTTTTGCGGTTTCAGGTTTTGTCTTTGCCGCTGGTTTATCCGCTGTTGGTTTATCACTTTTGACGGGCTTTATTGCCGCTTCGGAAACGGGTGTGGCTTTGGTTTCTTTCACAACCGCCGCAGGGGCCGCCGGTTTTTTATCCGAGGGTTTGGCCTTTACCTTGGTCGAGTTGGCCGCCGCCGCAGGTTTTTTAACCGGCTTTTTAGCGGGGGGCTTGCGGGCAGGTGCAGTGCGCGTTGCCGGTTTTTTGGTCGCCGGTTTTGCTGCCGCCTTGGTCGCTGGCTTAGCCGCTGCTTTGGCCGCTGGTTTTGTTGCAGGCTTTGTCACCGGTTTAGCCGCCGGTTTAGCCGCCGGTTTAGCCGCCGGTTTAGCCGCCGGTTTAGCCGCTGTGCTTTTTGAAACTTTTGTCGTTCTTGCCACTTTGGACCACCCTTTGCCGAATCCCTGCACCTCAGAACATCAGTGCAACCTTACTGCGCCGGGGTATCACCCTCAAGCGCGTTCGCCAGTACCCGCGCGGCTTTGATCGCTTCCATCATGCCCGCCATATCTGGTGTCTTCGATTGAACAAGGCCCTGATATTTCATCTCCGCCACCGCCTCTGCCACGGCCTTGCTTATCGCCGCTATAAATACGGGCGCATTGCCCTCAAGCCCTTCAAACATAAGCCGGGCCGTGCGCGGCGAGAAAAGGGGAATAATCACCGGCGCTTCCCGTTGCAGCAGCTCAACCGCCGCCGCCGTCAGGGGCTGCGCCACCTGTCGGTAGAGCATCGCTTCCGTTGTGTGAACGCCCGCCACCGTCAGACGCGCGGCAATATCACCCACCCCGTGTTCGCCGCGAATATGCAGGCATGGGCCTTTAACCCCATCCGCCAGCATCCGCGCCACCAAGCGATCCGCATCGCCGCCACCGGGCGTGGCCCGCAACCCTTCGGCGCGGGCCAAAGCGGCGGTGGCATCCCCCACGGTGTAGCAGGGAATATCGCGGCGGGGGCTTTCACGGGCAAACGCCGCCACGCCGTTGCGTGAGGTAAAGATCAAAGTCGCAATGCCCTCAAGCGCTGGCAACGCGCCGCTTGGCTCAATCCGCATCAAGGGCGAGAGCACCACCGGCACCCCACAGCCCAATTCGGCGCGCAACTGATCGGCAAAGCGCTGCGCGGCGGGCTCGGGCCGGGTGATCAGGATGGTGGGCATTTCTCACCAAAGAGTTGTTAGCGTCTCCCTTGGGTGTTACCTGCGTCTTGAGCATCACGCAACGGGCAGGCCGATGAAAGAGACGCTGACAATTTTGGGTTTGGAAAGCAGTTGTGACGACACAGCCGCCGCGATTGTGCGTGCGCGCCCGGGTCATCCGCCTGAAATCCTGTCGTCGGTTGTCTACGGACAAGAGACCTTGCACACGGCTTACGGCGGTGTGGTGCCCGAAATTGCCGCCCGCGCCCATGCGGAAAAACTTGATCTTTGCGTGGCCGAGGCTTTGCAGCAGGCGGGCGTTGATCTGCGCGGGATTGATGCCATCGCCGTCACCGCCGGGCCGGGGTTGATCGGCGGGGTGATGTCCGGTGTCATGTGCGCCAAGGGGCTGGCCGCAGGCGCAGGTCTGCCGCTGATTGGCGTCAATCATCTAGCCGGTCACGCGCTGACGCCGCGCCTGACGGATGAATTGCCTTATCCTTATCTGATGCTGCTGGTCTCAGGCGGGCATTGCCAGCTCATTATCGTGCGCGGGCAGGATGATTTTAGCCGTCTGGGCGGCACCATAGATGACGCCCCCGGCGAGGCCTTTGACAAAACCGCGCGGCTGTTGGGCCTGCCGCAGCCCGGCGGGCCAGCGGTTGAGCATGAGGCCACGCACGGCGATGCCACCCGTTTCAAATTCCCCCGGCCTTTGCTGGATCGTGCCGGGTGCGATATGTCCTTCTCAGGCCTTAAAACCGCCCTGCTGCGCGCGCGTGATCAGGTGATTTCCCAGCGCGGCGGGCTACGCCAAAGCGACCGCGCCGATCTTTGCGCCGGGTTTCAGGCGGCGGTGGCGGATGTCTTATCTGAGAAAACCCGCCGTGCTTTGGCGCTGTATCTTGTGGAAAACCCGGCCACGCCAAACCTTGCCGTGGCCGGTGGCGTGGCCGCAAACACGGCCATCCGCGCCGGGCTTGAGGCCGTGGCTTTGCAAATGAACACGGGCTTTACCGCGCCGCCCTTGGCGCTTTGCACCGATAACGCGGCGATGATTGCCTATGTGGGGATTGAGAAATTCACCGCCGGGCAGGTGGATGATATGAGCCTTGCCGCCCGCCCGCGCTGGCCTTTGGATCAACACAGCCCGGCGATGCTGGGTAGCGGTAAAAAGGGGGCCAAGGCATGATGATCTTTGGCGCGGGCGCGTTTGGCACGGCTTTGGCCATATCCTTGGCGCAAAACGGCCCGGTCACCCTTTGGGCGCGCGATGCGGAACAGGCGGCTGAAATGGCAATGTCCCGGATAAACGCCCGTCGCTTGCCCGGTGTGACCTTGCCGGAGGCCATCACCATTACGTCTAAACTTGTCTCACCAGATGCAGTTTGCCTGCTGGCCGTCCCCACCCAGAAACTGCGCGGCTTTTTACAACAACACGCCAGCCACCTTGCAAATTGCACATTGGTGGCCTGCTGCAAAGGGGTTGAGCAAAGCACCGGCTTTGGCCCGACTGAAATCATCGCCGATGTGATCCCCTCGGCCACGCCTGCCATCCTCACCGGGCCCAGCTTTGCCGCCGATATTGCCCGCGGCCTGCCCACGGCGCTGACACTGGCCTGCGTGGACGAGGCCAAAGGCAAGACCCTGCAACAAGCGCTGACAACGCCCAATCTGCGGATTTACCGCACCCGCGACACCACCGGGGCCGAGCTGGGCGGAGCGTTGAAAAACGTCATGGCAATCGCCTGCGGCGCGGTGATGGGCGCGGGGCTGGGGGAAAGCGCGCGTGCGGCGCTGATCACCCGGGGCTTTGCCGAGATGTCACGCATGGCGGTGCATTTGGGGGCTGAGCCTGCCACATTGCACGGGCTATCGGGCTTTGGCGATCTGATCCTGACCTGCACCTCGGATCAGTCGCGCAATTACCGCTTTGGCCTCAGTCTGGGCCAGAATGAACCGTTTGATGCCAATATTACCGTCGAAGGTGCCGCCACTGCCCGCGCGGTGCTGGCCAAATCCCAAGATATGGATTTAGATATGCCGGTGACGGCGGCGGTGGTCGCCCTGATTGATGGAAAACTGCGTGTGGGGCAGGCAATGGATATGCTGCTCTCACGCCCTTTGAAGGAAGAATGATGCTGATTGCCCTGATGGCCAAAGACAAACCCGGCGCGTTGCAAACCCGCCTTGATAATCGTGAGGCCCATGTGGCCTATCTCAAAGCTACCGGCGTGGTGGCGCAGGCCGGGCCGTTTTTGGATGAGAATGACGCCATGTGCGGCTCATTGGTCATTCTTGATGTGGCCGATATGGCCGCGGCCAAGGATTGGGCCGCCAATGACCCCTATGCCAAAGCCGGGCTGTTTGCCGAGGTTGAGATGATTGCCTGGAAAAAGGTGATCTGAGCCATGCAATACTGGCTGTTCAAATCCGAGCCGTCGGTCTGGGGCTGGAAAGATCAGATGGCCAAAGGCGACGTGGGCGAGGAATGGGACGGCGTGCGCAACTATCAGGCGCGCAATTTCATGCGTCAGATGGCGCTGGGCGACCGGGGATTTTTCTATCACAGCCAGAAAGAAAAGGCGATTGTCGGCATTGTTGAGGTGATCGCTTTGGCCCACCCCGACAGCACCACCAACGACGCCCGTTGGGAATGTGTGGACATCAAAGCGGTGTGCCCGGTGAAAACCCCGGTCACGCTTGCGATGATCAAGGCCGATCCGCGATTGGCCGAGATGGTTCTGGTGCGCAATTCGCGCCTGTCGGTGCAGCCGGTTCAATCCGCTGAGTGGGCCATCATTTGTGAAATGGCTGGTGTGTCTGGCGTTGATTAAATCGTTTCAATTTTAGGGCCTGTGAACATTCCCCTCAAGCTGTCGCCCGTTCAACCCCCAAGGTAATCGCATCGCGCAGCTTCTTTTCCAGCGTTTTCTGCTTGCCTTCGGAATGAAACTTCAGCCCGAACATGTCCTTGACGTAAAACGTATCCACCACCTGCTCGCCGTAGGTCGCGATCACTGCGCTGGCGATATAGACGTTGTTGTTGGCAAGCGTCCGGGTGAGATCATAGAGCAAACCCGGACGGTCGCGGGTGTCGACCTCGATGATGGTGTAAATCTCGGATCCCTCGTTATCAAACGCAATATGCGTCGGCACCTTAAAGGCGCGCTCGCGTTTCTTGATCTTGTCGCGGCTGGCAATGGCGTCACGCGCCACCACCTCGCCTTTGAGCGTCTTGCGGATCATCGCCCGCAGGCGCGGCAGGCGGGATGTCTCGTAGGGGTGGCCTGTCGCGTCCTGAAGCCAAAACGCCGCCGTGGCATAGCCGTCTTTTGAGGTATAGGTGCGCGCGTCCACCACATTGGCACCAACCAGCGCCAAAGCGCCGGCTAGGCGTGAAAATATCCCCGGATGATCGGCGAGGGCAAAACAGGCGCGGGTGGCGTCGCGGTCTTCATCGGGGTGCAGGTCAATGCCAATTTCGCCCTCTTTGAGATCGCGCAAAAGCCGGGCAAAGATCACATGCGCGGTCACATGCAGACCCTGCCAATAGGGTGGATAATGCCGCCCGGTTTCAAGTTTAAGGTCTTTGGCGCTCCAGTTGGTCAAAGCCGCGCGCAGGTTGCGTTTGGCGTCTGAGCCGCGTTGCTCGCGGTTAAGCGCCTCAAGCCCGCCCTCCATGGCGCGGCGGGTTTGGCGGTACAAAGCGCGCAATAATGACGCTTTCCAGTTGTTCCATGTGCCCGGGCCAACGCCGTTGATATCGCACACGGTCATGACGCACAAAAGATCAAGCCGCTCACGGGTTTGCACCGCCTTGGCAAAATCGCGCACCGTGCGCGGATCGGCAATATCGCGTTTTTGCGCCATGTCCGACATCAGCAAATGATGCCGCACCAGCCATTCCACACTGTCCACCTCGGCCGGTTTCAACCCCAGACGCGGGGCCACCTTGCGGGCAATCTTTGCCCCCAAAATGGAATGATCCTCATCGCGGCCCTTGCCAATATCATGCAACAGCAGTGCCACATAAAGCACCTTGCGGTTGATCCCCTCCTTAAGGATGGACGAGGCGATGGGCAGTTCCTCAATCAGCTCACGGCGCTCAATCCGCGCCAGATGGCTGATGCATTGGATGGTGTGCTCATCGACGGTGTAATAGTGGTACATGTTGAATTGCATCATCGCCACGATCGGTTCAAACTCGGGGATGAACGCGGCCAGAACGCCCAGCTCATTCATCCGCCTCAGGGCGCGCTCGGGGTTGCCGTGTTTCAGCATGAGATCGAGAAACAGCTTTTGCGCCTCGGGGTCTTTGCGCATCTCATCATTGATCAGCTCAAGATGGGCGGTGACCAGAAGCATCGCATCGGGGTGGATAAGCAGCCCGGTGCGCAGGCCCTCTTCAAACACCCGCAACAGGTTCACCGGATCACGCAGGAATTTCTTTTCCCCGGCGATGGCAAGGCGGCCATGCACCTCTTTATAGCCGTCCTTGAGCTTGCGGCGACGCCGGAACAGCCGCTGCAACAGCGGCGCGGATTTCATATGCAGCGCTTCCAGCTTGGTCAGGAATATCCGGGTCAGATCGCCCACAGCGGTGGCATGGCGGAAATAATCCTGCATGAAATGTTCCACCTCCCGGCGTCCAGCGCTGTCGGCATATCCCATCCGCTCGGCCACCTCGACCTGTAGATCAAAGGTAAGCCGGTCATTTGGCCGGCCTGTGATCAGATGCAGATGACAGCGCACCGCCCATAGAAAATCATGCGCCTTGTCGAAGGTGGCAAATTCATCCTCAGTGAACATCCCCAGCCCGACAAGCTCGGAGGCATCCTCAACCGGATGCAGATATTTCGCGATCCAAAACAGCGACTGCAAATCGCGCAAGCCGCCTTTGCCTTCTTTCACGTTTGGCTCAACCATATAGCGCTGACCGCCCTGCTTTTCATGGCGGGCGTCGCGCTCTTCCAGCTTGGCCTCGATAAATTCGCGCTCGGTGCCGGTGAACAAATCGCGCCACAGCCTTTGGTCAAGCTCCCCCGCAAGTTCGGCATCCCCGGCGAGATAGCGATTTTCCAGCAGCGCGGTACGGATGGTGAAATCCTCTGCCCCAAGACGCAGGCAATCGGCAATGGTGCGGCTGGCGTTGCCCACCTTCAGGCCCAGATCCCACAGGATATAGAGCATGGTTTCAATCACGCTTTCCGCCCAGGGGGTGATTTTATAGGGAGTCAGAAACAACAGGTCGATATCCGATTGCGGCGCCATTTCATTGCGGCCATAGCCGCCCACGGCAAAAATGGCGATGCGCTCGGCCTCGGTTGGGACGGGCAGCGGGTGCATGTGCCTTGTGGCCAGATCAAGCGTCGCCAGCACCACACAATCACTAAGCCAGCTATAGGCGCGCGTGGTTTCATCGGCGGCAAGGGGCTGTGCTTCAAAGGCGGCGCGGATGGTGTCACGGCCATGGGTCCTCGCCGCTTGCAAAATCTCGACAGCGGCTTTGCGCAGGGCCATCGGATCGGCATTTTCAGCCGTGCGGTCAAGCGCCGCCCTTACTCCGGCGACATCAAAAATATCCCCCGCCGGGCAGATCAGGTCAGCGGGGGGGGGGGGGGGGGGGGGGGGCCATTCTTGGGGCCAGAGGTACGACCCGGGGCCGCCAAAGCTGCGCGGCGCGGGGGAAATAACCACCACCCGTTTATTCTCAATCGTGGCCACCGCCAGCCCGCGCTGAGTGGTGCCATCAGGCAGCAGCCGGAAGATACCGTTCACCCCCTGAAAACCCGCAGGCTGCGTCAGTTGCGCCCGGCCCAGCGCGCCGCGCCCGCCGGATTTGGCCAAAGCGCCCACGGCGGCAATCCCGTCATAAGCCAACCCGGCCAGGGAATGCGGTATATTGCCATATTTGGCGTTGAATCGGCTGCTAAAGAGGTTGGTGCGCGCCGGATCCGGCAGGGCAAACCAGCCGCCCTGAACCCCGGGCAATTCCAGCGTCTGCGGCGGTGTATCCCAGCGGGCAAGACCGATATATTGGATGGTATCCTTTTTAAGGCCCGGTGTCTCAGGCAGCATCTGTGACAGAAGCGGCAAGGCACCAGCGGTATTGGCTGTCATGAAAATGCTATCGGCCCCATTGGCCTGCGCCGCGGCTTTGACCTTGGCCACAGCATCAAACACGCTGCGCTGTGACAGCTCATAACTGACGCTGCCCGCCAATGTGCCACCGCTGGCGATGACCGCCTGCTCAATCGCCTGCTTGCCCAACTGGCCTGACAGGTTTTGCGAATACACTGTCAGGATGCGCCCCTTGCCCTGACGCGCCGCAAACCGCGCCAGCCGGCCCGCTGTATCGTTAAAGGTCTGACCCAGAATAAACAGATTGCCACCGGCAATGGTGGCGTTGTTTGAAAACGCCAGCACATTGATATTGCGCCCCTCCACCGCCAGCGCCACCGCATTGGCGGATTCAGCGCGCAACGGCCCGACGATGATCTGAGCCCCCTCCGATACCGCCTTGAGCGCCGCCGCGCGGGCCTTGTCCGGCAGCCCGGCAGTGCCGTAAACCCGAAGGTCAATTTCCACGCCTTGCAGGTCTGCAACCGCCATGCGCGCGGCATTTTCCAGATCACGCGCCAGTTTTTGCTCTTGCTCGCTTGCGGCCCCATGCGGCACCAGAAGGGCAACCTTGACAACACCCCCCGATTGACCGCCGCCGGGATTAGACACATAGACATCTTCGCAGGCGGCCAGCAGGACAAAGGTGAAAAGCATCATAAGACGGATGAGCATCTTGCGGACGGTGAATAAAACGGCAAACATGTGGTGGCAAACTCCCTACAGGCAGCCCGGTTTCGCGGGCCTTGGTTTCGGGGGTGATCATAAACGTCATACGGGGCGGGTCCAGTGGATAAACCAATCAATCAAAAACTGTGCCCGGGGTTGTACCTGATCGCCACCCCCATTGGCACGGCGCGTGATATTACCTTGCGCGCGCTTGATCTGCTGGCCTCGGCGGATGTGCTGGTGGCGGAAGACACCCGCAGCCTGCGTAAACTGATGGATATTCATGGCATTGGATTGCGCGACCGGCCTTTGTTTTCCTATCACGATCATAACGGAGACCGCGCCCGGCCGGGCATAATAGCAGCCCTTGAGGCGGGAAAATCCGTGCTCTATGCCTCCGAGGCGGGCACGCCAATGGTGGCCGATCCGGGGTTTGATCTGGCCCGCGCAGTGGTCGCGGCGGGGTTTGATCTGATCTCGGCCCCGGGGCCGTCGGCGGTGATTACGGCGCTGACATTGGGTGGGCTGCCCACTGATCAGTTTCATTTCGCGGGGTTTCTGCCCAACACCAAATCCCGGCGGAAAACCGCGCTTTCGGCGCTGTCATCTGTACCCGGCACATTGGTATTTTACGAATCACCCAAACGCATCACGGCCATGCTGGCAGACGCCACTGAGGTTCTGGGCGGCGACAGGCAGGCGGCGGTTTGCCGTGAATTAACCAAAAAATTTCAAGAGGTGCTGCGCGGAACATTACTTGAACTTTCAAATATTTGTGCAACCCGAAAACTCAAAGGCGAAATTGTTGTGCTGATTGATCGCGCCCCTTTACAATCCGTAAACAAAGATCAGCTATGCTCAGCCCTGACCACTGCATTAAAAACGATGTCGGTGCGCGATGCCGCCGATAAAATATCCGCAGAACTGGGGGTAAAACGGCGGGAGGCGTATCAAATGGCCCTGAAGCTGGAGTCTGAGAAATGGCAAAACATATGAATTTCAGCCAATTACAGGCACAGGCGGTTATTGCGCGTGGGGATGCCGGATTGCGGGCCTATCTGTCCGGCAAAAGTGCAGAAGCGGGTGTAGTTCGGGCCTATGAGGAACGTAATTCTGATGTGCTGGAACAACGCTGGCGCGGTGAAGGCGGTGAAATTGACCTGATCCTGCGCGACGGCGATACCATTGTCTTTGTTGAGGTCAAAAAGGCCCGCAGTTTTGATCAGGCCATTGCCCGTCTGAGGCCAACGCAAATGATGCGCATTCATGCGGCGGCGGCGGAATATCTGGCATTTACCCCTGAGGGGCAGCTTAGCAATGTACGATTTGATCTGGCGGCGGTGGATGGCACCGGCCAGATCAGGATCATTGAAAATGCGTTTGGGCATTTCTGAATTGCACCCAAGTCCCCGATGCCCCATTTAGGGGGAAGTGTAAAAAGGGGCGTCGCATGAAAATCGCATTCCAGATGGATCCAATTGGTGCAATCGACATCAATGGCGACAGCACATTTCGCCTGGCGGAGGAAGCACAGGCGCGCGGGCATGAGTTGTTTTATTACACGCCCGAGCATCTGGCCTATGATCAGGGCCGGATAACGGCACGCGGCTGGCCCCTTACCGTGCAGCGGGTTGTGGGCGATCATTTCCGGCTGGGGCACGAGACCACCGTTGATCTGGGGGAATATGACGTGGTCTGGCTACGGCAAGACCCGCCGTTTGATATGTTCTACATCACCACCACCCACCTGTTGCAGCGGCTGATGCCCGAAACGCTGGTGGTCAATGATCCGTTCTGGGTGCGCAATTTTCCGGAAAAACTGCTGATCCTCGATTTTCCCGATCTGATGCCGCCCACCACCATCGCCCGCGACCTTGCCACCATCCGCGCCTTCAAGGACCGGCACGGCGATGTCATCCTCAAGCCGCTTTACGGCAATGGCGGCGCCGGGGTATTTTTGCTGACCGAGGCCGACCGCAACCTGACCTCATTGCACGAGCTGTTCACCGGTTTCAGTCGTGAGCCGCTGATCGTGCAGAAATTCCTGCCCGATGTGCGTAACGGCGATAAACGGGTCATTTTGGTTGACGGCGCACCCGTTGGGGCCATCAACCGCGTCCCGGCCAAGGGCGAAACCCGCTCTAACATGCATGTGGGCGGCCGGGCAGAAAAAATCGGCCTTAGCGACCGTGATCTTGAGATTTGCGCCCGCATCGGGCCACTCTTACGCGAAAAGGGTCAGGTTTTTGTCGGCATTGACGTGATCGGCGATTACCTGACCGAGATCAACGTGACCTCGCCCACCGGCATTCAGGAGCTTGAGCGGTTTGACGGCGTCAACGTCGCCGGGCAGATATGGGACGCGATTGAGGCCAAACGCGCGTGAGTATTCGCAAGCATCTTATAAACCTGCAACTGCGCCTGTTTGAAAAAACCCATATGGCGCGCTGCAAAGACCCGGGCAAACTGCGTAAATCATTCGATTTCAAGGCCAAATGGCTATTTCACCCGCCGCGCGGCAGCCGATTTGAAAACAGCATCCTAAGCCATGGTGGCGCAGATGTTCCGGCGCTTTGGGTGCACCCCCATGAAGCGCATGAAGGCCCTGTCATCCTTTATTTTCATGGCGGCGGATATGTTTTTGGCTCCCCTAAATCTTATTCTGCGATGCTGGCGCAACTCGCGGCAAAAACCGGTCTGCCGGCCTGTTTGCCGGATTACCGGCTGGCCCCGGAACATGCCTTTCCGGCGGCTTTTGAGGATGCGCTGACCAGCTACATGGCGCTCACGGATCACCCCGGCGGCGTTGTGATCGGCGGCGATAGCGCGGGCGGCGGGTTGGCGTTGGCATTGCTGGCGAAAATTATCAGGCTGGGCCTGCCCCGGCCCAAGGGAACATTTGCGTTTTCACCGCTCACGGACATGACCTTTTCAAGCGGCAGCTTTGCCACAAACGCCCGCTCGGATGTGGTTTTGCCAGCGCAGGGGGCCGGTGAAATGGTGGCCATGTACCTGCAGGACGCCGATCCGCGTGATCCGCGCGCCTCGCCGCTCTATGCGGATTTCACCAGCGCGCCGCCGGTGTGGCTGGCGGTTGGGGATACTGAAATTTTGCTGGATGATTCGCGCAATATTGCCGCTGCAATGCACGATCAGGGCGTTGAAGTGAGCCTGACAGAAGCCCGAAACCTGCCGCATGTCTGGCCGTTATTTCACGGATTTTTTCCAGAAGCGCATCAGACACTGGACGAATTATCCGAGTGGATCAAAGCTCTTTCACCCCCGACACTCGGTAACTGACAGCCTCAGCCACATGCGGCTGACGCACGTCATCCGAGCCCTCAAGGTCGGCAATGGTGCGCGCCACCCTGAGCACCCGGTGATAGCCTCGCGCCGACAGGCCAAACCGCTCGGCCACGCGGTTGATCAGATCCCGACCCCCGGCATCTGGCGTGGCAATTTCCTCAAGGGCCTCGCCTTCGGCATCGGCATTTTGGCGCATATCAGGCCGGTCGCCAAATCGCGCGGCCTGTACCGCCCTTGCCTGTTCGATCCGGCTTGCAACCGTAGCTGAGGCATCGCCCGAGGCAGGTAAATCGAGATCGGTAAAGCTAACGGGCGGCACCTCAACCCGTAGGTCAAACCGGTCCATCAACGGGCCGCTGATGCGCCCAAGATAATCCTCGCCACAGATCGGCGCGCGGGCGCAGGCGCGGGCAGGATCGGAAAGATAGCCGCATTTACAAGGGTTTGCGGCGGCGACCAGCATGAACCGGCAGGGGTATTTCACATGCGCATTGGCGCGCGCCACCACCACCTCACCGGTTTCAATCGGCTGGCGCAGGGTTTCCAGTACGGGGCGGGAAAACTCGGGGAATTCATCCATAAAAAGCACACCATTATGGGCCAGGCTGATCTCACCCGGGCTGGCGCGACGCCCGCCGCCGACAATCGCCGCCATCGAGGCGGTGTGATGCGGCTCACGAAATGGTCTTGTGCGGTTGATCCCGCCTTCTTTCAGCAGCCCGGCCAATGAATGGATCATCGAGGTTTCCAGCGCCTCGGTGGGGCTGAGCGGCGGCAAAATGCCCGGCAAACGTGCCGCCAACATGGATTTTCCCGATCCCGGCGTGCCCACCATCATCAGGTGATGCCGCCCGGCGGCGGCAATTTCCAGTGCCCGTTTGGCGCGTTCCTGACCTTTGACATCGCGCAGGTCGCGGCAGCCTGTCTCGTTCAAAACTTCTCCGGGCTTTGAGGGTGGCAACGGCGACTGACCGGTGAAATGCCGGACAATTTCGGCCAGAGACCCGGCGCCAATCACCTGAACCGCCTCAACCCAAGCCGCCTCGGCCCCCGAGGCTTTGGGGCAGAGCAAGGCGCGATCCTCCTCGGCGGCGGCCATGGCAGCGGGCAGCGCGCCGATCACCGGGACCAATGCGCCATCCAGCGACAGCTCACCCAAGGATGTCGTGCCCTCGACGGCATCTTTGGGGATAATCTCCAACGCCGCCAGCAAGGCAAGTGCAATCGGCAGATCAAAATGACTGCCTTCCTTGAGGATGTCGGCAGGTGACAGATTGATGGTGATGCGTTTTGAGGGCAAGGCAATCGCCATTGAACTGAGCGCCGTGCGCACCCGGTCGCGGGCCTCACTCACAGCCTTATCGGGCAGGCCTACAATTGAAAACGCAGGCATTCCTGGGGTGATGGCGCATTGCACCTCAACCTGGCGCGCCTCCACCCCCTCAAATGCCACCGTATAGGCCCGTGCCACCATCTGGTTCACTCCCGCTAATCTTGGTTAACGGTACGCGCTGATGGCTTTAAGAATGGTTAACGCCGGTGCATTTGGCAAAGCTTGGCCTTTTGAGTATTTTTGGAAAAATGAAAGAGTTTAGCCCTGCTTTCATTTTTCCTTAAATACTCCCGCCGGAGGCAACCCAAGGTTTGTTACCCGCGCAGGGCCATGAAATCAGGCCAGGCTTCGGGATCAGCCACTGTTTTATCGCGGCAAAAGGCGTTGCAAAAGCCAAATATCCGGCCCTCAAGCTGCATCAAATGGGTGGAAGGCTTGCCAGAATAGGGGCAGGTGGCGTTTTCTGGTGCGCCGTTTTCAACTGCCTTGGCGGGCAGGGGGGCGGGGGCGGGCCATTTTGTTTGGTCATGGGGCTGGGCATAGCGGTTCAAAGTCTCGCCATGCACCAGCCCCATCGCCCGCCAGCGGCGAAAAGCGGGATCGGCCAGGTGGGCCGCCACATAGGCCTGCGCAGAAGGCGAGACCGACAGGCCATAGCCCGCAATGCGCGCCGCAATAGGCGCGTAAAACGCATCTGCCGCGCTGTAATCGCCGCACAGCCATGGGCCATCGGGCTGGCATGTTTTGCGGGCGTGATCCCAGATCAGCTCAAGCCGCCGCAGATCGGCCTGAACCGCATCGGAGGGGGCAACCCCGGTATAGCCCAGCCGCAAATTCATCGGGCAATCACTGCGCAGCGCGGTAAAGCCCGCGTGCATTTCCGCCGCCAGATTGCGCGCCACGGCGCGGGGTTTTGCGTCCTTGGGCCACAGGCCCGCATCCGGAAATCGGCTGGCCAGTTCTTCGGCAATGGCCAGAGATTCGCCCAAGATTGCGCCGTCGGGCGTGCGCATTGCAGGCACGGTTTTGGCTGGGGCCCAGCCCGGCATCTGCTCAGGCACGCCGCCGGTTTTGAAGTTAACAAGCGTGGTTTGCCGGGGCAGGCCAAAGCGCTCAAACAGCAGCCAGCCGCGCAAGGACCAACTGGAATAGGCGTAATCGCCAAGGATTAATTCATATGTCATGGCCGCAAGGATAGCCGCTTCACCGCATCCGGCAAAACCAGAATTTGTGACGCCCTCATCACGGGATATGATTGATCAACTCCGGGTGCCAGCCGCCTTTTTGCCAGTGCAGTTCAGTGACCGACAGATTGTCAATCTTGTGGCTGAAGGCCTCATACGCCCCCACCCGCAGGGCCTGTTGCACCTGTGTCAGGATCACGCCGAAATGTGCCACGGCGATGATGTCACGCCCCGGGTTTGCCTTAAGTAGCCGGGCGATGGCCCTGTCCACCCGCGCCGTTACCTCGTGCCAGCTTTCGCCGCCGGGCGGGCGCACATCGCCGGGGTTTTCCCAAAAGGTGCGCAGTTTTTCCTGATCGGCAACGCTGTCAAAGCGGCGCATTTCCCAATCGCCAAAATGGATTTCCCTTAGGTCACGATCATGGGGCAGACGCTCGCGACTGGCCCCTATGGCGTCGGCGGTGGCGCTGGCGCGGATCAGATCAGACGAGACAACCAGCGCCTTTTGCGGCAGGTGGGCGCTGAGCCGGGCAATCTGATCCACATCGCTGAGATCTGCCGGAATGTCCGACCAGCCGATCAGTTCCTTGGCATGGGTCGGCCCGTGACGGACCCAAAAAATCCGGCTCACGGCAAGGCACCCTTTAGCACCTGCGGCAACCCCGCCACCACATTTACCACCAGCCCGGCCTTCGCCGCCAGCTCCTGATTGAGCTGGCCTTGCTCATTGCGAAACCGCCGCGCCAAGGCATTGTCGGGCACCACCGACAGGCCCACCTCATTGCTGACCACAACCACCGGGGCCGAGGTCATCATCAGGGCGGTGATCAGCCCGGCGCGGGCCTCGGCCATGTCGCTTTCCGCCATGAGATGATTGCTCAGCCACATGGTGGCGCAATCGAGCAGCACGATCTGTTCGTTGGTGGCCGAATTTAGCGGCGTTGAAACATCCAAAGGGGCCTCGATGGTACGCCAGTTTGGGCCGCGCCGTTCGCGATGCCGGTGTATCTTGGCACGCATTTCAGTGTCGCCAATTTGGGCGGTCGCCAGATAGATTTTGCGCCGCCCGTCCGTCGCCACAAGCCCTTCCGCAAAGGCGGATTTGCCTGAGGCAGCGCCGCCTAAAACCAATGTCAATTCTGGTAACATGACAATTCAGCACCCTTTGTTGATCCGACTTGATTGGGCATCCCTAACACTTGATGCCACAGTGAAAAAGGCCGCAATCCCATTCGCGCGCCGGATTTGCCGGGAGATATGCCATGCCGCTTGATGCCCCGCTTTCAATCCAGTTGCCCCGTATCGCGATGCGGGCGGAAATGCTGGATGCCAAAACCGAGTACAGGCTGGCCACCGCCTGGCGCAAACGCGGCGATGAGGCGGCGCTGCACCGTCTGATCACCGCTTATATGCGGCTGGCAATCTCAATGGCGTCAAAGTTTCGCCGTTACGGCGCGCCATTAAATGATCTGATCCAAGAGGCCGGGCTTGGCCTGATGAAGGCGGCGGAAAAGTTTGATCCCGATCGCGGCGTGCGGTTTTCAACCTATGCGGTCTGGTGGATCAGGGCGGGGATTCAGGATTATGTAATGCGCAACTGGTCGCTGGTGCGCACCGGGTCTACTTCGGCGCAAAAGGCGTTGTTTTTCAATATGCGCCGGGTGCAGGCAAGGCTGGAACGCGAGGCCATGGTGCAGGGCATCAGGCTTCAGGGCTACCAGTTACGCGCAAAAATCGCCCGCGAGGTTGGTGTGCCCCTGCGCGATGTTGAGCTGATGGCGGGGCGGCTGGCGGGCACGGATTTGTCGCTCAACGCCAGCCAATCCAGCGATGCGGAAGGCCGCGAATGGATTGAGGCGCTGGAAGATGACGCGCCGCGTGGGGATCAACGGGCTGAGCGGGATCATGATCTCAAGGTTTTGCACGGCTGGCTGATGGCGGCGATGTCGACACTCAGCGCACGCGAACGTCATATCGTGTTGGAGCGCCGCTTAAGGGAGGCCCCGCGCACATTGCAAAGCCTCGGGGCTGAGCTTGGCCTGAGTAAAGAGCGCATTCGGCAGCTTGAGGCCGCCGCCCTTGGCAAAATGCGCCTGCATCTTGAACTGGAAGGGTCCGAGGTTCTTGGCCTGCTGGTGTGATGCTGTTTCAATCGGCCACTCGTCGCGCCCTTGCTCTTGTCTCGGCGCGAGCCACATCATACTGTCGGCAGGGATGGATAAGGAACATCGCCCATGCTGGCCTCCAAACGCATTCTTTTAATCATCGGCGGCGGTATTGCCGCTTTCAAATCACTTGACCTGATCCGGCGCTTGCGCGAACGCGGGGCCCATGTGACCCCGGTGCTTACCCGCGCAGGCGGCGAATTTGTAACGCCTTTGTCAGTGTCGGCGCTGGCGGGTGAGGCGCTTCATAGCGATTTGTTTGACCTCACCGCTGAGGCCGAGATGGGCCATATTGAGCTGAGCCGCAGCGCTGATTTGATTGTGGTGGCCCCGGCTACGGCCGACCTTATGGCGAAAATGGCCCATGGGCTTGCCGATGATCTTGCCTCGACCCTGCTTTTGGCCACCAATGCGCGCGTTCTGGTGGCCCCGGCGATGAATGTGCGCATGTGGCAGCACGCAGCTATGCAGCGCAATATTACCACGTTGAAACAAGATGGCATCCTGTTCACCGGTCCCAATGAGGGCGATATGGCTTGCGGCGAACACGGCCCCGGACGTATGTCCGAGCCGTTGGAAATTGTCGCCGCGATTGAGGCCGCCCTTGCAAGCGGCCCCCTTAAAGGCAAACGCATTCTGGTGACCTCTGGCCCCACGCACGAGCCGATTGATCCGGTGCGCTATATCGCCAACCGCTCATCCGGGGCGCAGGGCACCGCGCTGGCGCGGGCCTTGTCGGCGCTTGGGGCCGAGGTGATCTTTGTCACCGGCCCGGCGGATGTGCCGCCCCCTGCCGGGGTTGAGGTTCAAAAGGTTGAAACCGCCCAAGAGATGTTTGCTGCGGTCGGGGCGGCGCTGCCGGTGGACGCGGCCATTTTTGCCGCCGCCGTGGCCGATTGGCGCATGACCGACCCGGCTAAGAATAAAATGAAGAAATCAAAATCCGGCCTGAAACAGCTTGATTTTATTGAGAACCCCGACATTTTGGCGAGTGTGGCGCAGATGAAACAAGGCCGTCCGCCGCTGGTGGTGGGTTTTGCCGCCGAAACCGATGATGTGGTTGCAAACGCCACCGCCAAGCGCAGGCGCAAGGGGTGTGACTGGATCGTGGCCAATGATGTAAGCCCGGATACCGGCATCATGGGCGGCAGCCACAATGACATCGTTTTGATCACCGATGACGGGGCAGAAGACTGGCCGCTTATGTCCAAGACGCAAGTGGCCGCGCAACTGGCCGATCGGATCACCCGGGCGCTGGGGTGAGTTTTTTTGAGTATTTATGGAAAAATGAAAGGGCAGGGGATGGTAACGGTGCGGCTTGCGTGGGTTGAGGGCGCGGATCGGGCGTTGGGCCTGCCGGGGTATGAAACCGATGGCGCGGCGGGGGCTGATCTGAGGGCGAATTTCCCCGAAGCGGCGCGCGGTGGTTTGACCCTTGCACCGGGGGGGCGCGCACTTGTGCCCACCGGGCTGCGGCTGGCAATTCCGGCGGGCTATGAGGTGCAGGTGCGGCCGCGCTCAGGGTTGGCCTTGAAACATGGGATCACCCTGCCCAACAGCCCCGGCACCATTGACAGTGATTATCGCGGGCCTTTGGGGGTGATTGTGCTGAATACCGGGCCTGAGGATTTTCATATTGGGCATGGGATGCGCATTGCGCAGATGATTGTCGCCCCGGTGGTGCGGGCGGCGTTTGATTTGGTTGATACGCTGGATGAAACCGCCCGGGGTGTGGGTGGTTTTGGCTCAACGGGGCGCGGCTGATGGCGCTGGTTTTAGGTATTGCCGCCGTGTTGTGGGGTCTTGGCATGGTGCTGAAAACACCAAGGTCCTTGCGCTGGATGATGATCGGTATTTTGTGGCTGGCGGTGGTTGGGTTGCATTTGTTGCTACCCGAGGGGCACGCCTTGCGCATGGCCACCGGTGAAAGTGCCGGTTTATGGCTGATCCTTGGGGGATTTGTGGGCCTTGTGTTGGTGTACCGTGCGGGGCTGCGATGGCTTAAGGCCCGCGCCGCGCCGCCGGTTAAGCCGCAAACCGGCCCCTTTTCCGACACCGAGCTTGAGCGTTACGCCCGCCATATCGTCTTGCATGAAATTGGCGGCCCCGGACAAAAAGCGTTGAAAAATGCCCGCGTTCTGGTGATTGGTGCGGGGGGTCTTGGCTCTCCGGCGTTGCTTTATCTGGCGGCCGCCGGTGTGGGCACCATTGGCGTGATCGACGATGATGAGGTTGATAATTCCAACCTCCAGCGTCAGGTAATCCACCGCGATGCCGATATTGGCAGCCCCAAGGTTTTGTCCGCCGCCCGCGCCATGACAGCGCAAAATCCGCATATCACTGCGCGCCCGTATCAACGCCGCCTGACCGCCGAAATTGCCACGGACTTGTTTGCCGAATACGATATAATTCTTGACGGCACCGATAATTTTGACACTCGGTATTTGGTTAATTCCGCGGCCTATGCCAATTCTAAGCCGTTAATATCAGGCGCTTTATCGCAATGGGAGGGCCAGCTAAGCGTGTTTGATCCGGCCCATGGCGCACCGTGTTATCAATGCATCTTCCCGCAGGCCCCCGCCGCAGGTCTGGCCCCGTCATGCGCCGAGGCCGGTGTGCTTGGGCCGCTTCCCGGTGTGGTGGGCGCGATGATGGCAGCTGAGGCGGTCAAGATCATCACCGGCGCGGGCACGGCGTTGCGTGGGGAGATGCTGATTTACGACGCGCTTTATGGGGAGACGCGCAAATTTTCCCTCAAACCCCGCGCCGATTGTCCGGTTTGCGGCGATAAAGGACAGGCCGATGAACCCGCTGCTGACTGACTGGACCACGCCATTTGAAGTTGCGCCGTTTGAGGCCATATCGGACGCGGATTTCGCCCCCGGTTTTGCAACCGCTCTGGCCCGCGCCCGCACCGAAATTGACGCCATTGCGGATAATCCACAGACGCCGACATTTGCCAACACCATCGAGGCGCTTGAGGCGGCGGGCAAGGCGCTTGATAAGGTTCTGTCGGTGTTTTTTACCCTTGCCGGTGCCGACAGTAATCCAAAACGGCTTGAATTGCAGCGCGATTTCAGCCCCAAACTGGCGGCTTATTCCTCGTCGATTTACGGCAACAAAGCGCTTTTTGCCCGCATCAAAACCCTGTGGGATACCCGCGACACCCTTGGCCTGAGCGATGAGCAACAGCGTGTTTTGATGCTGACCCATCGCAGTTTTCGCCGTGCCGGGGCGGAGCTTACGGGCGCACAGGATGCCCGTATGCGCGAGATTATGGCGCGGCTGGCCGATCTTGGGACGCGGTTCACCCAGAATTTGCTGGCGGATGAGGCGGGCTGGCATATGGCATTGTCCGAAGGTGATCTTACGGGGCTGCCCGATTTTGTGATCTCTGCCGCCCGTGCCGCCGGGGCCGAGAAGGGCCTGAAAATCCCGGTGATCACCCTGTCGCGCTCGTTGATCACGCCGTTTTTGCAATTTTCCCCGCGCCGGGATTTGCGGGAAAAGGCGTTTGCGGCCTGGGGCGCGCGCGGGGCCAATGCAGGCGACACCGATAATCGGCCAATTGCGGCCGAAATACTGGCGTTGCGGCACGAACGCGCCGCTCTTTTAGGCTATGAAAGTTTTGCCGCGTATAAGCTGGAAACCGAGATGGCCAAAACACCGGGGGCGGTGCGCAAATTGCTGATGCAGGTCTGGGAGCCGGCCAAGGCGCGGGCCGAACATGACGCTGATATTCTCACCAAAATGATGCATGAAGACGGTGTCAATGGTGATCTTGAGCCGTGGGATTGGCGCTATTACGCGGCCCGTCGCCGCAAGGCCGAGCATGATTTTGATGAGGCCGCGCTCAAGCCCTATCTGTCGCTCGACCAGATGATAAAGGCAGCTTTTGCCTGTGCTGGCCGCCTCTTTCGCCTTGAGTTCAGGCCGCTTGATGTACCACTATATCATCCTGATTGTCGTGCGTGGGAGGTGACTCGCGACGGCATCCATATGGCTGTTTTCATCGGTGATTATTTTGCACGGGCGGCCAAACGTTCAGGGGCGTGGTGCTCGGCCATGCGCGGGCAGGCGAAATTCCCGCAAGCTCAAGGCCCGGTGGTGATTAATGTTTGTAACTTTGCCAAGGGCGACCCGGCGTTGCTCAGCTATGACGACGCGCGCACATTGTTTCACGAATTTGGCCATGCCTTGCATCAGATGCTGTCGGACGTGACCTATGAAAGCATCTCCGGCACCTCCGTGGCCCGCGATTTTGTGGAATTGCCCAGCCAGTTGTTTGAGCATTGGCTTGAGGTGCCCGAGGTGCTGCGCGAATTTGCCGTGCATTATGAAACCGGCGCGCCGATGCCCGGGGCGTTGCTGGACAAAACCCTATGCGCCGCCAATTTTGACATGGGGTTTCAGACGGTTGAATATGTCGCCTCGGCTTTGGTTGATCTGGCGTTTCATGAGGGTGCGACCCCTGCTGATCCGATGGCGATGCAGGCCGAAGTTCTGGCCAATCTGGGCTTGCCCGCCGCCATCACCATGCGTCACGCCACGCCGCATTTTGCGCATGTGTTTTCCGGCGATGGCTATAGCTCGGGCTATTATAGTTACATGTGGTCCGAGGTGATGGACGCCGATGCCTTTGCTTCTTTTGAAGAGGCTGGTGGCGCATTTGATCCCGTCCGCGCCGCCGCGCTTGAGGCCAATATCCTTTCCGCTGGTGGCTCGCGTGACGCTGAAGAGCTGTACCTTGCATTTCGCGGCAAACTGCCGGAGGTCGAAGCGTTACTTAAGGGCCGTGGCCTGACCATGTGAGCCATAAAAGTTTTTCAAAAACTTTTCCCAAATCTTTTTTTAAAAGATTTGCGGCCTGCACCCGATTAGATTGTCTGATCATACTCCCCCACCGTGTCCTCGGTTCGGATCACCGCGTCAATATCGGCGAAGATCGCCCGCATCTCGGACTCAGATTCCGAGCTTTCGCAGACCACCACCAAATTGGGAGTATTGGACGATGCCCGCACCAGACCCCAACTGCCATTATCCAAAATCACCCGCGCGCCGTTCACGGTGACCACCTGCGCAATCTTACGCCCCGCCAGCGGCTCCCCGGCCTCAAAGCGCGCCACCAGCCGCGCCACCAGCCGCTCCAGCACCGCGTATTTTTCGGTGTCAGCACAATAGGGCGACATCGTCGGCGTCGCCCATGTTTGCGGCAATGCGCGGCGCAGGTCGGACATCGAGCACCTAGGGTTGCGGTCCATCAGCTTGCAAATCTCAACCGCCACCCGCAGCCCGCAATCATAGCCGCGCCCCAATGGCTCGGCCAGAAAGTAATGCCCGGATTTCTCAAACCCGGCCAGTGCGCCAATTTCTTTCACCCGGCGCTTCATATGCGAATGCCCGGTTTTCCAGTAATCCGCTTTGATCCCCGCCGCTTGCAACACCGGGTCACTGGCAAACAACCCGGTTGATTTCACATCCGCCACGAAGGTGGCCCCGGGGTAAATTTTCGATAAATCACGCGCCATGATCACGCCGACCTTATCGGCAAAAATTTCCTCACCCTCGTCGTCAACCACACCGCAGCGGTCGCCATCGCCATCAAACCCAAGCGCAAAATCGGCGCCTGAGGCCAGAACGCTGGCGCTCATATCATGCAGCATTTCCATCGCTTCAGGGTTGGGGTTGTAATGCGGGAATGTGTAATCCAGATCATTATGGCTTGGCACCGCCTCAACCCCGATGCGCTCAAACAGTTCCGGCGCAAAGGCGCTGGCGGTGCCGTTGCCGGTGGCGCAAACCACCTTGAGCTTGCGCGTCATGCGAAAGTCACCAACCAGATCATCAAGATAGGCCTCACGCACGCCGGACATAAACTCATAGCCACCACCGGGCATGGCCTCACCTTCACCGCTCAACACGATCTTTTTCAGCTCATTCATCTCATCCGGGCCATGGGTCAGGGGCCGCTCAAACCCCATTTTAACCCCGGTCCAGCCGTTGGGATTATGCGACGCCGTGACCATCGCCACTGCCGGGACATCCAGATAAAACTGCGCGAAATACGCCATCGGGCTCAGGCATGGGCCAATGTCCTTGACCATAATCCCCGCCTGCATCAGCCCCAGCATCAGGGCGTTTTTGATCGACAAAGAATAGTCGCGGTAATCATTGCCCACGGCAATCACCGGGGCAATCCCGCGCCGTTGCATCTGGGTGCCTAGGCCAAGGCCCAGCGCCGTGATCCCCGGCAGATTGATCTCATCGGGGTATTTCCAGCGCGCGTCATATTCGCGAAAGCCGGTGGGCGTGATCATCGCATCACGCAGAAATTCCCAGGTGTTCTGGCTTACTTTATAGTCTGGTCGGCTCACGCGGGCACCCTCACTTTTTCAAATGCGCAGCGGATCAGCCTTGGCGAGCTGATCAAACTGCATCAGGCTTTTGATCAGCCCATCCATCTCATTCAGCGGTATCATATTGGGGCCATCACTGGGCGCGCTATCGGGGTCTTCGTGGGTTTCAATGAACACTGCCGCCACCCCCAAAGACACCGCCGCGCGCGCCATCACCGGGGCAAACTCCCGCTGCCCGCCCGAGGAGCCGCCCTTGCCACCGGGCTGTTGCACCGAATGGGTGGCATCCATCACCACCGGATAGCCGGTGGTGGCCATTTGCGGCAAAGACCGCATATCAGCGACCAGCGTGTTATAGCCAAATGAGGTGCCGCGCTCGGTTAGCAAAATACGGGCGTTGCCGGTGGCCTCGATCTTGGCGATGACATTGGGCATATCCCAAGGTGCCAGAAACTGCCCCTTTTTGACGTTGATCACCGCGCCGGTTTCGCCTGCGGCCAGCAGTAAATCGGTCTGGCGGCACAAAAATGCCGGGATCTGCAATACATCGCAAACGTCGGCCACCCGGGCGCATTGATCCGGCAGATGCACATCGGTCAAAACCGGCACATCGAGCGCCTGTTTCACCGCCTGCATCACCTCCAGGCCTTCCTCTACACCAAGGCCACGCTTGCCACTCAACGAGGTGCGGTTGGCCTTGTCGAACGAGCCTTTGAAGATAAACTGCGCGCCGTGGGCGGCGCAAATGTCGCGCATCCGGCCGGCGATCATCAGCGCATGATCAGTGCTTTCAAGCTGGCAAGGGCCCGCGATGACGCTGAGCGGTTGATCATTGCCAACGCTCAACCCGGCAAATTCTACCCGTTTCATATTATGACGTTACCTGCTCTTTGAGGATGGATACTGTCAGTGACAGCATCAGGTAGATACCCGAGAATACCAAAAACGCAAGCAGCGTATTTTCAAACGCGCGCGGATAAGACGGGTCTTCCGAGGCGATAGGCCGCACCGAAACCGTCAGATACCGCACCTGCTTATTGGCCTCAATTTCGCTCAGGCGTTTGTTTTCCAGTGCCGCCTGTAGCACCAGATCTGCGGTTGCCAGATCGGCCTGCGCAATCTGAATTTGCGAGGTCAGCTCGGCCAATGAGGCCTGCCCGTTACTGGCCTGATTAAGCCGGGCATTCTGCCGGTCAAGCTCCTCTTGATATACTTTTATCTCACCGCGCAGCGCATCGACCTTGATCTGATTGGGACGCGCATTGCTGAGTTGAATATTCAGGTCCAGCTGTTTTGCCTGCAACCGCAGCTCGACCGAGCTGATCAGCGCCCGGATGCCTGCAATTTCTCCTATCGGATCAAGTATGCTGCCCTCTTGCATTTCCACCAGCCGCTTTTGTGCCGCTCTGCGCTGTGCGGTGGCATCCTCAAGGCTCTTTTTGGCCGTGACTACGGCATCCTCGCGCTTCCTCCGGCTCAACGCATCCACCCGCTCTTCGGCATATTCGATCAGCTTTCTGGAGAATGCCGCGCTCAGTTCGGGTATGGCGGTTGAAACCTCCATCCGGATCACACCCTCGGTCGGATCATAGCCCAGCTTGACGTATTTTTTATACAGCTTGTATGCGGTTTCATGGCTGGCATCGGGATCAAGCCGCTGGATCGGATCAATCCAATCCTGAGAAAAATGCGCGCGAAAGCCTTCATCGGCATCCAGCCGCAGCATCGCATCCTTGGATTGCAGATAAGATTGCGTCGCGACTGAATCCTGCCCAGTAGCAAACTGGCTGGGTAACAATCCGCCAAGCCCCCCCATGGAGCCACCGCCACCATCGGCCTTCAAGATCAGGAACTCCGATTTGGTCGTATACATCGGCGTGGCGACTGCATAGTAATAATAGCCCGCAAGAAGTGTGGGGAATAAGACAAAGAACATCAACCGCGTGCTCAGCAGGAAAAGTTTGTGGCGGCGACGTCTGCTGATGTCGCGCTGAATTTTCTTGATTTCCTTTGCCCGTCGGTCTGCCGGGCTTAATTCGGTTGCGGGCAGGTTTGGCGTGCCCACGGGAACGGTCTGGGGCAACTGAATTTTCTTTGACCGGCGGTTTTTGCCTTTTTGCTCTTCTTCGCCATCGTGTTTTCTGACCGGAGTGTCGTCATTGGCCAGTAGTTCAATGATATTAGAGCGCTGAAACGGATCAATTCCCTTGGCGCGCAGCATCCTGACCGCATCCAGATCAGATGTCGGCTTGAGACCATTTTTGATCGCCATGCGCCGGGCCATGCGCAACTGCCTGCCGGTCAATTCTTCTTTGCGTATATCATCGATGTTTTGCGATGATTTCATCTCTTTGGCGGTGCTGATCTCGCCATCATGCGCGCCCCGGCTTGCGGGCATATCTGTGGCCTGCGCAGCCTGTGACCCTGCCTGAGAGGAATTGCCCGTCGAGCGGCGAACGCGAAATTTTTTAGCCTTGGGTTTCATAGTCATAAAGCTGCTTTGCCTCTTCCAAGGTGTCAAACATATAAAGCTGGCCGCCCATCAGAACGGCGGCCTCGCTGGCGAATTTTTCCAGTACATTCGGATCATGTGATACGATGATCACGGTTGTTGTGCTCAGGCGTTCCTGCAAAATATCACCGGCCTTTTTATTAAACTCAACATCCATTGATCCGGGCATGCCTTCATCAATCAGATAAATGTCAAAATCCAGCGCCAGCAACAGGGCAAAGGTAAAGCGCGATTTCATCCCCGATGAATAGGTGCCCAGCGGCTGATCAAAATATTCCCCAAGGCCACACAACCAGCGGCAGTATGCCTCAATATCATCCGGGTCCATGCCGTAAAGCCGGGCAATATAGCGCGCATTGTCCATCGCGGATAATTTATTCACAACCCCGCCCATGAAGCCCAGCGGAAAACTAACCCGGCAATTGCGCCTGATCTTGCCCTCATTGGGTTTTTCCAGCCCGGCCATCATATTGATCAGGGTCGTCTTGCCGGTGCCATTTGGTGCCAGAATGCCAAGCGAGCGGCCAAGCTCAACTTTGAAACTCACATGCTCAAGGATCACCTTGTGCTGCGTGCCGGTCCAGAAGGACTTGCTGACGTTCTCAAATTCGAGCATTCATTTGCTCCGATCCTGCTCTGGCCCGGCCTTTTCTGGCCCGCCTTCTTTTTAGCGCAGCTTGGTTAAGAAGCCATCATCTAGTAAAATTTATATTACTTTGGCCGGATTTAGCCGCTTATTATCACAAATAGGGGCATTTTTATGCCTTTTACAGGGAATTTCCGTATCCGGCCCTTCAGGTTTGTTGGATAATCATTGGCCAGAGGTGTTATAATTCCTGCTTTTCCACCCGCATCAACTTGCCCACGACAATCGAAATGATCGCGGCGGCAAAGCTGAACAAAGCGCCCATTTTCGCGGCATCCTGAATTGGCCCCGCGTCAAATGCCACCGAGGCCACAAACAGCGACACGGTAAAGCCGATTGCCGCGACACAGCCGATCACCACCAGATCCATGATCCGCATCCCCTGCGGCAGGCCCAGACGCATCGGCTTGGCCGCAACCCAGCCAAAGATGAAAATCCCCAGCGGCTTGCCAATGATCAGCCCCAGAAATACCAGCCATGTGGCATCGCCAATCGCCGAAAACTCAACCCCCGCGTTCAGCAGCCCAAAGAAGAACAGCACAATCTCCACCGGATGTTTCAGCGCATGTTCCAGCACGTTGAGCAAATCCCTGAGGTATTTCTCGGCCTCGCTGAACAGGCCAAAAGCCCGGTCCGCATGGGGGATTATAACCACAACCGGCAACAGCCCCAACGCCGGGTGCAGGCCCGAGCGCATGAACCCGTACCAACTGGCACAGCCTGCCACGATGTAGGGCAGCCCACCACACAGCCGCCGCACCTTGCTTGAACAGGGCCGCGCCTGATTGCCCCGGTCAATCCGCAGGGGCAGCCAGTTGAACAGCAAAAAAACCAGCGCCGCCGCGCCAAATGAGAACAAAAGCCAGACCGGGGCCAGCTCTCCGCTGGGATAGAAAACCGCCAGAATAATCAGGCCCGCCGCATCATCGGCAATCGCCAGCAGCAGCAGGAACCTGACCGCCGGGTGGCCCGCACCAAATACCAACCGCCCGACCAGATATGAAAACGCAATATCCGTGGCGGTGGGTATCGCCCAGCCATTGGCGACCGCACTATATGTGTCTGATCCCATGATCATCGCCAGCCCAAGATAAACCACAATCGGCCCGCACATTCCGCCCGCCGTGGCAATCAAGGGTGTCGCCGCCTTTTTGCCGCGCAATGAACCGTTTTTGAGTATCACCGCCTCCCACACTTCTTTGGCGGCAATGGCAAAAAACAGCGCCATCAGCACATCATTGACCAGATAATGCAGCGTCATCGTCCTTGTGCCGTTTTCCAGCTGTCCGATGGGGGCGTTTTCCCAGATCACAAAATCAACAAAATGATGATAGGATTCGGGATTGGTATTAACCCAGATGAGTGCGGTAATTGCGCCCAGAATCAGTAAAAGAGAATATTCAGCAACAAAATTCCAGACGCGATACATTCAATTTATCCTGTTTATTCTATTCACTTTCTAAATAGGATATTTGAATAGCTGGGGCAACCAAGTGTTTAGGGTCAGGACCCGTTAATCCTGCGCCACTGGGATGAAGGGAAAACAGCGTCCTTCGGATTTGACGGATTTTCCCTCTGACTGCGTTACAGACCCTTGAAATAGAACAACTATTCCAGCGGTCCTGTGCCTGTTCAGAGAAAAAATCTGTCAAACCAGTGGTGCAGGATTAATCGGTCCTGACCCTAGGTTTGGTGCTGCGTTCAAAGCGCAGGATTGTTGTATCAGCGCTCGGGTTGGCATATCCCATATGCAAACAGGTCAAAACCTATCAGTTTCTAGCGGTCAATTTTGGTCGACAGGATGATAGAGGACAGGGTTTCATCAATCCCCCTGATACAGCCGATTTCGTCAATCAGCCGGTCCAGCACATCCATTGTCGGCGCGGTCACGATCGCGGCCATATCAAACACCCCGCTGATCGAATAAAGCGAGGTGAGCTGCGACATATCCGCAAGTGCCGCCTCGATCTCTTTGCGCTTGCCGGGGGGGAATTTGATCATCACCAGCGCCCGCATCCGCTTTTTCAGATAGCCGGGCGAAAGCCGGACGGTATAGCCCTCGATCACCCCGTTGCGCTCAAGCTTTTGCAGGCGCATCTGCACGGCGGTGCGCGATGCGGCCATGCGCCGGGCAATCTCGGACACAGAAATGCGGCCATTTTCCCGTAGCAGGTTGATCAAAATCTCGTCTTTGTCCGGCGTCTCCATTGGATGTCCCTATAGTTAAATTAACTTATTAGAATAGGTATATTGCATTTTTACCCATTAAAAAAGCACATAACACCTAATTGTTTTGGCGTCCGAATTTTGGGACTCTCAGGTAAATATCCAAATGAAGGGAGCCAAAGCGATGACAGGTCAGGACATTCTAAAAGCTGCGGGGTTTAGCAAAGCCGAGCTGACGGGGGGCACGCTTGCGGTGCATACCCCGGTGGATGGCAGCGAGATTGCCCGCCTTGCCGCCCACAGCGTTGCCGATGTTGAGGCGATGATTGCCAAGGGGGCCAGCGCTTTTAATCAGTGGCGCAACGTGCCCGCCCCGCGACGTGGTGAGCTGGTGCGGCTGCTGGGCGAGGAACTCAGGGCCGAAAAAGAAAACCTTGGCAAGCTGGTGACGCTGGAATGCGGTAAAATCCTGCAAGAGGGCCTTGGCGAGGTTCAGGAAATGATCGACATCTGCGATCTGGCGGTTGGTATCTCGCGGCAGCTTTTTGGCCTGACTATTGCGTCCGAGCGCCCCGGCCATATGATGCGCGAAACATGGCACCCGATGGGGGTTTGCGGGTTGATCACCGCGTTTAATTTCCCGGTGGCCCCGTGGTGCTGGAATGCGGCGCTGGCGCTGGTGTGTGGCGATCCGGTGATCTGGAAACCCTCTGAAAAATCGCCGCTTTGCGCGCTGGCGGTGCAGAAAATATGCGACCGTGTTGTGGCGCGGTTTGGCGATGATGCCCCCGATGGCCTGATCCAAACCGTGATTGGCGAACGCGAGACCGGTGAAGCCCTGACCGCGTCGCGCGATGTGGCGATTGTTTCGGCCACCGGCTCAACCCGCATGGGGCACGCGGTGAGCGCGGCCATGGCCAAGCGTTTTGGCCGCTGCATTCTTGAGTTGGGCGGCAATAACGCGATGATCGTATCGCCAAGTGCCGATGTTGAAATGGCGCTGCGGGCGATTGTGTTTTCGGCTGTGGGCACCGCCGGGCAGCGCTGTACCTCGCTGCGTCGCCTGATCGTGCATCAGGATATTTATGAGGCGCTGATCCCAAGGCTGCAAAAGGCCTATAGCGGCCTGCCAATCGGCGATCCGCTGGCGGATGGTACTTTGATTGGGCCTTTGATTGATATGGATGCCTTCAACGCCATGGAGCGGGCGCTGAACGTTGCCAAGGCCGATGGCGGCGATATTTTCGGCGGCGGTCCGGCACTGCGCAACACCTATCCCGATGCCGCTTATGTGCATCCGGCGATTGTCGAAATGCCCGGACAGACCGAGATTGTGCGCGAAGAAACCTTTGCCCCGATCCTTTATGTGATGAAATACAGCGATCTGGACGCGGCGATTGCCCTGCAAAATGATGTGCCTCAGGGGCTTTCGTCATGCATCTTTTCCACCGATGTCCGCGAGTGCGAATATTTCCTTTCCGCTGTTGGCTCTGATTGCGGCATTGCTAATGTCAATATTGGCCCTTCAGGGGCCGAAATTGGCGGGGCCTTTGGTGGTGAAAAAGACACCGGCGGCGGGCGTGAAAGCGGCTCGGACGCCTGGCGCGGCTATATGCGCCGTCAGACCAATACCATCAATTATTCCCGCGACCTGCCGCTGGCGCAGGGCATCAAATTTGACATCTGAGGGGCCAAATCATGAGCTTTAACAAAATCGCCGTGTTTGGCCTTGGCAAGGTCGGCACCCTGGCCGCCAAGCTGCTGCATGAGGCCGGATTCAACGTCACCGGTTATGATCAACACCCCCCGCGTGAGGCCCTGCCTTTTGCCGTCAGCAATGCCGATATTACCCAAGCCGATAGCCTTGCAAAAGAATTTGCCGGGGTTGAGGCGGTGTTGTCGTGCCTGCCGTTTCACCTCAATATCGCGGTGGCCACGGCGGCGCATAAGGCGGGCATCCATTACTTTGACCTGACCGAGGACGTGCCGACCACCAATGCCATTATTGAGCTGTCAAAAACCTCGAAATCCCTGATGGCACCGCAATGCGGGCTGGCACCGGGGTTTATTGGCATCGTTGGCGCGGCGCATATTGCCATGTTCGATAGCTGCCGTTCGGTTAAAATGCGGGTGGGGGCGCTGCCGCAGCATCCTACCGGCCTGCTGGGGTACGCCTTCAACTGGTCCCCCGCCGGGGTGGTCAATGAATACCTTAATGATTGCGAGGTGATCGAGGAAGGCGTGCGCAAGTGGGTCTCTCCGATGGAGTGGAAGGAAAAACTGTTTATCGACGGGCTGGAATTGGAGGCCTTCACCACCTCGGGCGGGCTGGGCACCATGTGCGAAACTTACCTTGGGAAGGTCGATAATATTGACTATAAAACCATGCGTTATCCCGGCCATATGGACCTGATGAATTTCTTCTTTCATGAGCTGTTGATGCGCGAGGACAGGGCCGAGGCCGGGCGGATTTTGGTCAATGCCAAACCGCCGGTGAATGATGATGTGGTTTATGTTCATGTGGCCGCCGAAGGCCTTATTGATGATCAGTTGCTGCGCCGTGAATTTGTCCGGGGTTACAAGCCGCGCGTGCTTGCCGGGGGGCACCAGACCGCGATTGCCTGGACCACCGCCGGATCGGTTGTTGGGGTGATTGAGATGGTGCGCGATGGCACCTTGCCCAATCAAGGCTTTCTCAAACAAGAGGACATCCCGCTGGAGGCATTTCTAAAGACAAAAACCGGCGGGCTTTATAGCTGAAACACCGCTAAAAGTATATGGCAGACGCCCACAACGGTTGTGGGTGTGCCCGTGTCGTATGTTTCAAATCTGTAAGCCTTATGTAAGCAACACGCGCCAGATTGCCACAGAATCTAGCAGAATCTAATGGTAATCTAACGGAGTTTAATATGCGTATCTTAGGAATGATTTTGGCGGCTGCTATGGCTTTGGCTGCCCCGGTGAATGCCCTCACACTACCGCCAAGTGGTTCGTTGAAATTTGATGTCATGCGCAAGGGCAAAGACATAGGCGATCATAGCTATAAGTTTTCCGGGGGCGCCCCGAATTTCTCGGTTCAGGTTGTCACCGATATTGCTGTGAAACTCCCAATTATCCGGACCACGGTTTACAGCTTCCAGCATAACAGCACGGAACAATGGCAGGACGGAAAATTCAACCATGTAACGTCAAAAACCGATGATGACGGCGACCCCAATCAGTTGAATACCGCCGGCAAAGGGCCGCTTCCGGCAAGCCTTTGGAATATGGACATCGTGCACAGCAAAAAGCTGATGAACACAATCGACGGCCATATGATGAAAGTGCGCGTGGCCGATCTTGGCATGGAAAGCGTCAGCACCAAACGCGGCAGTGTCAACGCACATCACTACCGTATCTCGGGCGATCTTGAACGTGACCTTTGGTATGATGGGGATGGAAACCTTGCGCAGGTTGTCTTTAAGGCGGATGATGGATCGACGATAACATATATCCGAAAATAGGCCTGCATGAGACTGCTTTATATTGAAGACAACGAGAAACTGGCGCTCAATACGAGTGCCAGTTTGCGCGAGGCAGGGTTTGTTGTTGATCTGGTGTATGATGCGGCGGATGCGCTGCATTCGGTCAAATGCTATGAGTATGATGTGGTTATTCTTGATCTTGGCCTGCCGGATATTGACGGGCTGGATGTTTTGCCCGGGATCAAAGAGGCGGCGCCTGAAACGCCGGTCATCATTTGCACCGCCCGCGACAAGCTGGATGAGCGGATCAAGGGGCTGAATGCCGGATCTGACGATTATCTGGTCAAGCCCTTTGCGGTGTCTGAGCTGGTGGCGCGGATCAATGCATTGCTGCGCCGCCCCGGCGGGGCGCTGGGGCTGGTGCTTAGCTCGGGCAATGTCACGTTTGAGACAAACGAGCGCATTGTGAAGATTGCCGGCAAGGTAACGCGCTTTTCAAAACGCGAGCTGGCCTTGCTTGAGTTGTTCCTGAGGCGCGCGGGCCGGGTCATCACCAAGGACACAATCGAGAACGCGATTTACGATTTCTCCGAACCCCCAACCCCAAATGCGATTGAGGTTCTGACCCACCGATTGCGCAAGAAGCTGGGGGATAAAGGTGCTGACATCTCGATTCAGAACCTGCGCGGTATTGGCTATGTCTTGCAGGAAGGCGCGCAATGAACATTCTGCGGGCCGTGATCGGCGGCAAAGGGTCACTGCACCGCAATCTTCTTGTCAGCATCATTGTCGCCCTCAGCCTGTGCCTGCTGCTGGCGGTGGTTGTTCTGCTCACCGAATTCCAAGAATACCTGCGCGAGCGCCTGAAAGACAGCTTGGCGGATGAGGCCAAGGAGATCATCATTCAGATTGACCCCGACGAGGAACAATTTGGCCTCGACCCGAACGGGCTTAGATTCAAGGGGGTGCAAGGGGCGTACAGATTTACCGTTTTTGATCACACCGGGAGCGCGGTTGTTGGGGGGGAAACCTCGGATAAGATTTGGCAGCAACTCGAAGCGCTTGAGCTTGGGAAGCCCGGGCTGATCACCGTGATCGGGGAGCGGATCGGAATGGGGCTGCGGGTGCGGATCGAGGAGCAGGACATTTATGTGCTGGTGTCCACCTTTCCCAAAGGCCTGGCGGAAACACAGATTGAGAAAATCCTGCGCGAGGTGGCGGGAAAAATATTCATAATTATTTTTGGCATCATCATGATCCTTGCGGCTGCTATATTGGCCACGCGCCGGGCATTGGCCCCTTTGGGCATACTGTCGGAACAGGCATCTCGGGTGAACCCGGAGGGGGTGAACAAACGGCTATCTGTTGAACAGCTACCCACAGAAATCCGCCCTCTCATCACCTCTGTCAACGCGGCGTTTGACCGGTTGGAGCAAGGCTATAGGGCGCAGCGTGATTTTGCCTCGAATGTGGCGCATGAAATCCGCACGCCGATTGCTGTACTGCGCTCAAGCGTGGATCGGATCAAAGACCCGGAACTGAAGGCCAGCCTGAGCCAGGATGTGGCGCAAATTGACGAATTAGCCGGTCAGTTGATTGATCTGGCCCGCGCTGATGCGGCCCTCAGATCAGGCTTTAGTCAGGTTGATCTGCGCGCCCTTGCGGTTGAGATTGCCAGCGAAATGGCCCCGACGGCGCTGCAATCGGGGCATATGCTGTCGGTCACCGGGGCAGAGCGGGCGATGGTGAAGGGCAATCCGCGCCTGTTGGGGATTGCCTTGCAAAACATGATCCGCAATGGGCTGCAATATGTCCCCGAAGGCAGCGAGATTGAGATTATTATTGATGCCTCCCCCGCCGGGTGGCGGGTGTTGGACCGTGGGCCGGGTGTGCCGGACGCGATGAAATCCGGCCTGTTCGAGCGCTTCAGCAGGGGCGCGCAGGCCAACACCAATTCCAAAGGCTCGGGGATTGGTCTGGCGATTGTGAAATCCGTGGCCCAGTCACACCGCGCGCAGGTGCAGGTCAAGGACCGCGACGGCGGTGGCAGCGTGTTTAGTTTTATTTTCGCGACAGACTGAGAAAAACGTAGAAGCTGTAAGCCTGTTGTAAGCCGCACCACCCAAAACCTTCTCAACACAATGAATGAAGCGTTTTGAGGTTGGATATGAATATTGAGTTTCTGAGTGTGGGCGATGCTGGTCGAAAAGACGCGGAAAATCACATCAGGGCGGTCTATAAAAAGGCATACGGGGCCAATGTGACAGAATTTGCACCGGTTTTGGTAACGGCGCGCCGGGCGGGCGGGGAAATTCTTTGCACCGCTGGTATCCGCACAGCGCAGGATGGGTTTTTCTCGGATTGTTATCTGGAAAGGGGTTTCCCCCATGCCCTGAAAACGCGGGCCGGTCTTGATATTCCGGCGGATAAGATTGTTGAGGCGGTCTCGCTGGCCTCTTGTACGCCGTTCCCAGTGTTGCCCTTGATGGACGCGATGATTGAATGGGGCCGCAAAAAAGGCATGACCTGTGGCGTCTTTACCGCCACCCGCCCGCTGCGCCGGTTGTTGAAACGCGCTAGCCTGACCTTTACCGAACTGGCCCCGGCGGATGTCACCAAAACCGCGCATCCCAACGCCTGGGGTAGCTATTACGCAAGCGATCCATGGGTCTGCGCCTTCACTGAACAGGCCCATGCGCCGATCTTGTTGTCGCCAAGGGCGCGCCGCCTAGAGGCCGTCTGATGCACCCAATATTCAAGGCTTTGGTGCGGCATAGCGCCACGCGCCCCGAAGCGGTGGCGTTTGAGGATGATCATCGGCAGATAACCTGGGGGGAACTGGCCCAGCGGGTTGAAACCCTTGCCGGGCAGTTGGATGAAAGCACTGGCGCAATCGGCATCGGGCTGGCGGGCGGCATTGACTATGTGGTGGCTGATCTGGCCGTTAGCCTCAGTGGCAAACGTCAGGTGCCGCTGCCGTTTTTCTTTAGCAACGCGCAAAATGCCCATATTCTGATGGATGCCGGGATCACCACCGTCATCACCAATTCGCCCGAGATTTTTGCCCCCTTGCCGCAGCTTAATCTGATTGCGCCCGAGGCCCCTGTGCAAGCCACAAAACTACGCGATTATCCCGGCGGGGCCGAGCGGGTGATCTATACCTCCGGCTCGTCCGGCACCCCCAAAGGCGTGATCATCGGCGAGGCTCAGCTTGACGCATCAATATTGGCCCTGTCCGGGGTCATCGCCGCAGACCCGACTTATACGCATCTTTCAATTTTGCCCTTGGCGCAGCTTCTGGAACAGATTTGCGGCGTGTTCCTGCCCATCGTCGCCGGGGCCAAAACGGTGTTTCGCTTTGAGGCAACCAAAACCTTGTTTGGTGCGCCGATCACCGCCCTCACCGAGGCCTTCGATGAGGTGCGCCCCACCACCAGCCTTCTGGCCCCGGCCATTTTGCGGCAATGGACGGCGGATTTGAAGACGCGCGGCGCAAAGGCCCCGGATAGTTTGCGGTTTGTCGCCGTCGGTGGTGCGGCCTCGTCGCCTGCGCTGATCAACGCGGCGCGGGATGCGGGCATTCCCGCCTATGAGGGCTATGGCCTGTCGGAATGCTGCGCCGTGGTGGCGATCAACCGGCTTGGTGAAAACAAGCCCGGAACGGTTGGTCCGGTGCTGGAGGGGCTGACAGTTGAAATAGACGCCGGTGAGATCATCATCTCTGGCCCCACTGTCATGACCGGCTATCTCAACGCCGATCCGGCCCCGGAGGTTTGGCGCACCGGCGATATGGGGCATTTTGAGGGGGATTGCCTTGTGATCGACGGGCGCAAGGACGCGCTTTTGGTCACAGGGGCCGGGCGTAACATCTCGCCCGAATGGGTTGAGCAGCGCGTCAACGCCGATCCACGCATCATTGGCTCGGCTTTGGGGTTGCGGGACTCAGATGGCGCTTTGGTGCTGATCGTCGCGGCGGCGGGGCCGGTTGCCCTGTCTGAGATTACCGCACTCCTTGGCGATTTACCTGATTACGCCCGCCCCTCGGCTGTGATCATGGCGGACCCGTCCGAGCCTGAGCTGTTTTTCCCGGTTGGCACGCCGAACCGCAAAACCGCCACGCAAATCATCAATACACGCGCCGCCAAGACATTAGCGGCCCCCACAGAAAGACCTGAGCAATGATCCAGAATAAAACCGTTTTGATAACCGGAGCAGGCTCGGGCATTGGCCGCGAATTGTCGATTATCGCCGCCCGGATGGGGTGCAAGCTGATCCTTGCTGGCCGCACCGAAAGCACATTGGCCGAGACTGCTAAGGCCTGTGTTGAGGCCGGTTATAAGACCTGTGGCGGCGCAAAGCCGCGGCTTGTGGTTGCCGATGTGACAAGCGCGACAGGCCGGGATTTGATTGTGGCCGGTGTCGGGCAGCGCCTTGATATTCTGATCAACAATGCCGGCACCCTAAGCGTTGGGCATTTCCACACCATGACCGACGACGATCTGGAACGGATGACAGCCACAAACCTGCTGGCCCCGATGGCCCTGACCCGTGATCTTTTGCCCGCCTTGCGAAACGCCCGTGGGCGCATTGTTAATATCGGATCGGTGTTTGGCGACATTGGATTTCCGTTTTTCACCGGCTATTCCGCCACCAAATTCGGCCTGCGCGGCTTTTCCGAGGCAATCCGGCGCGAATTATCCGGCAGCGGCATTACGGTTACATATATCGCCCCGCGCGCCACCCGCACCGCCGCCGCGACCACCTTTGCGCGGCTGATCAAGCCCATGAGCATAACCGTCGACAGCGCCAAAACCGTGGCCATTCAGGCCTGGAACGCCATCCTGAAAGGTAAGCGTGAAAGCTTTCCAAAAGGCAAAGAGCGCTATTTCGTCAAAATTCAGCGGCTGTTTCCCACGCTGATTGATAAATCCGTGGGGGCGCAGGCGCGTGACCCCAAAACCCTTGTGGCCCTTGAGGCGCCGCTTAATTCCAACCTAAACACAGGACCAGTTTCATGACCTATAATGTCATCCGTGCGGCGGACAGCGCGACCCGCAATATCACCCCTGACACCATTGCAAACATCCAAAACTATCTCAACTCCGATGGCTGGGCTTTGTTGCGCGGGTTTGACATGGACATGACCGCCTTTAGCGATATGACCGCGAAGCTGTGCAAAACCATCACCTTTGATCCGGCCCGTGAATATAGCGAAAAAAACACCCAAATGGTTGATGCCGGGCTGGGGCCTATTGGGCTGCATATTGAGAATGGCAACACCCCGGTTTGCCCCGATATTGTGGCCTTCTACAGCACCAAGGCGGCGTTTGAAGGCTCGCAAACCACGATCTGCGATGGCCGCCTTGTGTATGAGGCATTTTCCGACGCCCTGAAAAAGCGCTGGTCACAGCGGATGACTGTCAGCCGTAATTTGCCCGAGGATTTATGGAAGCGCTACCTTGCCAATGAACACCCGGCAATCAGCGAGCCGGAAGAAGTGACGTATGAGCATATCCTGCAATTCAAGGCCGCAATCCCGGATCAGGATTTCACCCTGAACCCGGACGGATCATTGGAATACCGCCTTAATGTGTCGCCGGTGCGGGCCTCATCGTTGTCCAAGGGCCGGGCGTTTGCCAATGCCATCCTTGGGCCGTCGCATAATTATGAGCCGCCGGTTTACACGCTGGAGGATGGCTCGGCTGTGACATCCGACGAAATCGAAGAGCTGCGCGATATTGCCGAAACCTGCACGGTTGAGATCAACTGGCAAGACGGCGATGTGGCGGTATTGGACAACACCCGCATCATGCACGGCCGCCGCGCGATCAAGGATCAGGACCGGCGGCTGTTCATCGGCATGGGGCGGGTGAGTTGAGGCATCGGTACAGCCCGATAGTTCCAGTATATCACATGTGTCTTTGATCTGTGCCAATACCATGCACTGCATTTAGTGGTATAATCCCTTGTCGTGAAAGATTGCGGGCTATGCTCAGGTTGGACTGACATCAAACTGTCAGATCACCCGGCAGGCGGTGCAGGTGTTATCGCGACACTGGCAATCCGGAGGATGCAAGATGATTGATATTGACATAGACGAAACCCAAGGCGTCGCAATATTAAAGCCAACTGAATTGGCCCGGCTGACGCAGGACGATTTCAAGGCGATAACCGACCGCATAGATGGCTATCTGCAAGATCATGATGCCTTACGCGGCTTGGTGATTGTCGCGGATCATTTCCCCGGTTGGGACAGCGTGCAGGCGTTTACCTCGCATATCAAACTGATCCGGGACCACCACAAACGGATCAACCGGGTGGCGATTGTCAGCGACAGCCCGCTGTTGAGCGCCGCGCCGCATTTCATGGATCATTTCGTCACTGCCAAAGTCCGGCATTTTGGCCTTGCTGAGCTTGCCAAGGCCAAAGAATGGGCGGCGCAGGACGTGGCCCCATTGGGCCGGTTTGTGATTTTGGAGGGCTTTCCCGATGATGTGGCCGCCATCCGCGCCGAAGGCATTATCACCCGCGAGGATTATGAAAACACCCTGATCCCGCTGCTTGAGGACAAGATCAAATCCCAAGGCAAGGTCAAGATGCTGTATTGGTGCGGCGAAGAATTCAAAGGCTTTTCCGCCGGGGCAATGTGGGATGACGCGCGCTTTGGTCTGACGCATCTGAGGGATCTGGCAAAAGTGGCGGTCGTGACGGATGTTGAATGGCTGCGTATGTCGATGAAGATGTTTGTACCGCTTATTGGTGTGCCGATGCAGCTCTATCACAATGCCGAGGTTGAGGATGCTAAGGCTTGGATAAGCCTACGATAACCTATTGAAAACAAACATAACAAACGAAACTTGGTTTGGTTGGCACAGTGATTTTGATGCAAATCAAGGCAGGCACTGTTATGCTACCTTAACGTGACCCGGATGTTCCGTACCAGCAGGAGTTGTCAGATTGCTTGAATCTTTTTTCAATAAAAACACCAATGCGCAGGGCATTCGCCGGCTCATCGGCCAGCGGTTCGCGCGGATTTGCCTGATGATTCTGACCGTTGTGATGCTGGGGCTGATGACGCCCCTGCCGGTCAGCGCAGGCGGGACCGCCCCGGATTTTCCGACCGAGTATGGGCCGCCCAATACGCGCGGCACCCATAGCGTCTCGGATATGTGGCGCGACATCCGGCAGGGCAAAGGCGGATTGGTGACCATCGGCGGCCCCGAAGGCGGCGTGGCGATCAATGCCAATGGCGCGTGGTGGTCTGACTTGCGTGAAAAAGACGGGGCGCTGATCCAAACCGGCGCGATGGGGCTTGCGGGTATCCTTGCGCTTGCGGCGGTTTATTATGCCCTCCGGCGTCGGATTCCGATCGAAGGCGGGCGCAGCGGGCGTAAAATCGCGCGGTTTTCACTGACCCAACGGGTCATCCACTGGACAATCGCCTGCGTGTTTTTGTTGCTGGGCTTTACCGGGCTGATCCTGCTCTTTGGGCGGCCGTTTGTTATTCCGCTGATTGGCACCGGGGCGTTTAGCGTGCTGGCAAGTGCGTCCAAGCAGACGCATAATCTTTTTGGCCCGATTTTCACGGTCTCGCTGCTGGCGCTGTTTTTCAGCTTTGTGCGCGGTAATTTTCCGGGCCGCTCTGATCTTCTGTGGCTGCTGAAAGGTGGCGGATTGCTGGGCGGCCATGTCCGGGCGGGGCGCTATAATGCCGGTGAAAAAGCCTGGTTCTGGATTGCGGTGCTGGCGGGCATTCTTTTGTCAGGCAGCGGCTTTGTCCTGCTGTTTCCCGGCCTGACCGACGCGCGTGATCTGATGCAGGATGCCGGCCTGATCCACGGGATTGCGGCGCTGATATTCATCGGTTTTGCCATCGGCCATATCTATCTTGGCAGCATCGGAACCGAAGGCACGCTGGAAGGCATGACAACCGGCGATGTCGATGAAAACTGGGCCAGAACCCATCACGATCTTTGGCTGGCCGAAACAAAGCCTGACACCGGGAGAGACGCGAAATGACCATCCTTGAACTTCTGCAAGGCCCGCTGTGGACGGCGACGCTCACGATCTTCATCCTGATGACCGTCTGGCGATTGGGCGCGATCCTGCTATCGGGGCGCAGGCGGGTTTTGGCCCGGCCCGTTGGCTCGCCGACAGTGGGCGCAATCCGTCTGATATTTGGGCATTTCATCCCGCGCAAACCGTTCCGGCGCAGTGGCAAGGTCTGGTTTGTGACGCTGGCGGGTTATGCGTTTCATCTGGGTCTGTTTGCGGTGCTGTTTTTCGCCGCCCCCCATATTGCCTTTATCCGCGACAATCTGATTGGTCTGGAATGGCCCGCCTTGCCGCGCTGGGGCTTTATCATCGCGGCTGAATTTGCCTTTCTCGGCCTGCTGGCGCTTTGGGTCCGGCGGTTTGTCGATCCGGTTGTGAAACTGATCAGCAGGCGTGACGATCACATCGTTGCCGGGCTGACCTTTCTGGTGATGCTCAGCGGTTGCATGGCGCTGGCCGAGGCGGTTGATCTGTTGCGCGCCATCCATCTTGGGCTGGTTGAGATTTGGCTGATTTATTTCCCATTCTCAAGCATGATGCACACATTCACCTGGCCCCTGTCGCGCGGCTTTACCGGGGCGCTGGCCGGGCGTCGCGGCACACATATGTAAGGGCATGAAAACCATGACAGACACCACAGACACCACAGACACCAAAGACAAACCGGTAAGCCAATTCGACATTCAGGGCGATTTGCCCGATGCGGTGCGCGTCACCAATGCCATGAACGGGTTTTTATCAGAGTTTGGCCCGCGCGCCTCAAGCTATATGAATGCCTGCGTGCGTTGCGGGCTGTGCGCCGAGGCCTGCCATTTTTACCGCGAAACCGGCGATCCAAAATACACCCCGATCCACAAGATCAAACCGTTTGAGGATGCCTATCACCGCACCACCGGCCCGTTTAGCTGGTTGGCGGGGATGCTTGGTATGGCCCCTGATCTGAGCCTGCAAGAGCTGGAAAACTGGGAAGAGCTGATCTACGATTCCTGCACGCTTTGCGGGCGCTGCACGCTGGTTTGCCCGATGGGCATAGACATTGCCGAGCTGGTCAAAGAGGCGCGCGACGGCATGTATCAGGCCGGGTTGATGCCCGACCGTCTGGCGCAGATCACCCGCAACGCCGAATGCAAACACAGCCCGTTTGGTGAGCCGGATGACTTCATCGCGATGATCAAAAAGATCGAAAAGGAATTCAAGATCAAACTGCCGCTGGACAAGCCAAAGGCGGATTTGCTGCTGACCCTCGCCCCCGGTGATCTGGAGGAAAACCATAAATCCGTCTATGTGCTGGCAAAAATCCTTGATCACCTCGGGATTGACTGGACGCTTTCGTCAGAGGCGTTCGAGGCCACCAATTTTGGCTATCTTTCCGGCAGTACCAAAGTGCAATCCGAGCTGACCTGCCGCCTGATCGACAAAGCCCGCGAAATCGGCGCGACCACGCTTTTGCTGCCCGAATGCGGCCATGCGTGGGGCGCTGCCCGATGGGAGGCGGCCCGCTGGTACGGCGCGCCGGTCGATGACATCCGCATCATGCACACGCTTGAGCTTTTGGCCGAAAACATCACCTCGGGCGCTTTGAAAGTGACGCCTGTCAAGGACAGCGCCTCATTCCATGACCCGTGCCAGCAAATCCGCCGGGGGGGCTTGGTGGAGGTGCCAAGGATCATCATGAAAGCCCTTGGCCTTGAGCTGCGCGAGTTGGAAGATCACGGCGAGGCGTCGTTTTGTTGCGGCGGCGGTGGTGGTGTTCTGGCCAATGAACGGGCCGAGCCGCTGCGCCTGAAAGCGTTTGACCTCAAGCGTCGGCAATTTGAAGCCACCGGCGCGGATCATTTCCTGACAAGCTGTGGCCAATGCCGGTTACAGTTTGATAAGGGGACCAAGGCCACGGGCTGGGATCACCACATCGAAAGCCTGCTGGAACTTGTGGGCGATAATCTGATAACGGACTGAGCCTTTCATCAATGGAGAAAACCCAATGAAAACCGAAGAGCTTTTTGGCGTGACGCTGCAAACCCTGTCGCCACAGGAGGTCAAAGACAAAATGGACCAAAATCAGATCGTGCTGATTGATGTGCGCACCCCCTATGAATACGGGTTTGAACATATCCCCGGCGCTCTTTTGTTTCCCATGGCAAGTTTTGACCCCAAAAAACTGCCTTCTCAGGATAGTAAGCCGATTGTGTTTCATTGCGGCTCGGGGATGCGCTCGTATAAAATATCCGAGCTGTGCGCACAGGTCGGCATTTCGCCGCTGGCGCATATGGATGGCGGGTTGGGCGCGTGGAAACAGGCCAAACTGCCGCATATGGCGATTGACCCGAAAACCGGCGCGCATGTTTTGAAATAAGGCGGCAAAGCCTCAGATCAGCCCGCGTTGTTTTAGATCCGCGCGAATTGTGCCGCCGTCTTGCCCACGTTTGGGCGGCGGATTGGGCGTGCCCACATGGCCCGCAAAACGCGGGGCCGGGGCCGGTTGCAAAGCGCCATCGGTTTCCTGCCACACGCCGCGCGCGCGCATATGCGGCTCATCCGCCGCCTCTTGTGGGCTAAGGACTGGAGCCACGCAAGCGTCAGACCCCGCGAATAAATCGCGCCAATGCCCAACCGGTTGCTGCGCAAATATCGCTGCCAGCCGGGCGGTTTGCGCGGGCCATTGGGCCACGTCAAACTGCGCGCTGAACACTGGGTCATCGGTAAGGCCCATAAGGCGCAGGAATTCCGCATAGAACTTGGCCTCAAGGCATTGCACACTGATATATCGCCCGTCCGAGCAGGCATAGCTGCGCGACCAATGCGGCCCGTCCAGCAGGCTTTGGCCGCGCGCCTCTTTGAGGT
>CAZZKL010000001.1:0-18601 GCA_964655135.1 uncultured Roseovarius sp. | reverse complement strand
CCGGCCAGAATGCCCGCCACCAGATATAGCGCGCCACCGCCAATATCGCCCATCAAAGTGGCCGGTGTGATCGGCGGGCTGCCCGGCTCGCTTGCATACCAAAGCGCGCCCGAGGTGGCGATGTAATTGTAATCATGTCCGGCGGTGTGGGCGCGCGGGCCGCTCTGGCCCCAGCCGGTCATGCGGCCATAAATCAGCTTGGGATTATCTGCGTGGCAAATTTCCGGCCCTAGCCCCAGACGCTCCATCACACCCGGGCGAAAGCCCTCGATCAAGGCATCCGCTGTGCGGATCAACGCCCGCGCAACCGCCAGATCATCGGTGTCTTTCAGATCAAGAACGATGGATTGCTTGCCCCGGTCCAGCAGGCTTGGCTCGCCAGTAATACCCGGTGCCGGGCCGGGGCGGTGGATGCAGATTACCTCGGCCCCCAGATCGGCCAGCATCATCGCGGCAAACGGCCCCGGTCCCAGCCCCTCAATCTCAATCACCCGAATGCCCTTTAGCATTTTGCGCCTCCCTGCCTGAATGCCGCAATTCTATGCGCGCCGGGCGGCGCTGACCAGTGGCCAGATCAATAGCGGCGATGCACCCGTTTGCGGCCCAATAGTGGCCGCTGTTTTTGTCGCTCGCGCAGGAACACAAATAACCCGGCCCCAAGGATCAGAGCGATGCCAATAAGCGTCATATCAGACGGCCATTCCCCCCAGATTGCCCAACCCCAGAAGATTGCCAGCGGCAGGCCAACATATTCAAACGGGGCGATCGTCGCCGCATCGGTGAGCCGGTAAGCCTGCGCCAGAACATAGCCGATAATCGCCGAATTCAGCCCCAGCCCGGCAAAAAGATACACATCCCACCCCTTGGGCATGACCCAGGCCCGAAGCAGAAAGATAATGCTTTCGCTTTCAGACCCTTCGGCAAAGCGCCCATCCCCGGCAACGGCCCAAAAACCGATGCTGACCGCGATCATGATCACCTGCACATACACCGCCAGAGCCGAGGCTTTGCTGGTGGCCCCAAGCTTGCGGGTCAACACCTGATTGACCGCATAGGTGAACGCCGCCACCACCGGCAGGAGGTAAATCAGGAATGACACCGTGCGCGCGTCGCCGGTTTGCCAGGGCCGCGTCATGATGATCACACCGAAAAACCCCACGGCCACGGCGCTAATGCGCAACGGCCCGATCTTTTCGCCTAAAACCGGAATGCTCAGCAAGGTGATCATCAGGGGTGCCACAAAGAAAACCGCCGTCGCTTCGGCCAGCGGCAGTACCGCGAGGGCGGCAAAAAACGTCAGATTGGCAATCACGATCATGATCCCCCGCAACACATGCAGGCCCGGCGTTTTGGTGCGTAAAATGCCCCAACCACCTTCTAATTGCACCAGCATCAAACTGAATACGATGCCAATGGCCGAGCGGGTAAATACCATCTGATGCAGCGGGTAACCACCAGATAACATCTTGATAAGCATATCATTAATTGAGATGGCAACCATCCCGACCAAAATAAATCCAATGCCCGCAGCCGGGTTGTGGGCCTTGCCTTGCACGTTCATGGGGGTGGTCCTTTCCAATGTGGGGTACAGCACCCGGACCCGCCGGTCATGTCCGTTAACGACATCCTGAACCCTTGGCTCGGCTGCGATGACGGGTTAGGGTGGGGGGGATGAAATACAAGGAAGATGACCCGATGAAAATGAGCGACGAACGTGACATCAAAGCCCCCCGCGCCACGGTCTGGGCGGGTTTGCTAAGCCCCGAGGTCTTGCGTGAATGCGTGCCCGGCGCGCAGGAAATAACCGGCACGCCCGAAGATGGGTTTGACGCCGTGGTTGTGCAAAAGGTTGGCCCGGTGAAGGCTACGTTCAAAGGCACGGTGACGTTCTCGGACCGGGTGGAAGGCGAAAGCCTGACGCTTGCGGGTGAGGGCAAGGGCGGTGTCGCGGGCTTTGCCAAGGGCGGTGCCAAGGTCCGGCTGGAAGACAGCGAAACCGGCACCCGCCTGATCTATGAGGTCGAGGCCCGGGTGGGCGGTAAACTGGCCCGCCTAGGCAGCCGCATCGTGGATGGCTTTGCCAAGAAAATGGCGGATCAGTTCTTTGCCCGGTTTGAACAGGTGATGGAAGGCCCAACCGACGATGATGACGAGGATGAGGTTGAAAAGAAGGGCTGGCTGAAGCGGCTGATCAGTTAAATTGTGCGCTAACGCAGGTCTGGTTCTGCCACTTTGGCAGTTTTCATTGATCTGGACTGCGCGTAATCCTCTGCCCTATTGCACAAGGAATTTCACCCGTGCCTGTTGTTGAAGTGAACGGCCTGTCTAAGGTCTATGAGGGCGGGCTTGAGGCGCTCAAATCCGTCTCCCTTGAGATTGAGAAGGGTGAAATTTTGGCCCTGCTCGGCCCTAATGGCGCGGGTAAAACCACGTTGATCTCAGTGCTTTGTGGCATCACCACCGCCACATCCGGCAGGGCCAGCGTGGGCGGCTATGATATAACAGTGCAGTACCGTCACGCCCGCCGCATGATTGGTCTGGTGCCCCAAGAAGTGGCGCTTGAGCCGTTCGAGCGGGTGCTCAACACCGTGCGGTTTTCGCGGGGGTTATTTGGCAAGCCCCGCGATGACGCACTGATTGAGCGCATCCTGCGGCAACTGTCGCTGTGGGAAAAACGCCACAGCCGGATCAATGCCCTGTCGGGCGGGATGAAACGCCGGGTTTTGATCGCCAAGGCGCTGTGCCATGAGCCACGGGTTTTGTTCCTTGATGAGCCGACCGCCGGGGTTGATGTGGAACTGCGCCGCGACATGTGGCAGATCGTGCGCGGCCTCAAGGCGGACGGCGTCACCATCATCCTGACGACGCATTATATCGAAGAGGCCGAAGCCATCGCTGACCGGATCGGCATCATCAGCAAAGGGGAGCTGTTGCTGGTTGAGGAAAAGCACGCGCTGATGGCGCGCATGGGCCACAAAACCCTGCGGATTGACCTGCAAGCGCCGGTGAAAGCGGTGCCTGCGGCGCTTGATGGTTATGATCTGGAACTGGCCGGGGATGGCACCAGCCTGAGCTATAATTATGCCACCAAAGGTGAGGGCACGGGCATTACCCGATTACTTCAGGCACTGGCACAAGAGGGGCTGGGCCTGCGCGATATTCAGACCAGCCAAAGCAGTCTGGAAGAGATTTTCGTGAGTCTCGTGTCGGAAGACGCGGATAATACTGTGTCGGAGGGCGAAGGATGAATTTTCAAGCCATCAAAGCCATCTACATCTATGAAATGAAAAGGTTTTTCCGCACGTTGATGGAAAGCCTTCTGTCGCCGGTCATTTCAACCTCGCTGTATTTCGTGGTCTTTGGCGCGGCCATCGGCAGCCGCATGACGCAGGTTGAGGGCGTCGACTATGGCGCGTTCATCGTGCCCGGCCTGATCATGCTGTCGGTGATGACGCAATCCATCTCAAACGCTTCATTTGCGATTTATTTCCCCAAATTCATCGGCACGATATTTGAGCTGCTCTCGGCCCCGGTCAACGCTTTTGAGATTGTCCTGGGCTATGTCGGGGCCTCGGCCACAAAATCGTTTCTTATTGGCGTGATCATCTTGATCACAGCCCGGCTTTTTGTCGATATTCAGATCCTGCACCCCATCGCCATGCTGGCCTTTTTGACCCTCACCTGCGTATCCTTCAGCCTGTTTGGCTTTATCATCGGTATCTGGGCGCGGGATTTTCAGCAATTACAATTGATCCCGCTGTTGATCATCACGCCGATGGTATTTTTGGGCGGCTCATTTTATTCGATCTCGATGTTGCCACCGGCGTGGCAGACCGTCTCATTGTTCAACCCGGTGGTTTACCTGATTTCCGGCTTTCGCTGGTCGTTCTTTGGCACGGCGGACGTGGCCATCGGCCTTAGCTTATTGGCTATCCTCGCCTTCACCGCCACCTGCCTGTTTGCCATCTGGCTGATCTTCAAAACCGGCTATCGGATCAAATCCTGAGCCGCACCGCCCGCGTGACTTATTTACCCGGCTTTGGTCACTTTTTTAGCAATCTGGCAACTCATCTTACTCTCATCCCTTGTTTGTCGCCCATGGGCATTCTAAATCGGGCTATATGAAGCACTGGATACCTTTCGTTAAAACGCCGCCTTTGGTGGCCGTTATTCGCCTGTCTGGCAGCATCGGGGCCGGCGGCACCGCCAAGCTGAATGATGAGGCCATGGGGCCGGTCATTGACCGGGCTTTTAAACGTGGCAAGCCTAGGGCCGTGGCCCTGCTGATCAATTCGCCCGGAGGCTCGCCGGTGCAATCGTCGCTGATTGCCGCGCGTATCCGGCGGCTGGCGGATGAAAAGGCCATCCCGGTTCATGCCTTTGTTGAGGATGTCGCGGCCTCGGGCGGGTATTGGCTGGCTACGGCGGCGGATGATATTTGGGTTGATGCGGGATCAATCGTTGGCTCGATCGGAGTGATCTCGGCCGGGTTTGGCCTGCATGAATTCATGGCCCGCCAAGGGCTGGAGCGCAGGGTGCATACCTCGGCCAAATCGAAATCCATGCTGGACCCGTTCCTGCCCGAGAAAAAGGCCGATGTGGCCCGCCTCAAGGGCATTCTTGGTGAGATACATGAGACATTTACCGATCATGTCAAATCGCGCCGGGGCGGGCGGCTGACCGATAAGCAAGACCTGTTTACCGGCGAGTTTTGGCTGGGCCGCCGCGCGGTTGAGCTGGGTCTGGCGGATGGTGAGGCGCACCTGCTGCCCAAGCTGCAAGAGCTGTACGGGGAAAACGTTAAACTGGCGCGCTATGGCCGCCGTCGCGGTCTGCTCAGACGGTTTGGGGCCAATCTGGCGCATGATGCCATCGGGGCGATAGAAGAGCGCGCCGATTACGCGCGGTTTGGGCTGTAGAGATGGTTATCAAAGTCGTCATGCTGTTCTTGATCGCCATGGGTGTCATGGGGATGTTTGGCAAGCTGCGCTATCCGGGCAAGGAAAGACTGGCACAGGCGAAATGCCCCAAATGCGGCCGGTTTCGTATCGGCAAAGGCCCCTGCTCCTGCTCAAAGGGTAAAGGCAAATGATGCCCTGGCTTTTAACAGGTCTGGGGCTTTTGATCCTGCTTCTGGCAGGGGATGCGCTTGTGAAGGGCGCGGTCAATCTCAGTTTGCGGGTGGGCATCCCGGCGCTGATTGTCAGCCTGACGATTGTGGCCTTTGGCACCTCCGCGCCCGAGCTTTTGATTGCGATCAATGCGGTTATTGATGATAAACCGGGGCTGGCGCTGGGCAATGTTATTGGGTCGAACACTGCCAATGTGCTGTTGGTTCTGGGCATCCCGGCGCTGTTGACCACATTGCATACCAGCAGTTGCAGGTGCCTGAAAACCTATCTTTATATGCTGGGGGCAACGGTGTTGTTCATCGCCATCGCGTTTACCGGCGAATTTACTTTCACCTCAGGCCTGATCTTGCTGGCGGCGCTGGCATTTGTCCTGACCGATGCCTTCCGCGACGCCCGCCGCCATCGCCGCGACAATCACGCACGGGCGCTAAACGGCGAGATCGAGGAAGATGTTGAAGGCGCTGACCCGGATATGCCGTGGTGGCAGATTGCGGTGTTCTTGATCCTTGGGCTGATTGGCCTGCCGCTGGGCGCTGAAATACTGGTGGAAAACGCCTCGATGATTGCCCGGCATTACGGCGTCAGTGACGCAGTGATCGGCCTCACGCTGGTGGCCCTTGGCACCTCATTGCCCGAGCTGGCCACCACCGTCATGGCGGCGCTGCGCAAACAGGCGGATGTGGCGCTGGGCAATGTCATTGGCTCAAACATGTTCAACCTGCTGGCCATTATAGGGATCACCTCATTGGTGGGCCGCATCCCGGTTGACCCAGAGTTTTTGCGGTTTGATCTGTGGGTGATGCTGGGGGCGTCCTTGATGCTGATCCCGTTTGTGTTCTTCAAGTTTGATATTGGCAAGGGCTGGGGCATTGTCCTGACAGCGCTTTATCTGGCATATGTCACTCTTGTATTGATATAGGGGATGACCATGACACGCGCATTGGTAACCGGAGCCGGGCAGCGCATGGGCCGCGCCATGGCGCTTGAGCTGGCCCGCGCGGGTCTGGATGTGGCGGTGCATTATGCCAGCTCTGAGGTCGGCGCGCAGGCGGTGGTGGATGAGATCACCGCCATGGGCCGCAAAGCGGTGGCGCTCAAGGCTGATCTGCTGGACGAGGCCCAGACGGCGGCCCTGGTGCCGCGCGCGGTAGACGCCCTTGGCGGGCCGCTTACAACGCTGATCAACAACGCCTCGATCTTTGAGCATGACACCCTTGAAACCGCCACATTGCAAAGCTGGGACCGGCATATCGGCTCAAACCTGCGGGCGCCGTTTGTGCTGACGCAGGCCATGGCCGTGGATGTGCCGCCGCCGCTTATGGATGAAAATAATGAGCCGGTGGCGCAGGGGCTGGTGGTTAATATGGTGGATCAGCGGGTGCTGAAACTCACCCCGCATTTCATCAGCTATACCATCGCCAAAATGGGCCTTTGGGCGTTTACCCAGACGGCAGCACAAGGTCTGGCCCCCCGGGTGCGGGTCAATGCCATCGGCCCGGGGCCAACCATCCGGGGCCAGCGCCAAAGCGAGGATCATTTCAACGCGCAACGCGCCGCCACCATCCTTGAGCGTGGGGTGAATACCGACGATATAACCGCCGCCCTGCGTTATTTTCTCAATGCCCCGGCGGTCACCGGGCAGCTACTTTGCGTTGACGGAGGTCAGCATCTGGCGTGGCGCACAGCGGATATTCAGGATCAATGAGCGGTTATAGCCGCGATTGTTTACCCCGTAGGGTGGGTGAAACCCACCGACCGCAACAGACGCACCAAGCGCCCCGCCGCGTTAAGTTTTGCACCTTTCAAGTTTTTGTCATCTAACCGTTACAAAAATCTTAATGATTTCAGTGCATTGCCGTTACAGGATATTTTTATCGTTTAATATCAGTATCTTGAAAAATTGCCTAAAAAGTAGGCAGTTCAACGAAAGAGGCCAAAACAAAGGAAAATTTGCCCGTAACGGAAAGTTATCAGCAGGGTTATCCACAGGAAAAGTGGAAAGGTTTCCTCTTGCCTCAGAGCCGATAAGATTGCAGCAAGCCACAAGAATCACAGTGCGGATGATATGACTGACACAGCGCCAGACCCCACGCCCAAAACCGGACATCTTGTGATCCGCGATTATCTGCGCTCGCTTGATGGCTCGCCGGGGGTCTACCGGATGCTCGATGCCCGCGCGCGGGTGCTTTATGTCGGCAAGGCGCGTAATCTGCGGGCGCGGGTTTCCAGCTATGCCCGCCCCACCGGCCATTCCGGCCGCATTGCCCGGATGATCGCGCAAACCGCGTCGATGATGTTTTTGACCACCAAAACCGAAACCGAGGCGTTACTGCTTGAGCAAAACCTGATCAAGCAGCTCAAGCCGCGTTATAACGTGCTGTTGCGCGATGATAAAAGCTTTCCCAGCATCCTTGTCACCGGGGCGCATGACTTTCCGATGATCAAAAAACATCGCGGTGCCAAGAAGGAAAAAGGCACCTATTATGGCCCGTTTGCCGGGGCCGGGGCGGTCAACCGCACATTGGCGCAACTGCAACGGGTTTTCCTTTTGCGCAACTGCTCGGACAGCATGTTTGAGGGCCGCACAAGGCCCTGTCTGCAGTATCAGATCAAACGCTGCACAGCCCCCTGCACCGGCGAGATTTCCAAGGCCGAATATGCCGTGCATGTGCGCGATGCCCAGCGCTATCTTTCAGGCAAATCCACCGAAATTCAGGTCAAGCTGGCGGCGCAAATGGCCGAAGCCTCGGAGGCGCTTGAATTTGAACGCGCCGCCGCCCTGCGTGACCGGATCAAGGCGCTGACGCAGGTGCAGACCAATCAAAACATCAACCCCCATACGGTGGACGAGGCCGATCTGATCGCGCTGCATCTGGAAAAGGGGCAGGCCTGCGTGCAGGTGTTTTTCATCCGGGGCGGGCAAAACTGGGGCAACCGCGATTTTTACCCCCGCGTCGGGCCGGATGTGGAAGAGGCCGAGGTGATGGAAGCCTTTATCGGGCAGTTTTACGCTAACAAAATCCCGCCCCGGCAGTTGATCATCTCGGCCCCGATTGAAAATACCGATCTGATGCAGCTTGCGTTAGGGGAAAAGCTGGGCCGTAAGGTTGAGATTGTCCTGCCACAGCGCGGCGAAAAGGCGGCGCTGATTGACGGGGCCTTGCGCAATGCCCGCGAAAGTCTGGCCCGCAGGATGGCGGAATCCGCGACCCAGGCCAGATTGCTCAAAGGTCTGGCCGAGGCGTTTGATCTGCCAAAGGTTCCGGCGCGGATTGAGGTCTATGACAACAGCCATATTCAGGGGGCCTATGCGGTCGGCGCGATGATTGTGGCCGGCCCCGAGGGGTTGATGAAAAACCAGTACCGCAAGTTCAACATCAAGGATGAAACCCTGACCCCCGGCGATGATTTTGGCATGATGAAAGAGGTGCTTTGCCGCCGTTTCAAGCGCCTGCAAAAGGATGATCCCGAGCGCAGCGAAGGCCATTGGCCTGATCTGTTGCTGATCGACGGTGGCGCGGGGCAGGTCAGCGCCGTGGCGCAGATCATGCATGAGATGGGCGTGACAGACCTGCCGATGATCGGCGTCGCCAAGGGCGTTGACCGCGACCACGGCAAAGAAGAGTTTCACCGCATTGGCCATCGCCCGATGGCGCTTCAGCGCAACGATCCGGTGCTTTATTTCATTCAGCGCCTGCGCGATGAGGCGCACCGCTTTGCCATTGGCACCCACCGCGCCAAACGCGCCAAATCCATCGGTGCGACCCCGCTGGACGGCGTGCCCGGCGTGGGGGCCGCGCGCAAACGGGCATTATTGGCGCATTTCGGCAGCGCCAAGGCGGTAACCCGCGCCAATCTTGCCGATCTCAAGGCGGTGGCAGGGGTGTCTGGCGCGCTGGCGCAAACCATCTATGATTATTTCCACGAAAAGGGCTAAGCGGCTGTTATGTCAGAAAAATTCAAACCTCTGAGCGATGCCGACTGGCCCGTTGAAATTGCCGGTATGATGGATGGTTTCGCCGGGGGGCTGAATGTTTACCGGGTCATGGCGCATCATCCCATGCTGCTGCGCGCCTGGGCCGGATTGCGCGATCATATCGTGCATCACCGGGCCGATTGCAGCGATGGCGGCCACCGACGCCGTGCTTGTGAAAGCGGTCGATGCCCTGATAGATCACGCTTGCCTTACCCCCCCGGCGCGCACGGAACTTGAGCAGCATTTAGGCCCTCAGGGTGTGCTTGACGTGATTGCCACTGTTGGGTTTTATTCAACCCTTGCTTATATTGTGAAGTCTTTCAATGTGCCGATTGATGCCCATATTACCGGTATATCAAGCCCGCGCAGATGAAACCGGGCTTCCATGTGAATTACAGACAGGCTAGGAATGTGCCATGACATGGAATATCCCCAATATCCTGACCATTCTGCGCCTGATCGCGGCCCCCGGCATTGCGGTGATGTTTTTATATTTTACCCGGCCCTATGCCGATTGGTTTGCGCTTATCTTATTTGTCCTCGCGGCCATCACCGATTGGTTTGACGGCCATCTTGCGCGAAGCTGGAAGCAGGAAACCAAGCTGGGCACGATGCTTGATCCGATTGCCGACAAGGCCATGGTGGTGATCGCCCTGATGGTGATCGTCGGCTATTCCAGCATGTCGCCTTGGCTGGTTTTGCCCGCCACGGTAATCTTGTTTCGGGAGGTGTTCGTCTCGGGCCTGCGCGAATTTCTGGGCGATACGGCGGGCACATTGAAGGTGACGCGCATTGCCAAATGGAAAACCACCATGCAGATGGTCGCCATCGCGGTGTTGTTTTCCCAAGGCGTGTTTGAGCATTATTTGGTTGCGTCCACCGATGGCATGGATATGGCCATGTTTCAGGCAATTTTGCAGGGCCGTGAAGAGGATGTTTTGGGCCTGCATTGGAAGTGGACCGGCATGATCTGGACCGGGCGGATTGGCCTGTGGTTGCTCTGGCTCGCCGCCGCATTAACGCTGGTATCAGGCGTTGATTACTTCAGAAAATCAATCCCTTACCTGAAGGACGAAAGTTGATGGATGTGCTTTATTTTGCCTGGGTACGCGAACGCATTGGCACCCCCAAAGATGTGATCGATTGCCCGCCCGCAACGGTGATGGATCTGGTGACAGACCTGCGCGCCAAAGAAGAGCGCTATGCCGCCGCCTTTGCCGATCTTGACGCCCTGCGCGTCGCCGTGGATCAGGAACTGGCGGATTTTGACGCGCCCCTGAAAGGCGTCCGCGAAGTGGCATTTTTCCCGCCGATGACAGGCGGCTGAGCGGCATGGATGTCCGGGTGCAAGAGGCCGCTTTTGATGCGGGCAATGAGGCCAACCGCTTCACCGCCCGGCAACAGGGCATGGGCGCGATTGTCACCTTCACCGGCATTGCGCGCGATCTGGGGCAAGGCGAACTGCACGCGATGGAGATCGAGCATTACCCCGGTATGACCCAAAAAGCGCTTGAGCAAATCGCGGCGGATGCACTGGCGCGCTGGGCTTTGGGCGATGTGCTGATCATCCACCGGTTTGGTCGACTTGCGCCGCAAGAGCAGATCATGATGGTGGCGACCTCCTCAAAACACCGCAAAGACGCCTTTGAAGCGGCTGAGTTTTTAATGGATTACCTCAAATCCCGCGCCCCGTTCTGGAAACGCGAGCTGAGCAATGAGGGCGCTGAATGGGTTGCGGCCAAAGACGAGGATGAAACTGCCCTAAGCCGCTGGAGCGATGCAAAGAAAGCCCCGGAAAAATGACTGACGTGATAGCGGCCTATGTTGAAAACCTCGGCCCCAAAGTGCGCGGCATCCTTCGGGGCACCGCCAAACTGGTGATCACCGATGCGGGTACGGTGATGCTCGATGACACCGGCGCGCGCGCGGGCGATGAACCGGCCGACGTCACCTTAATGGCCAGCGACGCGGTGTTTCGCGAAATCCTCTCAGGCGATCAGAACCCGGTCACCGCGTTTATGTCGCGCAAACTCAAAGTCGAAGGCTCGGTTCAGCGCGCCCTCAAAGTCAGCGCCATCCTCACCAGCCCATAAGCAATCTGGCTTCACCGTTTCTTCTGGCCAAAAATATCCCCGCCGGAGGCATCCAACATAAGCACAACACACTGGTGCCGCTTATGTCACGCCACACCGGCCCCAACCATGCCGACAATCTCATAGGTCTGACGCAAAATCGGCGCTGCAATGGCGCGGGCCTTCTCGGCCCCCAGACCCAGAATGCGGTCAATCTCTCCGGTGTCCCGCATCAACCGTGACATCTCATCCGAGATCGGCGCCAGTTTTGCCACCGCCAGATCCGCCAGCATCGGCTTGAACTCAGAAAACGCCTTGCCGCCCACATCCGCCATCACAGCATCCACGCTCATATCCGCCAAAGCGGCGTAGATATTAACCAGATTGCGCGCTTCCGGGCGGGCCTCAAGCCCCTCGGCCTCAGAGGGCAACGGTTCAGGGTCGGTCTTGGCCTTGCGGATTTTCTTGGCGATGGTGTCGGCGTCATCGGTCAGGTTGATCCGGCTCAGATCAGACGGGTCAGATTTCGACATCTTTTTTGAGCCATCGCGCAGGCTCATCACCCGTGTGGCCGCGCCTTCGATCACCGGCTCAGTAATGGGGAAAAAATCCACCCCATAGTCGTGATTAAACTTCATCGCAATATCGCGGGTCAGCTCAAGATGCTGCTTTTGATCCTCGCCCACCGGCACATGGGTGGCATGGTAAACCAGAATATCCGCCGCCATCAGCGCCGGATAGCCAAACAGCCCCAATGAGGCGTTTTCGGCATTCTTGCCCGCTTTATCCTTGAATTGCGTCATGCGTTTCATCCAGCCCATGCGCGCCACACAGTTGAAAATCCACGCCAGTTGCGCGTGCTCGGCCACTTGGGATTGGTTGAACAAAATCGATTTTTCCGGGTTCAGCCCGGCGGCAATGAACCCGGCGCATAATTCCCGTGTCGCATGGCGCAGTTTCGCAGGGTCTTGCCAGACGGTAATAGCGTGCAGATCAACCATGCAATAAATCGTCTGGCTGCCGCTTTCCTGCATATCTACGAACCGCTTCATCGCGCCCAGATAATTGCCAAGGGTCAGCCCGCCTGACGGCTGGATGCCTGAAAATACGCGGGTGGTAAAAGCCGCCTCAGCCATTTGTCATCTCCATCTGGATTTTTGTCTCTGCCTCGCTTACCCATGGGTCAAAGCCCCGTCAAGGAGAGGTGTGACATGAGCAGCCCAGAAACCATCCGCCCCGTAAACCCGTTGCCGCCGGTGATACTGGCGCTTTTCGTCATGATCATGGGGGTCGAGGCAATATTCTCGCTTGGCGCGCGTGGCCTCATTGGCGGGCCCGAGGCAATCGGCTGGCGCAATATGGCGATCCAGGATTTCGGCTTCAACAGTCAGATCATGAGTTGGATGCTGGAAAATGGCCGCTACCCGCCTGAGCATATGATGCGGCTTGTCAGCTATATTTTTGTGCATGGCTCATTCACCCACGCGCTGTTTGCCGGGGTGATGCTGCTGGCCTTGGGCAAGTTTGTTGGCGAGGTGTTCAGCCAATGGGCCACGTTTTTGCTTTTCATCCTGTCGGCGGTGGCGGGTGCGCTCATTTACGGCTTGGTGACCCCCGGTCAACCCTGGCTTATCGGGGCTTTTCCGGGCGTTTACGGGTTGATTGGCGGCTTTACCTATCTCATTTGGCTCAAGCTGGGGCAAATGGGGGCACAGCAATCGCGGGCGTTTACGCTGATCGGGTTTTTGATGGGGATACAGCTTATTTTTGGGCTGTTATTTGGCGGCAACAGCGAATGGCTGGCCGATTTGGCCGGGTTTTTCTTTGGGTTTGTGCTGTCGTTCTTCCTCAGCCCCGGCGGCTTTGCCCGATTGCGGTCAAAAATCAGGCATCGGTAGTGGCTCAGCGCCGCAGTGCTTCGCGAAATTCCCGCGCTTTGAACGCGCCCAGCAACCGGCCAAAGCCAAAATAGCTGGCGGCACCGATGGCGATCAGGATCAGCAGCGCCAGCCAGCGCCAGCCGCCAAAGCCAAAGGCCGAGGTCATCGCCACCGAGGACCACCACAACACAACCCCCATCAACACCGAGGCCAGCACAATCCGCCAGATACGTTGCCTGAACCGCAGGTCAAACCGCGCCACCTCGCCGTATCGCCGCGCGCCGCGCAGCAACAGCCAGACCATGATCCAGGCCGATAACGTGGTGGCAATCGCCGCCCCAATCCAGCCGATATAAAACGACAATCCAATCGCCACGGCGGCATTCACCGCCATCGCCACCAGCGCATATTGAAACGGGCGTTTGGTGTCTTCGCGGGCAAAAAACTGTGGTTGCAGGATTTTTTGCAGCACAAATGCCGGCAGGCCCAGCCCATAGATCATCACCGCCAAGGCCGTCGCGGCCGTGTCATCGGTGTCAAACGCCCCACGCTCAAACAAGACCGAAACCAGCGGCAAGGGGATCACCATCAGCGCCACAGCGCAGGGCACGGTCAGCGCCAGCGATATTTCCCCGGCGCGTGAATAGGCCTCACGCGCGCCCGCGCCATCCTCGACCTTCAGACGCCGTGACAAATCCGGCAACAGCACAATCCCCACCGCAATGCCAACCACCCCCAGCGGCAGTTGATACAGCCGGTCAGCGGCGTAAAGCCAGCTTATGGCCTTGTCAAAATTCGACGCCACCTGTTGGCCCACCAGCAGGTTAATCTGCATCACCCCCCCGGCCATGGCGGCGGGCAGGGCAATCCGCACCAGTTGTGACATCTCAGGTGTCCAGCGTGGCCGTACCACCACGATCTTCAGACCTGCGCGCCGGGCCGCCTGCCAGACCAGCGCCAGTTGCGCCACCCCGGCAAAGGGAATGGTCCAGACCAGTGCGCGCACCACATTGCCGCCCATCAGGGCCGCCGCACACATGGCCGTGACCAGCATGATATTCAAAATCACCGGCGCGGCGGCGGCGGCGGCAAACCGCCCGGTGGCGTTGAGCACCCCCGAAAACAGCGCCGCCAGTGAGATGAACAGAATATAAGGAAACACAACGCGCCCGAAATCCACTGTCAGATCAAACCGCGCGTCGCCGACAAACCCCTCGGCCGTGGCCCAGACCAGCGCGGGCATGAACACCATCGCCAGCCCGGTGAGCAGCAGCAGCACCAGCCCCAACCCGCTGAGCGCCAGCGAGGCAAAGCTTTCGGCATCCTCGCCCGCCTCATAGCGCTTGGAAAACATCGGCACAAAGGCCGCATTAAACGCGCCTTCAGCAAAGAACCGGCGAAACATATTGGGCAGGCGAAACGCCGCCACAAACGCATCCATCAGCGGGCCGGGGCCGAGATAACTGGCAATCAGCACATCGCGCACAAAGCCCAGCACCCGGCTGAGCAAGGTCCAGACTCCGACGGTCAGGATACCAGTAAGCAGGCGGATGGGTTTCATGATCAGAGCCTTGGGTTGCATTCCATTGCCGCAGAAGTAACGGATCAGGCAAGGGGGGGGAAGGGGCAGGGGCGAATGTTGTTTTTGGGGCAACAAGCGTGACCGGTGTTTAAGATTCAATGCGTGACCCAAAGTGAACCCGACACGCTTTACCAGCCAAGGGATCGGGGCCTCTGACAAAGCCTTGTGCGTGGTTTCAGGGTAAAACCCAAACCGAAGAGGCAGCGCTGATTGCCACAGACAAATGGGGCCGGGAATAACCCCGGCCCCGTTTCCACACCACATCGGTCCATATATGGCGTATCTTAACGATTGATCGATCGGTACATTCTATTAACATCCTCAGGCGTTGCCGAGCGATTGATCACCGGGCGGTTTCTTAAGCGGGCCCCACCCCAAAGATCGGGCGGCGGCTCTTGTTTCTGTAGGTAAATCAAATAGTACCAAGGTTCAAAAGCTGGTGATCTTCTGAAAGGCATCGTCAGGACTGAAATCCCCTGTCCAGATAGATCGCTGCGGATTAAATCTGTTCGACTTTTCCCGGTCCCTTGTAGACATATGCCGCGTTCGGTTTGACCAGAAATTCTGCATCGCCCTTATTGTCAGCGAACACTTTGAACACAGATCCGCCCGCTGCGATCACACCTGAATAACCATGTGCAATTGTAGGTTTGGAATACGGGACCGCCATTACGAAGTCGCCGCCATTGTAACAATAAAAACCCACCGTTTTGTTGCTGGCATTGTATAGTAATGCAGTGCTTGCATCAAGCGATTTGGCCAAGCTGGCCGCTTGGTCCAGGAACGTATTCAAATCAACTTTGCCATTCACATTCATCTTGGATGCCATGAGAATATCCTATATTAATAATTGATAAATGCCGCAATGATACACTCTAATTGGTTTTCTGACAATAATCGACATCACAGAGCGTCAGAGTACTCCGCTCGCTGATTGCAATGAAAATATCTCGAAGCGGGCAAAACCCTTGGCTATTTTCTCGTTGCCAATAAAAATGGTTGCCCTGATTTCCATGCTGAAGCTGCTATGAATTGGGTAAGATGAATTATCTTGGCACCTTTGAGACGGTAAAATTTTCGGATTTGGATGTAAAAACAATTAATAAATTCAATCCGCTACACTCAATCGCAATGAGATATGGCAATTCATCAGGCTTTCGTCCGCATAGCTAAATATGACCCTCTGATAGGGTGTCATGAGACTCAAGAATTATGAAACCAGTCGGATTATGTGGCAATACCATGAAGCTTGTTGGGTCTTCAAACATACCATGTGCATTTGGCGCGGCGCTCCTGCTGCTGCTTATCGTAGTGCTAACATCTGATCCGATTAGCCTTGCCCGGCTAACTTGCGTGTTTTGGGGCGGCCTATAACAGTAGCGAAGTTGCATCACCGGGCGGTTGCCTGTGAAACGCTCTGTTTTGTTGAAAAATGAACGGAGGGCCCATGGCAATGCCAGAACCCTCCGCTTCCCCACGTGCTCCCTACGCACCACACGTGTATCTCGAAATAGGTTCCGGCCATACTGGCCTGATGAAATTACTTTAAGCCCAATCCCCGTATCATAGCAAATGGCAAGTAATTAGAATGGGTTTGAATTTTGCAACCTCTGCTTAACAAAAGATTGTGCAGGCCCGGATGGCCGTCGCCACATACACAAGCAAATCCCGGCGGTATTTTTTGCTTTTCCATTCCGGCAAAACCGGCTAAAGCGGTTCCATGATCAGGTTTTGCACATATTTCAAGCTCCGACGCTGACGTTTTAACGTCTGCCTGACCAATCCCGTGCCTGATAGCGGCGCGCCCTCCCATAGATGATTGACTTGACCTCGTGCGTTTGAGCACGCACCAAGGTATTTTTGAGCCCATACCAAAAGGAACTGATCTGATGATCACCACAGTTTTGCCAACCTATAATCGCGCCCCCCTGACATTTGTGAAAGGCGAGGGCAGTTGGCTGATCGAGCAGGACGGACGCCGCTTTTTGGATCTGGGCGCGGGTATCGGGGTGAATGCGCTGGGGCACGCGCACCCGGCGTTGGTGGCAGCGTTAAAGCAGCAGGCGGAAAACCTGTGGCATACCTCAAACCTTTATAACATTCCGCAGCAACAGGTTTTGGCTGATAAGCTGGTGGATGCGACATTCGCCGACACGGTGTTTTTCACCAATTCGGGTACTGAGGCCTGTGAATTGGCGGTAAAGATGTGCCGCAAGCATTTTTATGAGGCAGGCGCGCCCGAGCGGACGGGCATTATCACCTTTGAGGGGTCTTTTCATGGCCGCTCTGCCGCCGGGATTTCCGCCGCTGGATCTGAGAAAATGACCAAGGGCTTTGGGCCGCTTTTGCCGGGGTTCACGCATGTCCCTTGGGATGATCTGGACGCGCTGGAAGCGGCGATTGAGGGTGAAACGGCGGCGATCATGCTGGAGCCGGTGCAGGGCGAGGGCGGCATTCGGCCCCTGCCGGACGCAAGCCTGAAACAAATACGCGCGCTGTGTGATGCGCACGGGCTGTTGCTGATATTGGACGAGGTGCAATGCGGCATGGGTCGGACGGGGCGGCTTTTTGCCCATGAATGGGCCGGGATCACGCCGGATATTATGATGGTGGCCAAGGGCATTGGTGGCGGCTTTCCGTTGGGGGCGGTGCTGGCCACCGAGGCGGCGGCGGATGGCATGACGGCGGGCACTCATGGCTCGACCTATGGCGGCAATCCCTTGGCTTGTGCCGTGGGCGGCGCGGTGATGGATATTGTCGCCACCGAGGATTTTCTGGCTGATGTGCGCGCCCGCGCGGGGCTGTTGCGGCAAAAGCTTGAGGGGCTGGTGGCGTCCCATCCGGAAGTATTTGAGGGCGTGCGCGGATTGGGCCTGATGCTGGGGCTGAAATGCAAGGCGCTGAATATGGATGTGGTGAATGCGGGCTATCAGGCCGGGGTGATCACGGTGCCCGCGGCGGATAATGTGATCCGACTTCTGCCGCCGTTGAATATATCCGAGGACGATATTTCTGAGGCTCTGGCGCGGCTTGAAAAAGCGGCGGACAGCGTTGCAAAGGCGGAGACATAAGATGAACCATTTCCTTGATATTCACAAAACCGATGCCGCCGATTTGCGCGCGATGATTGATCAGGCGCAGGCGATGAAAACCGCCCGCAAGGGCCGCCCTAAGGGCGCGCTGGATGATGAGCAGCCGCTCAAAGATCACATTGTCGCGCTGATATTTGAGAAGCCTTCGACGCGCACCCGGGTCTCATTCGATGTCGGCGTGCGGCAGATGGGCGGCACGACGATCTTGCTGTCGGGTGCCGATATGCAACTGGGCCACGGTGAGACCATCGCCGATACGGCGCAGGTGCTCAGCCGTTATGTGGACCTGATCATGATCCGCACGTTTGACGAATCTGTCCTGATTGAGATGGCGGAATATGCCGATGTGCCGGTGATCAACGGCCTGACCGACCGCACCCATCCCTGTCAGATCATGGCCGATGTGATGACGTATGAGGAACACCACGGGCCGATAAAAGGCAAAAAGGTGGTCTGGGCGGGCGACGGCAATAATGTCTGCGCCTCGATGCTGCACGCCGCCGGGCAGTTTGGTTTTGACATGACCATCACCGGCCCGGCGCAGTTGGACCCTGAGGATGAATTCATCGGTCTGGCGCGCAAAGCAGGCAGCAAGATCACCCTTGAGCGCGACCCCTATAAGGCGGTTGAGGGCGCGGATTTGGTGGTCGCGGACACTTGGGTTTCGATGCATGACAGCCAATCAACAAAAGAGCGCCGCCACAACATGCTGCGCGGCTATCAGGTGAATGACGATCTGATGGCGGCGGCGGGGCCGGACGCCTTGTTCATGCATTGCCTGCCAGCCCACCGTGAGGAAGAGGTGACCAGCTCGGTCATGGACGGGCCGCAATCGGTGGTGTTTGACGAGGCCGAGAACCGGCTGCA